>LIIK01000013.1 GCA_001421095.1 Candidatus [Bacteroides] periocalifornicus | reverse complement strand
GGTACGGAGTTGGTACAAAGAATAGATTGATTACTAGTTGATTATAAAATCAACGTTATCACCTGCCCCTGCGGGCATGCGGCGGTTTCTGCTGCGTAGGCCGAGTGTGCCTGGTGGGTGGGGAGGGTTGGAAAATTATCAGCGTTTTGTAGAGAACAAATCAATCGGATCGATTGTTAGTACGATAGTGAAAGGCGCAACAAAACTAAATTCACAAGCATCATGGGTACCATATCGTTTGAGAATCTGAACCGGGAGAAGCTGGAGAAGATGATCGCAATCCGGACGGCCTACGCGAACAAGGAGATCACGCTGGATGAGGCTCGGGATCGTGCCCGCAAAGAGGTGGGCGACGTTAGCCCCGAGGAGTTCGCCGCCGCAGAGCAGCTGGTGAAGAATGCCGACCAGGGGGCTGATGAGTGCCGGCTCGAGGACACCAAGGAGATTATCCACATATTCGAGGGGCTCATAAAGCGCCCGCCTGAGGAGCTTCCTTTCGGGCATCCCATAGATGCCTACAGGCGCGAGGTGGCCAAGATGAAGGAGCTGCTAAAGCAGGGGCACGAGCTGCTCGATAAGCCCTTTGACCCTGAGGCCTGGAAGCCCCTGATGGCCGATATGATGAAGTACCGCGTGCACTTCCACCGCAAGCAGAACCAGCTCTACTCGGCGCTGGAACGCCACGGGTTCAACCGCCCCAGCACCACCATGT
Source organism: Candidatus [Bacteroides] periocalifornicus (assembly GCA_001421095.1). Taxonomy (GTDB): domain Bacteria; phylum Bacteroidota; class Bacteroidia; order Bacteroidales; family CAJPTX01; genus Bacteroides_D; species Bacteroides_D periocalifornicus. The sequence goes on along the minus strand of LIIK01000013.1, from coordinate 55,214 downwards.
GGACCTATGATGACTACGTGCGCGATGAGATTAAGAAGTGCAACGACCTCCTGAACCTCGGTAACTACGCTGCATTCCCAGAGGCCTACAAGAGCATGGAGATCGACTGCCTCGACCTTATGGGTAAGGAGGAGCTCATACTCTACCCCACGGCGCTGAAGCTGATTCCCCCGGAGGAGTTCAAGGAGATGGAGCGTGGCGACCGTGAGATCGGGTTCTTCCTCATCCACATGCCGGGCGAGCCCTCCCAAACCACCACGGGTGCGCAAACCATAAACCCGATAGCCAACACCATAGCGAGCCCCGGGAATGTCGCCAGCACGGCCAGCTCGGGCGTGGCGAGCAATTTCCTCAATGACCTCGGCGCGCTAATAGCCAAGTACTCAGCTGCGCCCGCTGCCCCAGCGGCCGATGACCCAGACAGGCTCTTCCATGTGGCCGAGGGGCAGCTAACGCTGGAGCAGATCAACCTGATATTCCGCCATATGCCCGTGGATCTCTCTTACGTGGATGAGAACGAGCTGGTGAAGTTCTACACAGACACCGAGCACCGTATATTCCCGCGTAGCGCTGGGGTTATAGGCCGCGAGGTACGGCGTTGCCACCCGCCTAAGAGCGTGCACATAGTAGAGGAGATCATAGAGAAATTCCGCACTGGCGAGCAGAACCAGGCTGAGTTCTGGATCAACAAGCCGGGGCTGTTCATCTACATCACCTACGTAGCGGTGCGCGATAAGGAAGGCAAATTCCGCGGGGTGCTGGAGATGATGCAGAACTGTACCCATATCCGCGAGCTAGAGGGATCGCGCACCCTGCTTACCTGGGACGGCGAGCAGAACGGTGGGTATGGGCAGAAGGAGGCGCTGGACGGGGAGGGCGCTGCCCCTGCAAGCAGCACCCCCCTAGAGCTGAATGCGGATACCCGGCTCAAGGATCTGCTAGCCCGCTACCCCAAGGCGATAAAGGATATGGCCACCATAGATCCCCACTTCAAGAAGCTCCAGAGCCCGCTGGGCAAGCTTATGGTGCAGAAGGCCACCTTCGGGATGATGAGCGAGCACAGTGGCGTGCCGCTGGAGAAGCTGGTAGAGGGCGTGAAGAACCTTATAGCTGGCTACGAGAAGGAGCCCGTAGACGGCCAATAGCGCGGAAAATGAAAGGCGCAGGGATTAACCTGCGCCTTTTCCATGCGGACTCACGGCCCCTGCAAGATATACGTTCTATTGGTTGAGATTCCCTTTGCCTATCTTGTGGTTAAAACGTTTTAATCAATAACTTACGAATCTCGAAGACTGTAGCGAAGCGGCGTGCCGCGTCGTTTAAATGCGTAGAGATGTTTTTTCTTCTTTCGGTTAAAAATTTTTTGGTCAATCTCCATTTCTCCAAGGTCGTAGCGACGCAGCGTGCCGCGTCGTTCAGATGGGCTTTGCAGGGGCCCGTTCCAGCCTAGCGGATGATCATCACAATGCTCCCAGCCGCTATGAGCATGCCTCCTAGAATAACCCTGGGGGTGAGCGGTTCACGGAGGATGAGGAAGGCGAGCAGGATGGTGAAGACTACGCTTAGCTTATCGATAGGAGCTACCCGCGAGGCCTCGCCCGTTTGCAGGGCATGGAAGTAGAAGATCCATGATAGCCCCGTGGCCAGCCCAGAGAGGATGAGGAAGATCCATGTGCGGGCCCCCACCCCCTTAAGCTCGCCGGCGTGCCCAGAGGCGAAAACGATGCCCCAGGCCAGGAGAAGGACAACGGTGGTCCGGATGGCGGTGGCGAGGTGCGCATTCACGTTTGCCACCCCGATTTTGGCGAAAATGGCGGTGAGGGCTGCGAAGAGTGCAGACAGGAGCGCGTAGAATTTCCACATGGCTGGTACAGTTGTTAGGATTCGGAAAGACAACGAATCGGGATGGAGGTTATTATGGTAATGCGGCAAAAAGGGAGGCTTGCAGCCATGCGCTGTGCCACGTAAGTTTGAGCTGGCTTTGCAGAGGTCTTAGGAGCTGGATTCTCTGGGGCGCGGGCGGAAAAAACGGTTTCATAGTGTTGGATTTAATCTAAAATTGGTATCTTTGCCGTTGGTAATGCTGCGTTGGGTAGCCCTATGGGCCAACTGGCGCAGCGGGTACAGTACGGTCTAACTAAACAGAGCTATGGGACAGATAGAGCCGATTTTCTGGTTGGTGCCTGCGGCAGCAGTGCTGGCGCTCCTGTTTGCCTGGTACTTCTTCCGGAGCATGATGCGGGCCGATGAGGGCACGCCGCGAATGCGTGAGATTGCGCTGTATGTGCGCAGGGGGGCCATGTCGTACCTGCGGCAGCAGTACAAGGTGGTGCTGATAGCATTCATAGTGCTCGCGGCCTTTTTCTCGGTCCTGGCCTACGGGCTGGGCGTGCAGAATGGCTGGGTGCCGTTCGCCTTCCTTACGGGGGGCTTCTTCTCGGCACTGGCGGGCTTCATAGGCATGCGCACCGCCACGTTCGCCTCGGCGCGCACTGCCAATGCTGCGCAGCACTCCCTGAATGCGGGGCTTAAGGTGGCTTTTCGTTCGGGGGCCGTCATGGGGCTTGTGGTGGTGGGGTTGGGGCTGCTCGATATATCGATCTGGTACTTGGTGTTGAATGGCCTTATGGAAGCACCCTCTCCAGAGCAGAAGATGGTGATGATAACCACCACCATGTTGACCTTCGGGATGGGGGCCTCTACGCAGGCGCTTTTTGCCCGTGTGGGCGGGGGTATCTACACTAAGGCTGCCGATGTGGGGGCTGACCTCGTAGGTAAGGTGGAGGCCGGTATCCCAGAGGATGACCCGCGCAACCCTGCCACCATTGCCGATAATGTGGGCGATAATGTGGGCGATGTGGCCGGTATGGGGGCTGACCTCTACGAGAGCTATTGCGGTTCTATACTGGCTACGGCAGCCCTGGGGGCCTCGGCGTTCATGGGCAGTGGTGCTATGCAATTCAGGGCGGTAATAGCCCCGATGATCATTGCGGCGGTGGGGATACTGCTCTCTATCATCGGCATCTTCCTGGTGCGCACCAAGGAGGGGGCTAGCATGAAGCAGCTGCTGGGGTCGCTGAATCTGGGTATCAATGTGAGCGCCGTGCTGATAGCGGCAGCCACCTTCCTCATTCTCTGGCTGCTGAATCTGGATAATTGGGCGCTTATATCGTGTTCGGTAATCGTGGGGCTTGTGGTTGGCATCATCATTGGGAAGTCGACCGAATACTATACCTCGCACGCTAGCAAGCCAACCCGACGGGTGAGCGAGGCGGCTAAAATGGGCCATGCCACCGTAATCATCTCCGGTCTAGGCATGGGGATGATATCCACGGCGATCCCTGTGATTGCGGTGGTATTGGGCATCACCTTCTCGTACCTCTTCGCCTCGAATTTTGATTTTTCCAACTTCAGCATGGGGCTCTACGGTATAGGCATAGCCGCTGTGGGGATGCTCTCTACGCTCGGGATCACGTTGGCTACCGATGCCTACGGGCCGATAGCTGACAATGCCGGGGGGAATGCTGAGATGAGCGGCCTTGACCCCGAGGTGCGTCGCCGTACCGATGCCCTAGATGCCCTAGGGAATACAACGGCAGCCACAGGGAAGGGCTTCGCCATAGGCTCGGCTGCCCTTACGGCGCTCGCCCTGCTGGCCTCCTATATAGAGGAGATTAAGATCGGGATAGAGCGCTTGGTGGCCAATGGGGCTGAGGTGATAGCCACGCTGCCGAAGGATGTATCAGACGGCATAGTGTCTGGCACCCAGAGTATACATGATGCCACGATAGCCGATTTCATGGACTGGTTCAGCGTGAACCTGATGAACTACAAGGTGCTGGTGGGGGTATTCATCGGCAGTATGCTGGCCTTCCTCTTCTCGGGTCTCACCATGAATGCGGTGGGACGCGCAGCCCAACGAATGGTGGAAGAGGTGCGCCGCCAGTTCCGCATGATCAAAGGGATACTGGAAGGCACAGGAACGCCAGACTATGCCCGCTGCGTGGCCATATCCACTAAGGGTGCGCAGGTGGAGATGATACTCCCGGCCACGTTGGCCATCCTGATCCCCATCATCACGGGTATCATATTCGGAGTGGCAGGCGTAATGGGGCTGCTGGTGGGTGGCCTAGGCACGGGCTTTGTGCTGGCGGTGTTCATGGCCAATGCTGGTGGTGCCTGGGACAATGCCAAGAAGTACATAGAGGAGGGGAACTTTGGCGGAAAGGGTAGCGATGCCCACAAGGCTGCGGTAACGGGCGATACGGTGGGCGACCCCTTCAAGGACACCTCGGGCCCGAGCCTCAATATCCTCATTAAGCTCATGAGCATGGTGTCGATAGTGATGGCAGGCCTCACGGTCTCGTTCAGCCTGCTGTAGGTGAGGCTTAGTGGGTAAATACAAGGCCCCCGACCTGAAAAGGTCGGGGCCTTGCTATTTATCGCGGTGCAGCGCTACAAATGCGGTTATTCGCGGAGCGGCCTCTAGTAGCGATGCGGTCTTTAATCGCGACGCGGCACGCCACGTAGCTACAAATGCGGTTAATCGCGGGGCACCCTCTAATTGCGACGCGGCCTTTAATCGCGACGCGGCACGCCACGTCGCGACAAGCGGCGGCTAATCGCCGTATGCCCTCCAATCACGACGCGGCCTTTAATCACGACGCGGCACGCCACGTCGCTACAAGCGGCGATCATCTGATACTTTCCCTTTTTCTGCGTTCTCTGCCCAAATCGTCTAAACTAGCGCGACAGGGAAATTTTCTCCATAGGTGGAGTGGTTTAACAGCAGAAAACCCCTACCTTTGCGGCAAAGCGTAGGGCATGGCTGAAGAGGTAAAGGCAGGTGGAGCAATTGATACCTACCGCATTCCGCTGGTGGTGGCAGGCCCCTGCTCGGCAGAGAACCCCGAGCAGGTGCTGACCTGTGCGCACGAGCTGGCCCAGCTGGGGTGTGTAGATTTCTACCGGGCTGGGGTGTGGAAGCCTCGCACTAGGCCAGGAGGGTTTGAGGGTAGGGGAGCGCAGGCGTTGCCCTGGCTGGCTCAGGCTCAGCAGGAGACGGGGCTTCCTGTGTGCGTGGAGGTGGCTACGACAACGCATGTAAGGGCGGCTCGGGATCATGGTATAGCTTCGTATTGGATTGGGGCGCGGACGGCCACTGACCCTTTTGCCGTGGAGGAGTTGAGCCATGCCATTCCTCCGGGCGATGGAGTCATTTTTGTGAAGAATCCCATTTCGCCCGATCTGGAACTCTGGATAGGGGCTATAGAGCGATTTCGCCGTGCTGGGCATGCACGGGTGGTGGCGGTGCATAGGGGGTTTTACGCTGCAGATGCTGCGCCATTGCGGAACAGTCCCCGTTGGGAGGTGCCGCTGGCGCTACGCTCCCGCCTTGGCGATCTGCAGATAGTGTGCGACCCAAGCCATATAGCCGGGCGGGCCGAGCTTGTGCCGGGTATTGCGCAGCAGGCGTTAGACTATTCCTTCGATGGGCTATTCGTAGAGGTACACCCATCACCACAGCATGCGCTGAGCGATGCGGCACAGCAGCTAACCCCAGCGACATTCGGGGCTATGATGCGCCGGTTTCGCTATTCGGTACGGGCGGGTGAACGGGATCTTGAACCCGATTTAGCCCATCTGCGAGGTGAGATCGATAGGTTGGATAGCCAAATACTCGAGCTGCTCGGTGCCCGAATGCGTATTGTGCAGCGGATAGGCGCATGGAAAATGGAGCACGGGGTACAACCCTACCATCCCGGGCGCTGGAGACAGCTGCTCACACACCACCTCCGCTATGGCGAGATGGTGGGGCTTGATCGGGGTTTCGTGCGCAACCTCTGTCACCTGGTACATACCGAGGCGCTGCGGGTGCAGGGCAATATGCGCGGTGACGATACGCAGGGGGAGGTGTAGCCCTGTGGCACAGGGAAATTGTTGCGATTTCTGCCTAAGTACGTAGGATGGGGCTGTAGGTGGAGAAACGGGTGGAGGATTTTCGTTAGTTAAAAAGATTCCGAATGGCTAGGCGATACAGGCTGGAGGTGCGATTGGGTATAGTGATCCGGGCGCTAGCGGTATGGGCCGTGCTGCTAACGGCGGCTCGGGTGGCGTTCATAGTATTCCAGGGGCTCGGTGGGCATTGGATTAGCTGGGCAGAATTCTGGGGAGCTATGCGGCATGGGGTGGCTATGGATCTGTCAGTACTCGGGTATGTGGCTATTCCCGTGTGCCTGCTGATGGCTATGAGTTCTGTGCGAATCCAGCTGGCAGTGAGGCGTATTCTGGTATGGTATCTCGGGCTGGTGGGTATCATAACCATTGCGATAGTGTGTATAGATGCAGAGCTGTACCGCCATTGGCAGTTTCGGCTCGATCTCTCGGCATTCCGCTACCTCGACCATCCCAAGGAGGCGCTGGCATCTGTGCCTATAGGCGTGCTGGTGGTGGGGCTGCTGGCCATAGTTGCGGTCTCAATGCTCTACTGGAGGTTAATAATTCGCTGGGTGTGGCCTAAAACTTTGGCGTATAGTAGATTGAGATGGTGGCAACCAGTATTCTTCCTCAATGCAGCTTGGGCCATGGTGCTCCCCATTCGCGGCGGGCTGTCAGTGGCCACCATGAATGCTGGCAGCGTCTACTTCTGCAATAACAACCTTGCCAATCACGCTGCGCTCAACCCAGTATGGACGTTAATCCGTAGCGTGGCCACTCGTAATGGCGCCGCCCTGCAGTATGCCTCGCTCTCCACCTCAGCGGAGGAACAGGAGGCGCTAACCACGCTAATGGAGCGAGGCGATGGGCTTCCCCCCGCGCTCCTACGAACCGAGCGTCCCAATGTGCTGGTGGTGCTTATGGAGAGCCAGAGCGCGCAGTTCTCCAAGCGGCTAGGCGGTATAGATGCAATGCCGCGTTTTGATTCGTTGGTTCAGGAGGGCGTGCTTTTCAGCAGGATCTACGCAGCCAGCACCCGTAGCGAGCGGGGTATTGTGGCGGTTATGGCCGGTTACCCGGGCCAGGGGAAAAAGTCGATAATCCACTACCCGGCTAAGCTGGAGAAGCTGGCCTTTCTCCCGAGGATTTTCGATTCGTTGGGCTACAGCACCGCATTCTACTACGGGGGCAATGCGGACTTTGCCAACTTCAGATCATGCCTGCTGGCCGGGGGGATGCAGCAGATTTATGATGAGAGTAACCTAGGAATAGCGCATGCGCACAGCAAGTGGGGAATACCCGATGAATATCTCTTCGCACGGGTTGCCCAAGATGCCGATACGATGCGGCATCCGTTCTTTTGGCTCTATTTCACCCTGAGCAATCATGAGCCCTACGATCTGCCGAATAGGGATAATGCGTATGGTAGCGAAAGCGAGCGTATGGTGCGAACGGCTCGCTATGCCGATAGCTGCCTGGGCAATTTCGTCCGCAAGGCTAAGCGGCAGCCCTGGTGGCAAAATACCCTGCTGGTGGTTCTGGCTGACCACGGGCACTACTACCCCAATGGCACCGATACGGATAACCCTGAGCGCTACCATATCCCGATGCTTTGGCTTGGGGGAGCGTTGGCGGACTCGGCGGCTAGGGTGGTGGAACGGATAGGGAATCAATACGACCTGCCGGCAACGCTACTTGCGCAGCTGGGACTGAGCTACGAACAGTTCCCCTTCTCGCGCGATGTGTTTACGACGCCCCACCAGTGGGCAATGCCTGTGTACAACGATGGTTTCCTGTGGATAGTGCCCGAGGGTTGGTTTGCGTGGGATAATGATTTTGCGCGCATCATCAGGAAATCTGAGGGTGAATTGCCCGATTCTGTGGTACGGCAGGGGAAGGCCTTTTTCGTAGGGCAGCACCGCCATTTCTGGGCACTGTAGGCGAGTGTTCAACGGGAGTATTGAGAAATCAATAATAATTGCTACCTTTGTGGGCTAGGTAAGAATCGGGATTTTAAGGTGAAATTCGGTATCTGAAGGCCTTCCAACATCCAAGAATGGCAGGCAAGGCTGCAATCCTCCTGGCTACGGGCAGGGTGGGTATAGTTGCCCCTCTTGGTAATTCGGAGAATGTTGTAAAATTTTCTTTAACAAGCTCCTACATCTAGATGCAGCGGGGGCGATACTGGGAGTGGCAACCGGGTAATGGAGTAGTGGCAGGCAGGTACTCAAAATAGCGTATGGTCATTAGCCATGGAGGTATACGAGAGCACGAGGGGGAGAATAGTGCGTGCAGAGGAATCTGGCGGGTATCGGATGGAGCAAGACGGCTGCGAGGCGAATACCCAGTACGATTGGGGTAAGGATTTTACGCAGCGTATAGTGGATGAGAGCATTGTGATGGTGCAGTTCAAAAACGGTCGCAATGCTTACTACCTCAATTCCAACATGCTGGAACTGCGAAGGGGCGATTTGGTGGCGGTGTCGTCGAGTCCAGGGCACGATGTAGGCGCAGTGGCACTAACAGGGTGGCTGGCGCAGCGCAACTGGCGGCGCTCAGCAGAAGGAGAGCTGGGGGTTTTGGCAGAAATCTACCGGAAGGCGACGCAGGGGGATGTGGAGCGTTGGTTGAGCAATATAGCCCGCGAGTTCCCATCGATGGTGCGGGCGCGCGAGGTGGCGCTAGAACTCGGATTGGGAATGAAGATTGCAGATGTGGAGTTCCAGGCCGATGGGGCTAAAGCCTCATTCTTCTACAGCGCCGAGAAGCGGGTAGACTTTCGGGAACTGGTGCGTATGCTCGCCACGGAATTCCATATTCGGGTAGAGATGCGGCAGATAGGCCCACGGCAGGAGGCTGGGCGGCTGGGCGGATTGGGCACATGCGGGCAGACGCTGTGCTGCGCGAGCTGGATGCACCAGTTTGCCCCTGTAACCACCAGCACGGTGAAGATGCAGGACCTCACCCCCAATCCCCTAAAACAGGCCGGCCAGTGCGGTAAGCTGAAGTGTTGCTTAAACTTTGAGGTGGATGTGTACGCCGATGCCAAGCAAAAGCTCCCTAAGCTCAAAGGGCCGCTACGCCTAGAGGGGCAGGACCTCTACCATGTGAAGAACGATCTGTTTCGCGACTACATGTGGTTCTCTACCGAGCCTCGGGGGGCTGGCCAAATGGTGATGCTCACACTCAAGCAGGTGCATGATGTGCTTGCGCTGAATGCAGAGGGTAAGGAGGGTGCAGCACTCACCATGTTCATCAAGCCCAAGCGGGAAGAGAGGGTGGTTGCCCTGGATTATGACCACGTGATAGAGGAGGAGAGCATTACCAGGTTCGATAAGCCCAAAAATGCGAACCGAAATCGTAAGCGACCCAACCGTGGGGCGACAAACGGTCGTCAAGAAGGCTCACGTGCACAGAATGGACAGGGGCGTCCTTCCCAACCCCAGGCAAATAAATCGCCCAATCAGCAGCAAGCCCGGCAGGGAGAGGCGGGTAAGCGTGCTGCTGGAGCTGGTGGCAACTCGCAACGGAGAGGGAATCTCGCCAACGGCAATCGTCTAGCGGCTAGAGCCAATGGCCAGCAAACGCATAACCGGCAAGGAGACAGGGGGCGCGAATCATCAACGGGAGGGCAGCATGGTGCTAAAGAGCAGTAGAAATGTACTGGCGGTGTTCCTCTTGCTCGCCATGTCTGCTGTGCTGCTGGAGGGGTGCCACCGAAAGCCAACCTACTACGCAACGTACGATATTGCGGAAGGGAAATGGTATGCAGATTCTGCGATTCTATTCTCAGTGCCAGCACCTGATACGCTGACAGAGTACGACATCCATTTCAATCTTCGGCACGATGATAGCTACCCGAATGCGAACCTTTACCTGTTCATAGAGGTTACTACTCCAGGTGGGAGCAATCTGCGCGATACCCTAAACTACCAGCTCGCCACCCCGCAGGGTGAATGGTATGGACGGGGATTCGCCGGGATTTGGGAGGTGCGGATGCCCTACCGTCTCAAGATGCGTTTTGCGCAGGAAGGCGTGTACGCTTTCAGGCTGGTGCAGGGAATGCGACACGATCCGCTTCTAGGCATCCGAACCGTGGGAATGGAGGTGGGGCAGAGTGAACTACCCGATAAGTAGCGCGCTGTATGGGGAAGAATAAGCTGGAGCGTTTCGCCGAGAATGCGACTTTCGCCTGCTTGCACCAGCCTCCCTTCGAAGAGGTTGTACAGGGGAACTATAGGCTAAAGGGGCATTGGGGCACAGACTATTTCGGCAATGGTAACCCCATCACGCTAGAGCTGGGCTGCGGAAAGGGTGAGTATACCTGCGCGCTGGCAGAGGCATACGCCTCTCGCAATTTCATAGGAATGGACATTAAGGGCGCAAGGCTCTGGTACGGCGCAAAGCATGCCGAGGTGCAGCGGCTTCGTAATGTGGCATTTGCCAGAGGCAGGATAGAGACAATTCGTTCATTTTTCGGGCGTGGCGAGATTGCAGAGATCTGGATTACCTTCCCAGATCCCCAGCTTAAGACCCGACGAGAGAAGAAACGGCTTACCTCCCCGGGCTTCCTTCGGCTATACCAGTACCTGCTATCACCAGAGGGCGTGGTTCACCTGAAGACAGACAGCCGTGAGTTGCACCTCTACACGCTTGGGGTACTGCAAGGATTGAAGGCTGAAATTTTAGAAAGCTATACGGATATCGATTTTCTACTTAAAAACCGTCAGGATTTGGCTATACCAACGCGCTACGAGCAGATGTTCAGAGCGGAGGGGAAGGTGATTAGCTATGTGCGCTTCAAGCTCTCAGGGGTAGATTTTACGGGCTACCCCACGGTGGAGATCCCGGCAATGCTTGGAATAAATGCGGCAGAGGGTCGGTAAGTGTATGATCAATAGACTGTAATATGATGGGTGCAACCTTGGCCATAGTACCGACCTACAACGAGATTGACAACGTAGAGTCGATAATCCGTGCGGTGCTGGAGCTCTCCATCCCCGTGGAGGTGCTTATAGTGGATGACAATTCACCCGATGGCACGGGAACGAGGGTGAAGGCGCTACAGGCTCAGTACCCAGGGCGGCTACACCTGCTAGAGAGGCCAGGGAAACAGGGATTGGGAACTGCTTACCTGGCAGGATTCCAATGGGCTATGACACGCGAGTATAGCTATGTGTGCGAGATAGATGCGGATTTCTCCCACAATCCAGCGGATATCCCCCGATTGGTGAAGGCCTGCGAAACTGGGGCTGATGTGGCGGTGGGCTCCCGTTACGTAACCGGGGTAAATGTGGTGAACTGGCCTTTCAGTCGGATCCTCATGTCGCTGTCGGCCTCTAAGTATGTACGCATAGTGAGCGGGATGCCGATAAAGGATGCAACGGCGGGTTTTGTCTGCTATCGGCAAGAGGTACTGCGAACGCTCCTTGGCTACCCAATTCGCATGCGGGGCTACGGTTTCCAGATTGAGATGAAATACCTTGCCTATAAACTCGGATTCCGTATGGTGGAGGTGCCGATTATCTTCACCGATAGGAAGCGGGGGGCTTCTAAAATGTCTGGCGGTATCTTCAACGAGGCCCTCTGGGGAGTAATCCGGATGCGATTGCTAGCCCCAAGGAGAATCTAGCCAATAGCGACAAATTCAGCGAATTCCCCATTGCTAACCACACACATCATCTAGATCTATGGAGCGTTGTACGCCTTTGGCAATAGTGAATGCCCAGCTGGTGAATGAGGGGGAGTGCTATGGTGGGGCTGTCCTGGTAGATTCGGAAGGGCGTATAGCCCAGGTTATACGCGGTGGTGCACCAGTACCCACGAGTGGATATAGGGTTATGGATGCAGGCGGGGCCTACCTGTTCCCTGGGGTGATAGATACGCACGTGCATTTTCGAGAGCCTGGATTAACGCAGAAAGGGGACATCCACACCGAGTCGGCAGCTGCGGTAGCCGGCGGAGTCACCTCGTTCCTAGATATGCCGAATACAAAGCCTCCCACTACTGATATAGCCGCTTTACAAGAGAAAAAACGTCTGGCCCAGGGGCGCGCTTATGCCAACTATGGATTCTACCTCGGCGCGAGTACGGGTAACCTAGAGGCGATCCAACGAGTGGATTCCAGAGAGGTTCCAGCGATAAAGCTCTTCATGGGATCTAGCACGGGGAGCTTACAGGTTACGGATTCTGCGGCACTGGAGCAGATTTTTGCGCAATCGCCATTGCCCATTGCGGTGCACTGTGAAACAGATGCAATAATTGCCAAGAATCTGGCGGAGGCTAAGGCCAAGTGGGGCGACGAAATCCCTTTCACGGAGCATGCGGCCATTAGATGTAGTGCGGGTTGCCTGCAAAGCACAAGGCTTGCAATCGGACTGGCACTTTCACACAAGGCCCATTTGCATATCCTGCACATAAGCACCAAGGAGGAGGTGGAAGAGCTGCAACGGCTGGCAACCACGGGTGCTGCTGGCCTTGTAACGGCGGAAACCTGCTTGCATTATCTCTGGTTCTGCAATGATGACCTGAGCCGCCTAACCTGGCAGTTGAAATGTAACCCTGCCATCAAGTACAAGGAGGATCGGCAGGCACTACGCACTGCGCTTAGGCAAGGGGTATTCTCCACCATTGGCACAGATCATGCACCGCATCTAGAGATGGAAAAAAAGCAGAACTATGCGCTATCACCCTCAGGTATACCCTCTATTCAGTATGCCTTTGTAGGTTTGCTAGAGGTGGCGGAGCAGGAAAATATCCCATTGCCTAGGGTGGTGGAGCTCACTGCGCATACCCCCGCTCGCCTATTTCGTATAGAGGAACGTGGCTATCTACGAGAGGGCTACATTGCCGATCTGGTGCTTGTGGCCAGGGAGGCAAAAGCCTACAGCGTGGGGTCGTTGCCCATTTACGGGCGTTGCGGGTGGTCGCCCTACCAAGGCGAAAGTTTCCACTACTGCGTGAAAACTACCATAGTCGGGGGGATTCCCGTATACCAGCAAGGAGTTCTATCAGAAAATCCCTGCGGGCAGCCCCTTACATTCCATTCACTCTACTAGCACTTTGCCGCTATGCACTCTGCCAAATTCGGGGATCAAACCCAGGCAGCCGAGGTGCTGCTCCGCTACCCGTTGGCCCTGAAGGTCTTTGAGCGTCTCAACCTGCCGCTCAGCCTCGGCGATAAAACGATAGAGCGAGTAGCTACAGAGGCTGGAGTAACACCCGCATTGCTCTTGAACCTGCTCTACGTTAGCCTTTTCCATTCGCAGGATGAGCTATTTCGTCTTGAGGCCTCAGATTTACCCGCTATCGTCAGCTACCTGGAGCAGTCGCACCACTACTATAGCCTAGAGGCAACCCCCGAGATCCTGCGTATAATTCGCACCATCGGGGAGGCCACCACCAGCCGTACCCATGCGTTGGTAGAGAATTTCTTTCAGCAGTATTCGCTGGAGGTGGATCGCCATTTCAGCTACGAGAATGAGGTGGCATTTCCCTACATTCGCCGATTGCTACGAGGCTCGCATGCGGCAATTAATGGCTATAGCATCCGCGAGTACAAGCAGCAGCACAACGATATAGAGGATAAGCTCAGCGATCTGCAGAATCTTCTTATTCGCTATCTCTCGCTAGAGGAACCCTACCGTTTACGCAGGCAGCTCTTCATTGCCATTCACCTTCTGGGCGAGGATCTGAGTGCCCATACCTGTATAGAAAACCGAATACTCATACCGTTGGTAGAAAAGGAGGAGGCGAAATGGAAAAAGTAAAGCCCTCCATCCTCATAGTAACTCCGTACACACTGGTCGGCCACGGGATTCGCGGTATAATTATGCGGGAATTTCCCGAAGTGCACGTAGAGCTGCTCTCGCTGCTTGAGAAAAATACGGTAGAACAGGCCGAATCCTCTCTCCTTCTGCTGATAGTAGACACTGCGCAAGCGCACTATGCCCCCAAGCTTATAGCCGATGCCCGCCGTAAAATACCCGCATTGGGTATCGTGGGCCTAAGCGTCGTGGAGATGCAAAGCGGATTCCCCTCCCCGTTTGACGAGGTGATAGCACTCGACACTCCGCCAGCTCGGCTCTGCGAGAAAGTGCGCCATTACCTCGTGCAGCCCGAGGAACGACATACCGCCCCGCAGCTCTCCAAGCGCGAAATCGAGGTACTCAAGCAGCTCGTTCAGGGGAAAACCGCCAAGGAGATCGGGGAAATCCTGCATATTAGCATGCACACCGTAACCTCGCATCGCAAGAATCTTGCGGCCAAACTAGGCATTAAATCCATATCGGGCATGGGGATCTACGCCGTCTCGCTCAATCTCATCGACCCTAAGGATGTGCAGCAGGGCGGGTAATCCATAGCAATCTCTCGAGATCTTAAAGCCACGCTAGGCGTGGCTATTTTTTTCTCTTGCAGTAAACGCTTGCGTATTGTGTAGAAAATCGCTAGCTTTGCGGTGATAATTCTTCCCGTTCAACCAGCGAGAACGCAAGTAAAACACAACAACCATGAAGAGATCGCTAATCACTGCTGCCCTTGTGGTGGCCGCTGGTGCAGCTTTCGCGCAGGTAAAGCTCACCGAAAAAACGCATGGGCTGCTGCCCAACTACCCGAATCCCATGATCCTCACCTCTGCAGCCAACCCAGGCCCTGCGGGTGATGCTGTGGTTTGGGATTTCTCTGCGCTGCCCCAGCTTGCCCCATTCAGGGGTGATGTGCTGGAGCCTAGCAGTGCTAACCCGCCCGCTGCTATCCAGAATACCAATAGCTGCTTGGTAGAGGGCGATTTGGAATCGTTCCTCAAGACATCGAGCACCGAGCTCCTAGTACTTGGGCTACGCACTGGGGGCTACCACCAGGTGTACAGCACCCCTGCGGTGAAGATGCGCTACCCATTCACCTATGGGGATCGTTTTGCTGGACGTGCCGAAGGGACTGAGTACTATCAGGGTGGTTACCAAACTCCAGTTGCGGTAGAGTATTCTGTAGAGGCAGATGCCCAAGGCACATTGATGCTGCCAGGGACTACACTGCGCGCGCTACGCGTTGCAACCAAGCAGCAGCGATTCTACGGTACCAATGCCCAGCAGCCAGCCTATACGGTTATCACCTACCGTTGGTATGTAGCCTCGCATCGCTACCCAGTGCTCTCATTGATATATGAGCTCAAGTCCGACGGTTCGCTCACCATGCTAAAAGGTGCTTATAACCCAGTGGTAGAGCTCCCTTCCAAGGATAAGCAGGCTCAGCAAGAACTGGCTTACGGGAAGCTATCATCGCTCAATGCTTACCCCAATCCATTTGGCGAGCAGCTGATGGTTACCTACTCCCTACAGGCGCGTAGCAACGTTACCATTGCGCTGTACGACCTTCGCGGCGGCTTGGTTCTCAGCCTACTGCAAGGTGTACAGGAGGCAGGAGACTACCAGAAGAGTTTCTCGGCCGAGGTGGCGAACCTCCCAGCAGGCCAGTACATTCTCCGGGTTGAGGCCAGCGGGAATACGTTAGCCCAAGGATTGGTAAAAGCGCAGTAGTTACACCAGAGCATAAGTAGAAAAAGGATGCTGACCTTTCGGCAGCATCCTTTTTCATTTTGAAAGCCGTAAGCCATGACGCTAGAAGATCTTCGTCGATTTGCACTTTCACTCCCCGATACCTCGGAGGATATGCCTTTTGGTCCCGACATCCTCGCGCTACGTCTACATGGGAAAATCTTCATGCTCATAAACTTAGATGTAATGCCGCTACGGATTAACTTAAAGTGCAATCCCACTAGAGCCGTGGAGCTGAGGGCGCTCTACCCGCAGGTAACCCCGGGGTGGCATATGAATAAGAAGCATTGGAATAGTGTAACCGAATTGGAACTGCTACCAAGGGGGCTAGTGCGTAGCCTGATTTGCCATTCGTATAATTGTGTATTGAGTTCTCTCCCAATGAAAGAGCGGAAGTCGCTATACCCTGTAGAGGAGTCCTATACGGGCGGAAAGTCTTGGTAGGTCGGTTACTAACAAGCGAGTAGTGGCGGCAAGATCTTTCAGCCATTTTGCATTACAGTCGGTACTGTGCCACGTTTGTGGGGGATTGCAATTGCAACGGGACAGCGTGGGTAAAAATACGATTTCGATACCCGAGGGTGTGGTGCCGTCTGGTTTCTCCGCCGTGCCGCCAGTTCGGGTTTTCTACGCAGCGAATCTGGGAGCGCGAGGAATCGTTGAAATTCAGGGGAAAAATCCCCAGTATCCCACCCCATTCAGCTTTGGCTCTTAGCAGATTATGGGCTTTTCGGTTTTCGCTATACCCCGCAAAGCGCAAGCGGGAGTAAATGCGAAAAAATTTTGATGGTAGCCGAAAAACTGCTACCTTTGCCCCGTGAATTGCGCTGCCGAAGCTTGGGTGCTACGGGGTGCTCTGGATAGAAGATAACGGTTTAAGGAGTTAGGCATCAATGAAAAGGACGTATCAACCCTCGGTAAGGAAAAGGCGCAATAAGCACGGCTTTCGCCACCGTATGTCTACTGCGAATGGGCGGCGGGTATTGGCTGCACGGCGTCGCAAGGGGCGTAAGCGCCTCACGGTTTCCGATGAATTCAACGGTATGAAGCGCTAGGTAGCCTCTATAGGGGGGCATCTGGCCACGAGGGCGAGCGGGTATCACATACCCCCTCGCCCTTGTGCTATTTATGCGCCGGGATGTTAGGTATGGGGGCGTAACTACGCAGAGACCTCTGCCAGAGCGCCGTATGGGTTCAATCTTTCATGGGGGGGCTTTCCCCTTCTTGCAGGTAGTGCTTTTTAATCAGGCACTTACAGCTATCGAAGGCAGTAGCTGTGCGGCGTGCCATATAGCTTATGGGGGGCTGAGGTCTTACGCAAGGGGAGCATCGCAAAACTCCCGCATGCGCATCATTCGTAGGGGAGTGGTGCGCCTATTCTGTTGATTAAAAGTGGGTTAATCTATCGATGGCGGTGGCAGTACGGCGTGCTGCCTCGTTTAAATGGGGCTTGCAGCGCGTCCTTTCACAGCCCACCTACGCGGCTTGGCGCGCTAGCTGAGATGCTCCATTACCCCGGCTACCACCTCGGCTATCTCCTCTTGGGCATCCATGTAGCCCACGGAATTCACCTCGCAGATCATTACAGGGCCTAGCTCATACTGCGCTATCCATTCCTCGTAGAGCACGTTGAGGTGGGCGAGGTACTCTGGCTGCACCCCCTCCTCAAAGGGCCTGTTGCGCCGACGTATGCGCCCCAGCAGCACATCCACGGGGGCGCGGAGGTAGATGAGCAGGTCGGGCGGTTTCACCACGCTGTGCACCTCTAGGAAGAGGTTTTTGTAGCAATCATACTCCTGGGGCAGCATCAGCCCCATATTCCGTAGGTTCTGGGCAAATACGTAGATGTCTTCGTAGAGCGTGCGGTCCTGCACCACGCTTTGCTTGCCCAGCCGGATTTCCTTGAGCTTTTTGATACGGCTGTAGAGGAAGGAGATCTGCATGGTGAATCCCCAGCGTTGCATATCGGCGTAGAAGAGCTCGGTGAAGGCGTTTTTCTCCGGTTCCTCAAGGCTCGCCTCCCAGCCCAGAGCTACGGAGAGTTCGCCGGTGAGCCGGGTTTTCCCAGCCCCTATATTGCCTGCTATGGCTATGTGCTTCGGGTACATGCCAATGGTTACCGTGAGGGTTAAAGGTTTAGTGCGGTTTTCCCTGGAATGGTGTGTGTGTTGCCCGCGAGCGTGCAGAACCCGTAGTGGCCTCGGGGTTTCCTATACCGTCTCCATGCCGATCCCCGCCTCTTGCATGAAGGCTAGGATGGCCTCGGTGTATTCGCGGTTGTTGGCCAGCCGGGGTACTTTATTCTGCCCTCCGAGTTTCCCGCGCTGCGCCATCCACTGCATGAAGCTCCCGGGCGGCACGGCGTGCATGGTGGGGGGGAGTAGGGTGAAACTGTTGCGCCGCTTGGCCTCATAGTCAGAGTTCACCTCCTTGAGCCGCTGGTCCATTAGGTCGCGGAAGAGCTGTAGAGAGGTGGGCGGAGTGCTGAACTCCACTATCCACTCATGCGCCCCCTTGGCGTCGGCACCCATGAATATCGGGCTGGCGGTGTAGTCAGTAACCGTGGCGCCCGTGACCTCGCAGGCCCAGGCGAGGGCTTGGTCAGCGTTGTCCACTATCACCTCCTCGCCAAAGGCGTTGATGAAGTGCCGGGTGCGCCCGGTGATCTTGATCCTGTAGGGTGAGAGGTTGGTGAATCGAACGGTATCGCCTATCACATAGCGCCATAGCCCATTGGTCGATGAGACTACCAGGGCGTAATTCTCCCCGAGTTTCACCCCCTCGAGCGGGAGCACCGTGGGGTGCTCGGTGTGGAAGGTAGACATGGGGATGAACTCGTAGAGCACGCCGTAGTCGAGCATCAGCAGGAGCTCGTCGCTCGCTTCGCGGTCCTGCAGTGCGAAGAACCCCTCGCTGGCGTTGTAGATCTCCATGTAGTGCATGCCGGCGCTGGGTATAAGCCGCTGGTACTGGTCGCGGTATGGCGTAAAGCTTACCCCGCCGTGGAAGAAAACTTCCAGGTGTGGCCACAGCGCGCTGATGTTGGGCTTCCCGGTGACCTCGAGCAGGTAGTTGAGCATCACCATGTTCCATGAGGGCACACCGCTGAGGTTTGTCACCCGCTGGTGGACCACCTCGTTGGCTATGAGTTCTAGCTTTTTCGTCCAGTCGGCCAGCAGCGCCACATCGCGCTTGGGGGTGCGGATAAAGTCAGCCCACCGGGGGATATTCTGGATGAGGATGGCCGAGAGGTCGCCCTCCTTAGATTTTCCATACCCCTTCTCCAGCGTGTGGCTTCCGCCCAGGGTGAGCCCCTTGCCGTGGTAGAAGTGGGTGTGGGGGTGCTGGTGAATGTAGAGCGCCAGCGTATCGTACCCGCCGCGGTAGTGGCAGAGGCGTAGGGCATCATTCGTCACTGGGATGAACTTGCTCTTGTGCCCTGTGGTGCCCGACGATTTGGCGAACCACCGGGTGATGCCCGGCCAGAGAATATCTCGCCCTCCGCGCCGCATCTCCTCTATCTGCGGTTCGAGATCCTCATAGTGCGCCAGCGGGAGCGCCTGGCAGAAATCCCGGTACCCATGCACCGCGTCGAGCCTGTGCTGCTGCCCGTAGCGTGTGCGGCGACCCTGCTGTAGCAGGTATCCCAGCACCCCGTGCTGCGCCATGAGGGGGTGCCGCATGAAAGCCCCGATACGCCGTAAGTACTGGGCCGAGGCCAACCTTGCCACCGCGCTACCTATACCCATCGTCCATACAATTTGGCAGCAAAGGTAGCGATTTTTAGGAACTCAACAGAGGGAGGGGATAGGGTGGTGATGCAGAAAACCCGCCCGATTTCCCCAGCGATTTTAGGCGCGGAGTAGTAGCGTGCAGGGAGGATCTCCCCCGCCTTTTGCGATTTTTATAATAGGGTAATAATCAACACCTGCTCCGTACCAACTCAATACCAACTCAACACCTGGGCCGCTTCATCTTCGGGTTTCGCCAGCGAAATCCGAAGATGAAGCGACCCAGGTATTGAGTTGGTACGGCGAAGATAGGGGGAAGGTAGGGGGGATGCTGGCGCGAAAACCCGTCGGGGATAATGGGCGATTTTTGGGGTGGAGGTGTATGGATTTTTAGGGTGGGGCAGGGCGTAGAATTCCCCGTATGCGAATTTTGGCGTACCTTTGCGGCGAGAATCGGGTTTTCTGGGTAAAAGTTCCCCTGCAAAAGCCCTGCGAGGGGTCATTTTTTGATAGGGTGTCTTTCCCCTTCTTCGAACGATGGCGTTTCTGTGAGGTTTGCAACAGAGAATCCCATTTCTATCAAGTGGAGAGATTTGCTGTTGCGTGCTTGGTAGGGGAGGCGCCGAGCGTAGCGAGTACCCTCCCTAACCGTGCGGTGTGCCCCTTGCCGTGGCGCGTAGCACTATGCGGAATGCGCATTCCCATCAATGAAAATAGAAGGGCCCGCGGGAGTTCCCCGCGGGCCCTTTAGCCGCTGGCTGCGGCCTAGCTATTTCTGGTCTTTATGGCTATAGCCGCTCGCCGCGGCGCGCTACGCCACTGTGATCTGGCGGCACTTGTACACATCCTGTATGGTATTGAGCAGCGCGATGCCCTCCTTCATGGGGCGCTGGAAGGCCTTGCGCCCGCTTATGAGCCCCATACCGCCCGCGCGCTTGTTCACCACGGCGGTAAATGCGGCCTCGCCCAGGTCGCCCGCACCCATTGAGGCCCCGCCAGAGTTGATGAGCCCCGCACGGCCATTGTAGCAGTTCAGGAGCTGGTAGCGCGTGAGGTCGATGGGATTTTTGGTGCTGAGCTCGGTGTAGACCTTCTCGTTGGTCTTGCTGAAACCGATGGCCTTGAAGCCTCCATTGCACTCCGGGAGCTTCTGCTTGATGATGTCGGCCTGCAGGGTGACGCCGAGGTGGTTGGCCTGCCCGGTCATATCGGCGCTCACGTGGTAGTCTACCCCATCTTTCTTGAAGGCCGAGTTTCGGAGGTAGCACCATAGCACGGTGGCCATGCCCAGCTCGTGCGCCCGCTCGAAAGCCTCGGCCACCTGTATTATCTGGTCGTTGGACTCCTCAGAGCCGAAGTAGATGGTGGCGCCCACGGCGGTAGCGCCCAGATTCCAGGCCTCATCTACCGAGCCGAACATGATCTGGTTGAACTTGTTGGGGTAGGTGAGGAGCTCGTTGTGGTTGAGCTTGACGATGAAGGGGATCTTGTGGGCGTACTTGCGGGCTACGGAGGCCAGCACGCCAAAGGTGGAGGCTACGGCATTGCAGCCACCCTCTATGGCGAGCTTCACGATGTTCTCGGGGTCGAAGTAGATGGGGTTGGGCGCGAAGGAGGCGGCAGCCGAGTGCTCTATCCCTTGGTCTACAGGGAGTATGGAGAGGTAGCCCGTGCCGCCCAGACGCCCGTGGTCGAAGAGCGACTGCAGGCTGCGGAGTACCTGCGGGGAACGGTTTGAGTGCGATACCACCCGGTCGATGAAGTCGGCCCCGGGGAGGTGGAGCTGCTGCTTGGGCACGGTGGTGCATACGTGGGTTAGAAGCCCTTCGGCACGTGGCCCTAGTAGGTCTACAATCTGCTGGTAATTCATAGCTGCGGAGTGTTTTATTGCGTACAAATATAGTGAAAAATTTTCGGATGGTTGGGCGTGGCTCCTAAAAGATCCCGTTCGGGGGAAACGGAATGTTGACGAAGGGAGACCTCTGCGAAAGTCCTGCGTGTGCGCCATTCGTAGCGGAGTTCCTTTCTCTAGTTCTCTAGATTTGTAGCGAAAAGATGTTTAGTCAATCGCGTCAATTTTCAGCCAGACGTTAGCGATCTGGGGTGTTTTTCAGCGTTCTTAGTATTGCGATTCCCATAGATTTTGGAAAGGGAGCTTGCTGTTCCAAAAAAGATTTTTCGTAAGGCACAACATTATCCGCCATCCATACGTATTATAGAACAAATGGCAGCGTGTAGCGATTTGCAAAGGCGCTGCTTGAGGGATCCAGTCAATTAATTTCCCAAATCAGCACGAAAATCATGAACAGGTTCTTTGTACAAATTAGCATATTGGCAGCAGCGGCCACGCTCTTTGCGGTTGGCTATGCGCAGGCAGCAGGCCCTATAGTCTGGGGCGATAGCGCGTGGCGATTCTCTGGCAACGCCTCCCTCACCTTCAGCCAGGTAGCGCTGAGCAACTGGGTGGCTGGGGGCCAGAATAGCCTCAGCGGCGAGGCGGGGCTGTTCCTCGCGCTCGACTATTCCAAGGGTCGCAATGCCTGGAATACCACCCTGGATATGGGCTACGGGCTTACCCAGCTGGGCGATGAAGGTCTGGTAAAGCATCTGGATAAATTTGAGTTCGCCTCCAAGTACGGCTACCAGGCCTACAAAGCTTGGTACTACAGCGCGCTCTTCTCGCTCAAATCACAGTTCGCCCCTGGCTATAAGTACCCAGATCGTCAGCACGTGATCTCAGACTTCCTCTCGCCGCTCTACGGGGTGCTGGCGCTCGGTGCTGACTATAAGCCAGACGACCACTTCAGCCTCATGCTCTCGCCGCTAACGGGGCGTATGGTGTATGTGCGCAACCAGGAGCTGGCAGATGCAGGAGCTTTCGGGGTGAAGAAGGCCGAATGGAATCCTGATGGCACACTCAAGCTCCACGGTGAGAATGTCCTCTGGGAATTCGGTGGTTTCGTAAAGGCGGAGTACCGCAATGTCTACCTCGATGGGCTGCTGGGGCTCAATACCAAGCTGGAGCTATTCTCCAACTACCTGAATAAGCCCAAGAATGTGGACGTGAACTACGACCTGATGCTCGACTACCACTTCACCAGCGCGCTGACGATGAAGTTCCAGCTCACGCTGATCTACGATGACGACATGAAGATCAAGCAGGACGATGGGCACATGTCGCCCAAGCTCCAGGTGCGCGAGATGTTCGGGGTAGGGCTGGCCTACAGATTCTAGGAGCCAACAGTTATTGCCCCAGCGGAATTGCGCGAGGGGCGGCGGCGAGCCGGGGTACTCCAGCGGGAGTACCCCGGCTTTTTTTGCGCAGGAGGGCTTATGCCCTTAGTAGCGACGTGGCGTGCCGCGTCGCTACTAAGAGCAGTGCTGCGCCGCGATTAATGCGTTCGCGTCGCCCATTTGGTCTTTTCGCCCGCCCCCTCGGGAGAACATAACGAATGTTAGACTGTTTATAAATTAAGAAAAATATACTACCTTTGCGGACGGATACGAAAGCGAGAAAGGAGCGAGATATGGAAAAAAGCACGGGTACTCGGGAGAATGTGCGCGAAAACGTGCGCAAGCAGTTCACCAGCTACCTCACGATGCGTGGGCATAGGAAAACGCCAGAGCGGTTCGCAATACTCGATGAGATCTACTCCCGCGAGGGGCATTTCGACATCGAGACGCTCTACATCTTCATGAAGAATAAGAACTACCGGGTGAGCCGGGCCACGCTCTACAATACCATAGAGCTCCTGCTTGATTGCGGGCTGGTGGTGAAGCACCAGTTCGGGCAGAATATGGCGCACTTCGAGAAGGCCTACGAGTGCCGGCAGCACGACCACCTGATCTGCTCCAAGTGCGGGCGGCTCTTCGAGTTCTGCGATCCGCGTATCCAGGAGATTCAGAATTCGGTGGGCGCCCAATTCGATTTCACCATCACGCACCACACGCTCTACTTCCACGGGGTATGCGCAGAGTGCCGCAAGGAGGCCGAGAACGGCGGGCGGAATAAGGAAATGTAGCCGTTGGTGGGTCTGGAGCTCCCCAAAAAACGATGAAAGCCAGCATGCCTGTCAATCGGCAGTTTCTGATCTTGTGGATTTGATAAGGGCTCTTTGGATTCGGTAGGGGAGGTGTCGAGCATAGCGAGTGCCCTCCCTTTGCAGGATTTTGGGGAATCTTTTGGTCTCCGGGCGATTTCGGGAAAAATGGCTAACTTAGCCGTGCAGAATTCGGGGCTTTTCGTAGCGATTCGCCCCCTTTTCTTTTTAGTATATCGTTAAACTATTGATAGTTGGCTATGGGTTCAGAGGCTGGGCGGATGGATGTGCTGCTGGGCTTGCAGTGGGGCGATGAGGGGAAGGGGAAAGTGGTAGATGTGCTGGCGGCGCGCTACGGGGTGGTGGCGCGGTTCCAGGGGGGGCCCAATGCGGGGCATTCGCTAGAGATGGAGGGTAAGCGCTACGTGCTGCACACCATCCCCAGCGGGGTTTTTCGCCCGGGCGCGGTGAACATCATCGGGAATGGTGTGGTGATAGATCCCATCATATTCCGCGAGGAGGTGAGCATGCTGGAGGCTGCGGGCATCGATCTGCACTCTTCGCTCTACATCTCGCGCAAGGCCCACCTCATACTCCCATCGCATAGAGCCCTGGATGCGGCCACAGAGCAGGCTAAAGGGAAGGATCGCGTGGGGTCGACCCTCAAGGGTATAGGCCCCACCTACATGGATAAAACGGGGCGGAATGGCCTGCGCGTGGGCGATACGGAGCTCCCAGATTTCAAGGCGCGGTATCAGGCCCTTCGGGATAAGCATTGCGGGATATTGGCCCAATACCCTACAGAGGTGGACTTCGCGCAGCATGAGGAGGAGTGGTTTAAGGGCGTGGAGTGCCTGCGCGAGTACCAGCTTGCCGATACCGAGGTCATGGTGAATGGCTACCTAGACCGTGGCGAGAGTGTGCTGGCCGAGGGCGCGCAGGGCACTATGCTCGATATCGATTTCGGCTCCTACCCCTTTGTAACGTCGAGCAGCACGGTGTGCGCGGGTGCCTGCATTGGGCTCGGGGTAGCGCCTGCGCGTGTGGGACGGGTGTACGGGATATTCAAGGCCTACTGCACGCGGGTGGGGGCAGGCCCTTTCCCCACTGAGCTGCACGATGCAACGGGTGAACTGCTACGGGAGGCTGGGCATGAGTTCGGGGCTACTACTGGCCGCCCACGGCGGTGCGGTTGGCTAGACCTGGTGGCGCTCCGCTATGCCATAATGCTGAACGGGGTAACGGACCTCATAATGACCAAGGCCGACGTGCTGAGCGGTTTTGATGCGGTGAGGGTGGCTACTAGATACCTGCTACACAGTGGCGAAACACGAACCCTTCCCTACACCCTAGATAGCGACCTGCAGCCGCTGTACGATGAGTGCCCAGGCTGGCAAACGCCAAACGCTAGCACCTATGGAGAACTCCCGGGGAATCTACAGCACTATGTGGCCTATCTAGAACGGGAGACTGGCGTACCTATCAGCATGATCTCGGTGGGGCCAGACCGCAGCCAAACCATAGAACGCTAGGGCTTATTCTGCGTGCTGGCCTGCCCAGCTGTACTGAATAGCTCCCATTACCAAATGGGCAATCCCCTTCCTGTACTTCCCCAGCTCTGCTTCCCCAGCTACCAGCCGCCGCTGAGGCCAGAGGGCAGCGGGTGGGCTATCTATGACCCTGTGCGGCAGATGTATGTAGCCCTGACCCCCGAGGAGTGGGTTCGCCAGTCGCTGCTCCACTATCTGCTGGGCTACCTGGGGTATCCCGCTGGGCTCATGGCCGTAGAGCGGCTGGTGGAGGTAAACCGCCAGCCCCAGCGGGCCGATGTGGTGGCTTACAGTAGGCGCGCCACTCCCTACCTACTGGTGGAGTGCAAAGCGCCAAGCGTACCCATAGACCGCACGGTGCTAGAGCAGGCAGCCCGCTACAATGCGGTGCTACATGCCCGCTACTTCGCGGTAACAAATGGGCTGGTGAGCCACATCTTTTCGGTAGAGGGCGCAGCACCGAGGCACTTGGGGGCAGAGTGGCCAGCTTACGAGTAGGGGGCATTCGGTGGAATCCCGAAAAAAGATACCCTGGCAAAAATTACTTGTCGGGGTGTTCTTTTCCATTCTTGTAAGTGGGTGATTTTTAGATCAATCCCTTGCGGTTATCGAAGACCGTAGCGGCGTGCCGTGCCGTTTAAGCGGATTTCGTGGGGGGGCTTAAAAAGAGCCGACACCTCCCCACGGCGGCGTGTTGGGAGGGGGGAATCTGCCGATTTTGTGTAAATTGTAGGGGAAGTTCGTGCCGATTTTGTGTAGGGAAAGGCAAAAGATCGTGCAGATAATGTGATTCGCCTTGCGGCAAGCGGGAATAGATTTGATCGATACCATGTGTGGCTTGTCTCTACATCCGAGGGGGTAATAAAAAAGGAGAGGCATTGCCTCTCCTTTCCCCATTTGGCGGGGGACGGTAGCTTGGTTCCTTTGCTAGGGGCTATTTGCTGATTTTTCCCTCCACTATGGCTAGGATTTCAGCCTCTAGCTTGGTGGCCTTTGCGAGTATCTCATTGCCCTGGGCGATGAATTCGGCCACTTTCGCCTTATCGTCGAGCCCGGCAGCATTGATCTTCACATTCAGGAATGCGCCCTTTACGCCAGCTAGGGCGGCTAGAGCACCCACCCCGGCATCGGTTACGCTGTTCGGGTTACCATGCTCGGCCATAGCGCGCATTACCACCATGCTCTCATGGCAGAGCTTCATCACGCTGAAGGGAACTTCGATGGCGTAGAGCGTGGCGGCCTGTATAGCCTCGTGGCGAGCATTTTTTTCGGCATCAGACCCCTTCGGTAGGCCGAGGGCATCCATTATACGGTTGAAGGCGTTGGTGTCCTCATCTATCAGATGGGTGAGGCGATCTTGGTAGCCTTTTCCCTTCTCCGCCCAGTCAGCGAATTCCTTCCAACGGTCGTCCCAGCCGGGCTTATGGGCGCTGAGGTTGGCCACCATGGTGCCTAGCGCAACCCCCATAGCCCCCATAGCTGCCGAAATGCTGCCTCCTCCAGGGGCGGGCGATTCGCTTGCGGTTTCCTCTATGAAACCCTCTAGCGTCTTGTCGATTAGCCGTTTGCCTACCTTCTCATCTTCGAGGATGTACTCTATGATCTTCTTGCGCGGGTCGAAGGGGTAGAGCTCGTCGAGGCCCATTGATTTCACGGCAATCTTGATGATTTCCTCATCGGCTATACCCGCCGAGCGTTCCTGCTTGGCGAGGAAGTAGCGCCCGGCATCGAGCATGGCTTTAAGCGGAACTACGCCTACGAGCTCAGAGCCTGTAACCCGAACGCCGCGGGCATCGGCCTTCTTCACGCACTCCTCAAAGGCCACGTGCAGGGGAGTGATGGAGATGTCGGTGAGGTTGATGGAGACCTGGGCGATGCCGAATTCCTCTATGTACCAGCCGATGGCCTTGCAGGCCTTGAGGCTGCCGGGGATCATGACGGGCTTGCCCTTTTCGTCGAGAACCTTCTTGCCGGTTACGGGGTTCCCTTCGCGCTTTGGCCGCCCCTTCTCGCGGATGTCGAAGGCTATGGCATTGGCCCTGCGGGTAGAGGTGGTGTTGAGGTTCACATTGTAGGCCACTAGGAAATTACGCGCGCCCACGGCAGTGGCCCCGCTCTTGGCGTTGAAGGAGGCTGGGCCAAAGTCTGGCTTCCACTCCTGGGTAGTTACCCTATTGGGCAGGGCCTCGTACTCCCCGGCACGGCAGGCGGCGAGGTTGCGACGCTGCGGGGTGAAGGCCGCATTCTCATAGCAGTAGACAGAGATGCCCAGCTCCTCGCCAATCCGCTTGGCCAACTTGCGGGCAAGCTCTACGGTCTCCTCCATAGTGATGTTGGCCACTGGCACTAGCGGGCATACATCGGTGGCCCCAAAGCGAGGGTGCGCACCATGATGCTTGCTCATATCGATGAGCTCTGCGGCTTTGCGCACCGCGCGGAAGGCGGCCTCGCACACCTCCTCGGGCGTGCCGACCATGGTGACTACCGTGCGGTTGGTGGCTGCCCCAGGGTCTACATCTATCAGCCTTACGCCCTCTACTCCTTTGATTTCGGCCGTAATCTGGTCGATAATACGCATGTCGCGCCCCTCGCTGAAATTGGGCACGCACTCTATCAGTTGCTGCTGTTTGCTCATGATTGTAACCAGCTGTGTAATAATTATCAAAATCGGGCGGTGCTGTTTTTGTAACGCTTAGCACCCCGCGGCAAAGGTACGATTAAAAGCAATAGGGTATACCCCTGCGTGCGGGGCATTGTGCTGGGAGTTGGTTGGGCATTTAGGAGGATCGTAGCCTAACGAGCATTGCGGGTGGTACAGCGCGGGTACGGCAGGGTGCGAGTCGCATTTGGCGGTTTGCCGAAGAATTCCTACCTTTGCGCCGATTTTTCTAAACAAACGGTGTAACGTATGGTTAACCAGTATGAAACCGTCTTCATCGCAACTCCCGTTTTATCTGAGGCCCAGGTAAAGGAGACGGTTACCAAATTCCGGGACTTTATCGTTGCCAACGGCGGCGAGATAGTCAGCCAGGAGGATTGGGGGCTTAAGAAGCTGGCCTACCCCATCCAGAAGAAAACGACGGGATTCTACAATCTGCTGGAATTCCGGGCAGAGGGCGAGGTGATCGACAAGCTCGAGACGCAGTACCGGCGCGACGAGCGTGTGATACGCTTCCTCACCTTCCGCATGGACAAATATGCAGTAGAGTACGCCGAGAAGCGCCGGCATAAGCGTGCCGATGCTGCGTCGGAAACCCCCATTAGCAAGGAGTAAGAGCCATGGTACAGACACGCGGAGAGATACGCTACCTTGCGCCCCCCACCGTGGAGGTGAAGCGCAAGAAATACTGCCGTTTCAAGAAAAACGGTATCAAATACGTAGATTACAAGGATCCCGAATTCCTCAAGAAGTTCCTCAATGAGCAGGGAAAGATCCTTCCACGTCGGCTCACGGGAACTTCGCAGAAGTACCAGCGTAGGGTGGCGCAAGCTGTAAAGAGGGCGCGGCATCTCGCTTTACTACCATTCGTAACGGACTTGCTAAAGTAGGGGAGGGCTGTAGATATGGAAATCATACTGAAGGAGTTCGTGAATGGCCTTGGCGAGGTAGACGATCTGGTGAATGTGAAGGCGGGCTTTGCCCGAAACTACCTCATACCCACGGGGAAGGCCATAGCGGCCACCCCGAGCGCAAAGAAACAGCTCGCCGAAACGCTACGGCAGCGCGAGCATAAGGCCGCCAAGATCCGTGAGGAGGCTCAAGCCTTGGCCGCCAAGCTGGAGGGCGTAAAGCTGACCATCGGGGCAAAAACCAGCAGCACGGGCAAGATCTTCGGCTCGGTGAATACCATCCAGCTGGCGGAAGCCTTGGAGGCGAAGGGTTTCAACGTGGATCGCAAGCGGATAACCATAGATCAAGATCCCGTGAAGGAGGTCGGCAGCTACAAAGCTACTATCCGCCTGCACAAGGAGGTGAGCGTGGTTATCGATTTCGATGTGGTGTCTGAATAGGATACAGAGAAGCTAATAAGAGAGGGCGGCATCGCATGATGTCGCCCTCTTCTTTCACCTCCGTGTGGCTATAAACCGTTCGACCCTAGGATATAATTTGTAACTTTGCCGCGCTATTGACAAGCCATTGCGTATGGGGTTCTACTGGTCTATTGTTCGTCCGATATTCTTCCTGCTACCGCCTGAGACTGCGCATCATGTGGTAATGGCGGGTGTGCGATTTGCGCTGTGGTGCGCGCCGCTGCGTTGGCTTGTGAACCGCTGTCTACGTTCGCCTAGGCGGGCTATTGGGCTCGAGGTTGAGGGGTTGGTATTCCCGAATCTGGTGGGTGTGGCTGCGGGATTCGACAAGGAGGGTCTATTGGCCGATGGGGCTAGGCATTTGGGCTTTGGGTTCATAGAGATAGGGACGGTTCCCCCGAGACCGCAGCCCGGGAATCCGAAACCCCGGCTCTTCAGGTTGCCGAAGGATAGAGCGCTCATCAACCGAATGGGATTCAACTCGATAGGGGTAGAGGCGGTGGCTGGCAACTTGGCGATACGTCCCAAGAATCGAATTCCCGTGGGCGGGAGTATCGGCAAGAATACCAACACACCAAACGAGGGCGCAGTAGCTGATTACTGCCAATCGCTAAAGATCCTCTACCCGCTCGTTGATTTCTTCGTGGTGAATGTGAGCTGCCCGAATGTGCATTCACTCACCGAGTTGCAGCGCGATGAATCGCTCCTTCCGCTGATACGAGGGGTAAGGGAGGAGAACGAGCGGCAGGGTGGGCGTAAGCCGATATTCCTGAAGCTCGCGCCGCATGCCGAGGAGGATAGTCTGCGGGCTACGGTAAGATTGGCTGTGCAAGAGGGAATTACGGGCTTTGTGGCTATCAACACCTCGCCGAGGCGGGAGGGGCTTGCTACCGCAAAATCGCATCTGGAGGCCATAGGAAATGGGGGGCTGAGCGGTAGTCCGATATTCGAGGAGGCTCTCCGTACCGTGCGGATTATAAGGCAAGAAGCGGGTCCCCATGTACCCATAATCGGGGTGGGGGGGGTATTTACGGGCGAGGATGCCCTAAAGATGCTACAGGCGGGGGCAAGCTTGGTACAGGTGTTCACGGGCTTCATTTACCAAGGGCCGTGGATGGCCAGGGGGATAAACCGCTACCTGCTGAAGCATATAGGTGAAGTGCCTGTATGGTAGCTCCTAGCGAGATAGGGATATTGCGTAATTACGTGATAATAAAGAGCTATAAATGGCAGAATTGGTCGATTGCCGGGGTATGATTTGCCCGTTGCCCATCATCACGCTGAAACGGAGGATGGGCGAGCTTGCCCGTGGCGAAGAGCTTGAAGTAACGGTGGATAATAGGCAGGCATCGATAAACGTAACCCACTTCCTGCAGGAGTACTACGGGATAGCGGTGCAATTCACCGAGGAGACGGGGGTATACCGCGCGACGTTTAGGAATGGCGAACCGTTAGCAGGGGCAGTGCCAGATGCTAGCCAGTACAGCTGTGCTCCTACAGGTGGGCAGCCGACGTCTGCAGCAAGTGACGAGAACAAGATGTCTGCAAGGCCCGCACCAACGGGAACTGTGGTTCTCTGCCCAAGCAATGCTTTTGGGAATGGAGACCAGACGTTGGGCGAAATCCTAATGAAAGGATTCCTAAGCACACTGGAGGCTTGGCCAGAGCTGCCGCAAGCCGTTGTATTCCTCAATTCGGGGGTGAAATTGGCCGCCGAGGGTTCGGGTGCGCTAGACACGCTACGAAATCTAGAGCAAAAGGGGGTAAAAATCCTAGTATGCGGCACGTGTGTAGCTTTCTATAAGCTGGCCGATGCTGTGCGAGTGGGTGTGGTATCGAACATGTTCACCATCTCAGGGCTACTACAGCAGACTAGCAAGGTGATAAGGATCTGAAAACGAAAGGGGTAGATACTGATTTTACCTCGTATGGAGAGTTCTTCAGCCAACTATTTCGATAGTGCCGCTACCAGCTTCCCAAAGAGTCCTGGTGTAGCCCGTCGGATGCTGGAAGCGCTGGGGCATGGTGGTAGCTATGGGCGTGGAGCGTACCCGGGTAGCGTAGAGGCCACCCGCACGGTGGAGCATGCTCGGAAGGCCGTGGCAGCACTGATAGGGGCTAAGGATGCCAAGCAGGTCTCATTCTGCAGCGGGGCCACCGAGGCTCTCAACACGGTGCTGCTGGGCTTTCCCTATCGGCATAAACGGGTGGCCATTACCCCGCTAGAGCACAATTCGGTGACAAGGTGTCTCCATTATTTACGGGAGACGAAGGGAGTGCAATCGGTGGTGCTGCCCGCATTGCCGAGCGGGGAGCTGGCGGTAGATGAGCTGCCACAGTCTATGGGAGAGGCATTGGATCTGGTGGTGGTGAACTGGGTGTCGAATGTAAGCGGGGTGGTTCAGCCAGTAGGGCGGCTAAGCAGTTTCTTCCCGAATGTGCCGATTCTGGTAGATGCAAGCCAAGGGATGGGGCATATCCCTATGGATGTCGGGAAGTGGCGGGTAGAGTGGGCGGCCTTTTCTGCGCATAAGGGATTGGCAGGGCCAACGGGGGTGGGGATTCTCTACGGCGCGGGACGTGTAGAGCTTACGCCGCATAACTTCGGGGGTACGGGTATCGATTCGCTCTCGCCCACCATGCCTCCTACAGGGCCAGGACGTTATGAGGCGGGTACCCCTAACCTGCTGGGCATTTCGGGATTGCTGGGTGCTCTAGAAGAACCGATCCCCCCTAGGCATACGTGGGAAAATTTTTGCGAGTTGCTGGCAGAAGTTAGGCTGAGTGTGAGTGCACGGTTGATAGCTCCACCCGATGCTCATAGGGGGATTGAGCTTTTTACGCTGATTCCGCACAGTGGCGATGTGGCGGGGTTAGCCCTACGGCTGAGCGATGACTATGGTATTGCTACGCGGGCTGGGCTGCATTGCGCCCCGAGTGCGCATCGGTTCTATGGCTCGTATCCAGCTGGTGGGGTGCGGGTGTCTCTGTCGCCAGCCCACACGGTGGCTGATTTGGAGTTTTTGCTAAAGGCTCTGCAAGCCTGTAGTAATTAGCGGAATGGAACAGTTCAATACGATAGTGCTGTTTGGACAGCTGGCCGACCTCATGGAGGCTGAGACGATCTGCCTTGAGAAGGGGTATCGGTATCAGATAGAGCCTGTACCCACATGGCTTACGGCAGGTTGTGGAATGTGCCTAGCATTGCAAAACGTGGAGTGTCCAGGGCTAGAGGTAGAGCTGCGTAAGCATGCGATGCAGTATAGGATAGAGAGCAGGCGATAGGCACGGGATTCTGCAACGGCAAG
This sequence comes from Candidatus [Bacteroides] periocalifornicus, assembly GCA_001421095.1. Classification (GTDB taxonomy): domain Bacteria; phylum Bacteroidota; class Bacteroidia; order Bacteroidales; family CAJPTX01; genus Bacteroides_D; species Bacteroides_D periocalifornicus. The sequence goes on along the minus strand of LIIK01000013.1, from coordinate 23,062 downwards.
AGGTGGAAGACAACCGAATATAGCGACTGGGGGATTCGGGAGGAGAACGAGGCTGTACGAAGGTTCAAGGACTTTACGTTAGAGGTCTTGAGATATCCGTAATGTGTTGAATTAAAGGGAGCAAGGATGGCTATGCTACGCAGCATAAGAGGTTCAATTCCCATTACAATAAAACGCTATGCCCGTGGTTAGAGAAGAGCTTGATCTTTCGGCAGAGGGCGGGTGCATGGCCAAACTGTCGGCTAACGAGCTGGAGCGGTTGCTGGATGGGGTAGATTGGGGTATCAACGCTAGGGTGTTGGTAGGGTTAGATACGGGCGATGATGCTGGCGTCTACCTGCTGAATGGGCAGGATGGCTTGATACTTACAACAGATTTTTTCCCTCCAATATGTAGGGATCCTTATACCTACGGGCAGATTGCAGCGGCCAACGCCCTAAGCGATGTGTACGCCATGGGGGGCGAACCGTTGGCAGCACTCAATATTACGCTCTACCCTGCTGGGAATGAGGGTTTGCCTTTGCTACGGAGAATACTGGAGGGAGGGGCTGATATGGCTCGGAGAGCTGGAATCCCCGTCATAGGAGGGCACACCATAGCCAACGAGCGACCGGTGTACGGCATGGCGGTATTGGGAAGAATTTCGCCCGCACAGGTTACAAGGAATAGCCAGTTGCAGCAAGGTATGGCACTGGTACTCACCAAACCGCTAGGTGTAGGCATTGCAATGGCGGCTGACAGGGTGCATATGGCTTCGTCTGCCACGGTACAGGCAGCGCTGGAGAGCATGCGTCAGCTGAATAGTGCTGGGGCTGCAGTGATGCGCAAGCATGGTTTGGCCTGTGCTACTGATATCACGGGTTTCGGGCTGCTGGGGCATGCCTACCGAATGGCTAGGGCCAGCGGTGTGACTATAGAGCTCAAGGCTAGCAGCGTACCGAGCATCCCCGGAGTGCCTGAGCTGATAGGACTGGGATGTATACCGGGGGGAAGTTTCAGGAATGAGGATTACGTGGCCGGGAGTTGCGTATATGCGCTGGATGTGCCAATGTGGCAACGCACGTTGCTGGCAGATCCGCAAACCTCGGGGGGGCTACTTATTGCGGTAGATATGGAGCGTAGCGAGGCGGTAGTGGAAGAATTACGAGCTGCGGGCTATTGGCAGGCCTCCATTGTAGGGCGAAGCAAGGCGAGGGGGGAATGGGTGCTTGAGGTGATACCGTAAACCGCTCTGCTGCAGTTTGGCAGATGGTGGCGGAATGCTTTCTGGACGATTATAAAAACGGGGCAGTGCATCCATAGAGGATACGCTGCCCCGTTTAGTATGAATTGCTTCTGTATTCGTTTATGAATCAGCTCTCTTAGAATGTGAGGTGTTTAGGGAATACCCGCCTTGCCTTTCACAGATATTTAGGATTTAGCCAGGGAGGCTCTTTACGGAGGTGCAGCTATTTATGAGGAAATGGCGAGTGCCCCTACGCAGTGCAGGGAGAGATTTCCCCCCTGGTTAGATGTCGTATTGATCGCTGTCCGAGGGCTCGTTGTCATCATCATCGTAGGAGGAATCGGAACTGTCATTCCCGCCTTCGCTCGAGGAGTCGAAGTCTACATTCGAATCATCATCGTCGTCATCCCCCGTGTCAATTTTCACCTCTACCTTTACCAGGTAGCTCGTGTCTGGGGTTTCCAGCCGCACGGCGTATATAGTCTCTCCGTTTGGTTTCGATATCGGGATAACGGCATCGGCGTACCCCTTTGGGTAGGTCTGCTTGAATAGCTCTTCAAGCTCTTCGGAGAGGCGCGAATAGGCGATCATTATCCGTTTTTTCTCGGTCGGCATAGTGCTTTTAGTCTTTGGAAAACGGGTGCAATAGTAGTACATTTTTACAGACGAAACACCACCCAAGATGAAAAAAAATGCGTAGACATTTGTAATAGCCTGTTTTATAGCCTACTATTATTCCTCAATCATTTCCCCTTGAGGCTGCTACTGGCGGCATGATGCCCAATTTCGCAGTGGTTGGGTGGCGGCATTTGGTTTGTGAATTGACAAAAAAGGGCTACTTTTGCGAGGTGTAAAGTAGACCCTTAGGAGGAATGAAACGTTTAGTGGAGCGGGTTGCAAGGTATTGTGCATACGTATTCTGCGCAGTAATTGGCAGTGTATCCCTGCTGGCATGCGGTGGGGTAGAGAAAAGCGATTATAATCCCACGGCTGATGCCCAGGCGCAGCTGGTGGAGGCGAAGGATTCCGCAGAGTTCCTAGGGAAGAATATGCTGGTTCAGATAGGGGGCGATTGGTGTCCTTGGTGTGTGCGGCTCAACGCTTTCATAAAGGGCGATGCGGAGATCCTGGAGTATATACAGCAGCATTACGTGTGGGTGCATATCTACTACGGGAAGGATAACCGTAACGAGGTGGCAATGAAAATGTTGGGCAATCCTACGAATATGGGTTTTCCCGTTTTCGTGGTGTGCGCTCCAGATGGCACGGTTCTGCACCACCAGTCCACGAGAAAACTCGAGGCGGGGAAGGGCTACAGTCGTCGGGCCATAATGAGCTTTCTCCAGGCATATGGAGCTTTGCCAAGTAGCGACAGCGATGTGGCGGTTGCGGCGATTCCAGATAGCAGCGCGAGCCAGCAGGAATCAGAAGGTAGGCCAGAGGATGCGGGTGAATAGCGAGCGAAGTGGGCTGTTATGTGGTTGAAATTGAATAGGTGGTAGTTCTATGGCAAAAGAAAAGGTGACCAAGGCCAGCGCTAGCACGATGGAGCCATTTGAGACTGGGGGGATAGATCCTGGCAAGCTGAAGGCTCTCTCAGTGGCGATGGAGAAGATAGAGAAGGATTTTGGGAAGGGGGCAATAATGGCGCTCGGGCAGATGCCGGCTTTTGACGGTACGGCTATCCACTCGGGTTCTATACTGCTCGACGAGGCTTTAGGTATTGGGGGCTATCCGCGGGGCAGGGTTATAGAGATCTTCGGCCCGGAGTCGTCAGGGAAGACCACGCTCGCCATCCATGCCATGGCAGAGATCCAACGGGGAGGCGGGATAGCAGCCATCATAGATGCTGAGCATGCCTTTGACCCTACCTACGCCGCATCGTTGGGCGTAAATACCAGCATGCTGTTGATTTCACAGCCCGATAACGGTGAGCAGGCCCTTGAGATAGCAGAGCAGCTAATCCGCTCGGGAGCTGTGGATCTAATCGTTATCGACTCCGTAGCAGCCCTTACGCCCAAGGCTGAGATAGAAGGGGAAATGGGCGACTCCAAGGTGGGGCTGCAGGCACGCCTTATGTCACAGGCCTTACGTAAGCTTACGGGCTCAATTGCGAAAACCGCTACAGCCTGCATTTTCATCAATCAGCTGCGCGAGAAAATAGGGGGTGGCCCCTACGGCCCTACAGAAACCACCACGGGGGGGAATGCGCTCAAGTTTTACGCCTCTATCCGAATAGACATCCGGCGCATAGGGTCGCTCAAGGATAGCAATGATGAGCAGTACGGAAATCGGGTGAGAATCCGTATAGTGAAGAACAAGCTTGCAGCACCTTTCCGTAAAATAGAGTGCGATCTCATATTCGGGGAAGGCATATCCAAGACCGGCGAGATCATCGATCTTGGCCTGCAGTACAACATCATAGAGAAGAGCGGATCCTGGTTCAGCTACAATGGCAGTCAGCTAGCCCAGGGGCGTGATAATGTGAGGAAGCTCCTGGTAGATAATCCGCAGCTTGCTGAAGAATTGGAGGCGAAGATTCGGGCCAACATCACGCCTAATGCCGCTGCAGACAATATGGATGACGAGGCTGCTGCACAGGAGTAGTTTAGGGTGGTAGCCCTATTCGGTACAGATCAATCAATACACCGTAAAAGCGTGGGAGCAATGAGTGAATTAGAGGAAAATCGTTTGCCAGAGCAGGATGCTGTAGAACCGTCTAAGGCAGGCGAACAGCCTGAGCTTGCTGGAGAGGAGACTTCTTCAGCAGCTACACCCGCTGTAGTGGAGAGCGAAGAACCAGCTGAGACGAGTCTTGTAAACGAGGAGAACGGAGTATTGGTAGAAACGGGTGATCAGAATACAGGGGAAAGTACCTCTCCCTTGGTCGATAATCCTGTGCAAGATGTCTCTAGCACCCCGCAGCAAGAAGGGGAGGTATCGTCTACCGTAGAACCTGCGCCTGAAGAACCAGAGGATTCTGCAGAGGAGAGCGTGAACATAGAGCCTGATGGTAGCGAACCCCCAGCAGCGGAACAGCTAGGTGCGCTATCGTTGGGTGAGCTTCTTGAGCGCCTTCGCAAGCTAATGGGCGAGAATATAACGCCTGTCGTGCGTGGCGAGGTAGAGCGCTTGAAGATCGCATTCTACACGAACCTTAGAACCCAGCAAGAGCAGCGTAAGCACCTTTGGGAGCAGGAGCATGATAGCTCCGAACCCTACGAACCCGAGGCGATACAGGAGGAGGTTCAGTTCAAGGAAGTGCTGGGTAAATTCAAGGAGCGTGTACGCGAATTCATCCAGAAGCAAGAGGCTGAACGGCTGGCCAACCTAGAAGCTCGGCGAGCGGTGGTCGAAAAGATCAAGCAGCTTACGGAGCGCGCCGAGGTAAAGGATGACACCTGGAAAGAGTTCAACCAGCTGCGGGCAGAGTGGAAGAATATCGGCCCTGTACCCCAGGCTGAAATGGAGAGCCTTTACGAGTCGTACCATCACCAGGTTCAGGGATTTTATGACTACATAAAGATCAACCAGGAGCTTCGGGATCTAGACTACAAGAAGAATCTGGAGGAAAAACTGGCACTGTGCGGCCAGGCTGAAGATCTGCTAGCAGAGGAGGATATCGTAAAGGCTTTCAAGGCGCTGCAGTCTCTCCATGCGCAGTGGAAAGAGATTGGGCCCGTAGCACGCGAGAAAAGCGACGAGATCTGGGAACGTTTCTCGGTAGCGAGCAAGCATGTAAACGAGAGGCACCGCGAGTACCTTGAGCAGATGCGGGCCCAGTTTGAGGAGAACCTCAAGAAGAAAGAGGCGTTATGCGACACTGCCGAAGCCATATTGCGGCAGGAGCGTAAATCGATGAAGGAATGGGTTGCGGCATCCAAAGAGGTCATAGCGCTCTACCAGCAGTGGCGGGAGATAGGCCCCGTAGCCCGAAAGATGAGCGACAAGATATGGCATCGTTTCCAGGATATTCGAGACGAATTCTTCAAAGCACGCCGGGCTTACGACGAGCAGATTCGGGAAGAGGGCCAAGAGAATATCCAGAAAAAGCTCGACTTATGCGTGCAGGCCGAGGCGTTAAAAGAAAGCGCAGATTGGCGAGCAACTGCGCAGGAACTCATCGATCTTCAGGCCAAATGGAAGCAGATTGGCTACACGCCCTACAAGAAAGGGAATGAGCTTTGGGAGCGCTTTCGTGCGGCGCAGAATTACTTCTTTGAGCGACGTAATGCGGTACGAGACCAGGAACGCAATGAACAGAAGGCGAACCTAGAGGCCAAGCTACAGATTATTAAGGAGCTTGAGGAGTTTGCGCTGGAGGTTACCCCTAAGGAGGCTATCGATGCGCTCAAAGCCCTACAGGCTCGTTGGGCTGCTATCGGCTTCGTGCCATTTAAGCGTAAGGAGGCTGTTCAGCAGAGGTATAGAGAACTTCTCGACCAGCTCTATAGCAAGCTTCGCATAGATAGACGCGAGCTGCGTATGCAGGAGTTTCGAGACAACCTCGAGCGGATTGGTACGCAAGAGGGTGGAGACGGTGCTTCACTGCTCGGCAAGGAACGCAGCCGGCTCAAGCAGCAGATAAAGGTGCTGGAGGCAGATCGGCAAAAAATGGAAACCAACATGAGTTTCTTCACCTCCAGCAATTCTAATAGTCCGATTCTCAAGCAGCTGCAAGAAAGACTCACCTCGCTACAGCAAGAGATCGATCTAGTTCGTGAGAAGGTCAAGCAGATAGACCGGCGGGCTAAGGAGGAGAAGGCCAAGAAATCTAGCGATACTGATAGTACAGAGCAATAATCGTTTCGTCAGCTGAGATCAATTCCCCCCATGCCTTGGGTTAATTACACATCGGTGTGGTGGGTATAGGTCTCAGTTTTTTTTTGACTTTTAGCAGATTACTACGCAATGGCAGAGGGAGAGAAGGGGGTGCAGCCAGCCGCAGTTGACCGGCGTTGCACCACTAAGTACGTGTTTGTTTCGGGAGGGGTAGCCTCCTCGCTTGGTAAGGGTATAATCTCCGCCTCACTCGGCAAACTCCTGCAGAACAGAGGTTTTAGGGTTACCATCCAGAAGCTCGACCCGTACATCAACATCGACCCTGGCACCCTGAACCCCTACGAGCATGGCGAGTGCTATGTTACGGAGGACGGGGCAGAGACGGACCTAGACCTCGGGCACTACGAGCGCTTTCTCAACCAGCCGACCTCTCGGCAGAATAGCGTCACTACGGGGCAGATCTACCAGAGCGTCATTCACAAGGAGCGCCGGGGGGAGTACCTAGGGAAGACCGTGCAGGTGATTCCCCATGTGACCGATGAGATCAAGCGGAGAATCATGCTCTTAGGCTCTAAGGGACAGTATGATGTCGTAATAACCGAAATCGGGGGAACGGTGGGCGATATAGAGTCGCTCCCCTACATCGAAGCAGTTCGCCAGCTGAAGTGGGATCTTGGGGAGGGCAACACGGTATTCATCCACTTAACCCTAGTCCCCTACCTGAACGCCTCTGGGGAGCTCAAGACCAAACCGACACAGCATTCGGTGAAAGAGCTCCTTGAGAACGGCATTCAGCCCGATGTACTCGTTCTGCGCACCGAGCATGCCTTGAGTGCCGATCTCAGGAAAAAGGTTGCGCTTTTCTGCAATGTTCAACCCGAGAATGTGGTTGAATCCATAGACGTGCCAACGATCTACGAAGTGCCATTGCGTATGCGCGCAGAGCGGCTCGATATGGCCGTGCTTCGTAAGCTGCAGCTCCCGGTAGAATCTGCCCCAGAGCTGGTGGTGTGGAAGAGTTTCCTCGACCGCTTCTACCACCCCAAGCATACCGTGCGCATAGCCCTTGTGGGCAAGTATGTAGAGTTAGCCGATGCCTATAAGTCAATACATGAATCGTTGATTCATGGCGGTGCGGCCAACCGCTGCCGTGTGGAGTGCACATCGATATCGTCTGAGAAGCTGGATGCCTCCACAGCACCCGTTTTGCTGCAGGGCTTTGACGGGATTCTGGTTGCGCCGGGCTTTGGGCATCGTGGGATAGAGGGCAAGCTAGAGGCCATACGCTACGCAAGGGAGCAGGGGATTCCATTTTTGGGCATATGCCTCGGCATGCAGTGTAGCGTGGTGGAGTTTGCCAGGCACGTGCTAGGGATAGCCGATGCCTCCTCGCGCGAGTGGGTGCGCGCAACCACCGAGCCGGTTATCGACCTTATGGAGAATCAGAAAGGGGTTACGGAGCTTGGTGGGACAATGCGCCTGGGGGCCTATCCGTGCGAACTTACCCCGGGGTCTCGGGCTGCCGAAGCCTACGGAACGCTGCAGATTTCTGAAAGGCATCGCCACAGGTATGAATTCAACGATAGCTACCTAGATCGATTTAATGCGGCAGGCATGGTAGCCACGGGGCGTAATCCGGCTACCAACCTGGTAGAGGTCGTGGAGATTCCCGCCCATCCGTGGTTTGTGGGAGTGCAGTTTCACCCAGAGTACAAGAGCACGGTAGTCAGCCCGCATCCGCTCTTTGTGGCCTTTGTACGGGCTAGCATGCAGAAACGTAAAAAGGTGGCGGAGTAACCAGCCGAAGGTTCAGAACCCTCTTTAGCGCGAGCATCAATGGGACAGCCCGTGGCTGATGAAAAAGCACCGCATGGAATCAGAATAGCCGCCAGTTGGCACAAATCTCTTCAAAAATCACCATTCCAAATGGACAAAAAGTCAATCATAGGCATCGTCCTGATATTCCTTATTGTTCTCGGTTTTTCCTATTTCAACCGGCCTAGCGACGAGGAGGTGGCACGCGCCCAGCGCCAACGCGATTCCGTAGCAGCCGTGCCGGCAACCCAAGAGGCCGAACAGCTTGCCATAGCGCAGCAAAAGGCAAACGATTCATTGGCAGCCAGCGCAGAATCTTCACACGCTACAGATTCGCTTTTCCTGGCTAGCGATTCCCTAGCCGCACAGCAGCCCGCTGAGCTTTACCTGGTGAATGACAACCTCTCTCTCCAGCTCTCTACCAAGGGAGGGCAGATTACCACGGCACAGCTCAGGGGCTTTCACACCTACTACGGTGACTCGCTCCTTCTTTTCCACGGCCAGGGCAACAGCTTTGGGTTGCAGTTCTGGGCGGGTAATAGCCATGTGAGCACAGCCGAACTACCCTTTCGGCTGGTGGGTTCTGCCAGCGACCTTGTGGCCTCTAAGCCTGGTGATACCGCGAGGGTCACCCTCAGGCTGCAAACCCAGCAGGGAGGCTATCTTGAGTATCTCTACACCCTTCCCTATGGAGGCTATTCGGTTGGCCTGCAGATTCGTATGTACCAAATGGATGCGCTATTGGCAGCCAACCAACGCTATGTAGATCTCAGCTGGACTATGCGCTCGCCCCAGCAGGAACGCGGGCTGAAGAAGGAGGCGGAGGCCACATTGCTGGCCTACCAAACGCCCAATGGTGATTTTGAGGAGATTAACCAGAAGGACGAACCCGTCACCAAGAAGGTGGAGACCAAGGTGGAGTGGCTCGCCTTCAAGGAACAGTTTTTCAGCGCGATACTCAGAGCCCCCGTTGGTTTTGAGCAGCCCACATTTACGTTGGCATCGAGTGACCGGCAGGGGTACGTGAAGGATTTTTCGGCGCTCCTCATGCTGCCCATCGATGGAGGTAAAAACGAGACCTATTCCCTAGAATTCTACCTTGGCCCTAACCTCTACAAGAGTCTTAAGGCCCAGGAGCATGGCTATGAGCGCATTGTGCCTCTTGGCAGCTGGATAGTGAGGTGGATCAATAAGTACATTGTGATCAATGTATTCGACTTCCTCAGCCGTTACATTACGAGCTACGGGCTTATCATCCTCATTCTCACGGTGCTCATTAAGCTGGTTTTGTTCCCCCTCACCTTCAAGTCGTACAAGAGCCAGGCGAAGATGCGTGTGCTAAAGCCGATGGTGGATGAGGTGAATGCCAAGTACCCTCGCAAGGAGGATGCCATGAAAAAGCAGCAGGCTGTGATGGCGCTCTACAAGCGGGCGGGCGTGAGCCCTATGGGGGGATGCCTGCCCATGCTCATCCAGTTCCCATTCCTCATAGCCATGTTCCGATTCTTCCCCGCCTCCTTTGAGCTGCGGCAGAAGTCATTCCTTTGGGCTGATGATCTTTCGAGCTACGATTCCGTTCTCCAGCTCCCGTTCAACATCCCCTTCTACGGCGACCACGTGAGCCTTTTCACCCTGCTCATGGCCGCTTCGCTCATCACCACCTCGCTCATCAGCTATAAGCAGACCGCGAGCAGCAGCCCCCAGATGCCCGGCATGAAGTTCATGATGCTCTACATGATGCCGATCATGATGCTCCTGTGGTTCAACGATTATTCCTCAGGATTAAGCTATTACTACCTGCTGGCGAACCTTATCACTATTGCCCAGACCCTCGTGATTCGTCGTACTATCGATGAGAAGGCACTCCTTGCCCGCCTCCAGCAGAATGCGGCGAAACCCCCGAAGAAGAGCGGATTCATGGCGCGGCTAGAGAAGATGCAGCAGGAGCAGCAGCGAAGGGTTCAGCAGAGTAAAAAACGGTAATCGTCTTCCATGTTTCGTTCCCACAGCGACTTGCGGAGACGAGAAGGTCGGTAAGCCGAGTTGGATTCTTTTAGGGGTAAGGTGCATTACGTTTTTTCGTGCACCTTGCCCCTTTTTATTGTGCGGTGATGTAAACAAATGCAGGAGAAATGATTATGGCACGCCATCGGAGAGCAAAGCCCAGGAAGTTGGGATGCCTTATTCTCATGTTGCTGCTGATAATTTCAGTGCTGGCACTCTGGCTGGCAGGGGTACTCGCCCCGAGATTCCCGTCGCCACTCGTTCTCAGCCCATCCCACCCCGTGCTAGTAGAGGTGCTTACCGTTGACCCTCCAGAACCACGCCAGGGGAGCGCAAGGGATTATCAGGCAGGGGGTGGCGAGGCTGCTAGGCAGGTGGAGGAAGATACCAAAGGATTGCTCGATAATCCTGATCCTGAGAGCGGTAGCTCTGTAAACAACACTCGGAGGCAGGCCTATTTCAGCCCTCGTTTTCTGGAAGAACCCGTAGCGCTGGACACCTCGGCACTCGTAAGGATTTACCACAGAGCCTACACGGTGGCATTTCAAACCCATTGGCACCAACCCCGTTGGGTGGCCTACCAGCTCACTAGGGCCGAGGTGGGCGGTGGAGAACCCCGACGCAAATTTACGCCAGATCCTGCAATAGCCTCAATGACAGCACTAGATGCCTACTACAAGAACTCTGGTTTTGACCGTGGGCATCTAGCCCCAGCGGCAGATATGGCGTTTGATACCGAGGCCATGAAGCAGAGCTTCTACTTCAGCAATGTATCGCCCCAAGTGCCATCGTTCAACCGGGGGATCTGGAAGCAGCTAGAGGAACGGGTGCGCGCTTGGGCGGCTCGTTATGATAGCCTCTACATTGCTACCGGCCCCCTGTTTTTACGGGACGATACGGCGTATGTGAAAGGCTACCTCCCGGTCCCCACGCATTTTTACAAGGCGCTGTTGGTTCATAGCCAGGGGCGTTGGCAGGCTGTGGCGTTCTGCCTACCCCAATCGGCGGGAAGGGCTGATTCCTACTGGCACTATAGCCTAACGGTAGATTCGCTACAACGTGTATCAGGACTCGATTTCTTCTCGCTTCTCCCCGATGAGCTGGAATACCCCGCCGAGCGCAGTGTAGATCTCCAGTTCTGGCATCAGAAATAGCGTTAGACGGCTGTGGATGCGTAGGAGAACTGAGGGGGGCAAAGTGCTTGCGGCTGCGAGATAGGACCATTCTGTTCGCAGGGGCGACCGCCCTCCGGTCGCTGCGCGTGGTGAACGCCCTGGGGCAGACGGTGCTGACCCGCGCCCACGACGGGGCGGAGACGCTGGTGCTACCCGCCGGCCCGCTCCCCGCGGGGCTCTACCTGCTACACCTTACCGACACCGCGGGCGGCATCCATACCCTCCGCTTCGCGAAGCGGTAGCGGGAATGGAGACGAGCCGAATTATCGTAATTAGCTTTCAATCAACAAATTGAGTGTTATGCCATGGCGGAGGCCTGGAGTAGAGGTCTTAGTAGCGACGTGGCGCGCCGCTTCGTGCATAGAAAGACCCTGCGTCGCAAACAGAAAGACCCCGCATCGCGAATAGAAGACCCCGCATCGTGTATGTGGGTTTCGCAGAGGTTCTCTCCTAGGCGGAAATGCGAAGGAGCCCAAGACGCACTAACGCCTTGAGCTCCTTCACTTGTTTCACCCCGTGGTGCCACCAGGAATCGAACCGGGGACACAAGGATTTTCAGTCCTTTGCTCTACCAACTGAGCTATGGCACCCCCCCTCTATTTACAGCGCAAAGGTAGATACTTTTCCCGAATCGGCAAAATCTATACCCATAAGGCACCTAAAACTTTGCTACTCGCCTGCCCATTCCCTGAGCCTTGCGATCTCCATTGGCCAGCGTTCTGGTTCTGGAGTCTCTAGGATTAGCGGTAAGCCCTCAAAGCGCAGATCTTTAGCCAAAAGCTCGAAAGCACCTAACCCTATACACCCCTCTCCGAGTGGACTGTGGCGATCCACACGGCTGCCAAGCGGCTTCATGGCATCGTTCAGATGAAGCCCGCGCAGGTACGGTAGTCCCACAGTGCTATCGAACTCCTGCCACATAGCCTCGTAGCCCTTAGGCGTGGAGAGGTCATAACCTCCTGCGAAAGCATGGCAAGTATCCACGCACACACCCACTCGCCCCTTATCCTCTACCTGCTCTAGAATCTCTGCTATCTGCTCAAATCGGTAGCCGAGGTTTGACCCTTGCCCTGCCGTGTTCTCCACCACGGCAATTACCCCCTCAGTATGCGCAAGAACCTGATTTATACCCTTGGCAATAAGGCTTAAGCACTCCTTCTCAGACACCAGATTGAGGTGCGCCCCCGGGTGGAAATTCACCATGCTCAGCCCGAGCATAGCAGCCCGTTGGAGTTCGTCGGTGAGGGCATTTACTGACTGCTGCCACTTGGCTGGCTCGGCATTGCCCATATTGATCAGGTAGCTCGCATGGGGTAGGATTGCTGCTGGCGGGTAGCCAATGGTGGCGCACGCCTGCTTAAAGGCGATGACGTCAGCCTCCTTGAGGGGAGGGGCTGCCCACTGGCGCTGCGATTTGGTGAACATGGCGAACCCCGTAGCCCCTATGGCCTGCGCATTCTGCGGTGCGTGCTGCGGCCCTCCAGCGGCACTTACATGCGCCCCTATATACCTCATATTCCCAGTATTTAATCTGTGGCAAAGATATAAAATATGCAGGGTTATTGGGCGATATTGACAAGGAGAGGAAACTCTTTGTACCTTTGCGGCTCGTATGAACTGTACTTATAACCCTTAGCAGTATGAAAAAAGCGCTGATTCTCGCAACCCTAATGGTGCTGCCATTGTACCTGTGGGCAACCCCCATCACCCGGAAGCAGGATATTGATGATTTCCTCAAAACCACAACCTACGTGGTGCTGGATGATAATGCGATGACGGAGTGGAACTTTAAGATTCAAGAGGCTGTTGAAAAGTTCTGGGCTATCACTCCCTACAAATTCATCACGCGCAAGGAGTTCGACACGCTCAAGAACGACATGGACAAGTCCTTCCTAGTGCGCCTACAATTCCGCTGGCCTAAGGATAAGATAAAGGCGACCTACAATTTCATGTGCCTTGTGCTGGGGGCAGCTGTAGATAAGCCCACCGATATGCCAGAAATTTGCTCCATCCCACTAGGGTATGAGTCTGCAAACCAGATGAGCTGGGGCTACAAGCTCGCGGGGTTTCTCAGATTTATTCAGGCGCATGTACGCCGCCTCCAGGAGAATCCCAGCCTCATTAGCAGCGATCCGCTAGACTTCTACAACAAGAACATCCGTGCGATTGGCGACCATGAGATCTGGGTAGTAAGAACCGATCTCGCGCCCGATATCCGTTCCCTAGAGCAGCTCCGCAAGAATTACAGCGGGGTGATTCGCGTGGTGAAGCCCGAGGATATAGAGAAGGCGATCAACGAGAAGAACGAGCACGTTATCTACCTCCATAAGGTCGGGCCTGAGTCTTCAAACCTCCAGGCTCGCGTGTACAAGGTGCTGCTGGGGGCTGGTGATGATAACATCTACTACTTTGACTACCATATGATGTCCAAGAGCAACGGCGATGGCCTGCTCAAGAAGGATCTCAAGCGCATGAGTAGGTAGCACTCGCATCTAAACAAAGGCAAAAGGGCGATGGCAGGGAAGATTCTGCCGTCGCCCTTTGGTTTTCTGGAGAGTAGAATGGCCTGCTCGCTAGCCCTGGTAGTAGGGAACCATCTCATCGCACAGGAAATCGCGCAGGTAGAGGTGCTTGACTTCCGGGTAGGGGCTGGTGAATTCGGGCTCACCAGAGACCACAATCTTCGGGTGGTGATCCTTTATTTCTAGCAGATTGCCGAACTCCCGCGCCACCGTCTCAGGGTTCGAGAGTTCGGAAGCCACCTGAACGTAGAGCGTCTCCGCACCGCGCTTGCAGATGAAATCGATCTCGTAGCCTGCCACCTCCCCCACCATAACGGTGAACTCGCAGCATCTTAGGTGGTTGTAGACCAAATTCTCCATCCGCTTGCCGCGGTCATCAAATCGATATTCCACTACAGTATTCCGAATTCCCAAATCGCCAAAATAATATTTCTTGGTTTCTTCAAAAACCTTTTTTCCCACGATATTGTATCGCTCTGCCTCCTGCACCACGCAAGCCTCAACCAGAGCATTTACGTACTCCGCAACCTGATTTTGCGATATTCGGACATTTTGACTTTTCAGGTAGTTACTTACGTTTTTGGAACTAATAAGGCTGCCGACATTATTGGCCAGATATACTATGAGCATTCTGAGGAAAGAGATGCGCTCCACCCCGTGCCTTTCTATCACATCCCGATAAAGCATTGTAGCATAGGTGTCGCGAAGATATCCAATCGCGGTTTCTGGTGCTTTGAAATCGGCATTAATCAGAAAGGGAAGTCCTCCAAATCGTTCATAAAGTGCCAACGAACCATCGTCATTATCTAGATGATGGAATGCGAGAAATTCGAGAAAACAAAGGCTTCCAACCCGAAATTCCATAAAGCGTCCGCCCATTGCGTTAGCCAAATCGCTTACGAAAAGGTTGGCACTGCTTCCTGTTACATACACATCGTTCTTTTCTTGTAATCTTAGGGAAAGAGGTACCCTCCAGCCCTCTTCTACCTTCTGGATTTCATCGATGAATATGTAGTTCCAGCGATCCTTTTTTAAAAGATCTTTTACATAGTAATGTAGCTCTAATGCAGACTTTATGCTTGCGAACTCCATATCGTCCAGATTGATATAGATGATATTTGCATCCGCTTCATCTCTCTGGATCAAATCGATAAGTTGGTAGAGTATGTAGCTTTTTCCCACCTGGCGCGGACCGCTAAGGACTTTTACCAGAGGCTTTCGAATCCAGGGCGCTATTCTATTCAAGTAGCGAGGACGGGGAATGATATTCGATGGAATGGACACCGAGGGCATAGGCAGAAGCTTTGGTTTATCGTTTTTGCAAAAATAGTAAAAATTCCCCATTCCCACACTTTTCACCTGGGCGGCCCGTTTGTTTTACATAGATACGTCTCGCACGGCATGAAACGCTTACTCATACTACTCATCATCATCGTAGCACTAGCCTCCACCGTTATGGCCATTATGCAGCTCCCCGCGTTCGGGCGGCTACCCCGTGGTGCCCGCCTAGCCCGCTGCCAGCAGTCGCCCAACTGGCGCGATGGTGCCTTCCAGAACCAGCACCCCGCGCGGACCATAGTGCCGTCGCCCGGGCAGAGCAGGCTTGGGTTGCTCTGGGAAATGCTCACCGCCAAGGCCGACAGCCTACGCCCTCCCACGCCCGTGGAGGCTGTAAAAACGGACCTCAAGGCTCTACCGCCAGAGCGAGATTACATCGTTTGGTTCGGGCACAGCAGCTACCTTATCCAGCTGGCAGGCAAGCGCTACCTCGTCGACCCCGTATTCTACAATGCCGCCCCCGTTACCTGGCTGATAAAGCCCTACCAGGGAACCGATATCTACAAGCCCACCGACCTCCCGACTATCGACTACATCATCATCAGCCATGACCATTATGACCACCTCTCGCACCGCACCGTGGTTGAGCTGCTGCCCAAGGTGGGGCATGTGGTGTGCGGGCTAGGGGTTGGCGAGCACTTCGAACGGTGGGGGTATCCGCCAGAGAGGATCATAGAACTCGACTGGTACGATACGGCCCAGCTCGGAGTTTCCCCAAGAGCCGAATTGGATTCTGCCATACTACTCCGCGGAGAGACACCGAACCCTACCAAACCGCAAGCAGAGAGCCTGCCGGTATACACCGATAGCATCACCTGCCTCCCCTCGCGGCATTTTAGCGGGCGTGGGTTCCGACGAAATAAGACGCTCTGGGCATCCTACATGCTCTCCGCTGGAGGCAAGCACATATTCATAGGGGGCGATGGGGGATATGACGACCGATTCGTGCGCTTTGGCGAACTATTCCCTACCATAGATCTCGCCATCCTAGAGAATGGCCAGTACAATCCCCATTGGCCTGATATTCATACTCTTCCACACCAACTTCTACTAGAAGTGCAGGAGATGAAGCCCCGTAGGGTAATGACTGTGCACCACCTCAAGTTCACCCTTGCCCGGCACCCTTGGAACGAGCCCTACCGAAACGAGCAGATGCTCAGGGACAACGGAATAGACCTCATATCCCCAAAAATCGGAGAGGTTGTAGACCTGTAAGTGCTCTAGAAAGTGAACAGGGCAAAGATCCGGAGCGCAATGGAGCATGCCCCCACACGGCGTGCATAGGAACTCACAGTAGCACAGTAAAAAGCGGTACAATCCCAGAGAATTGTACCGCTTCTTCATTACCAGGATTATCTGCCCAGAGGGATGCGCCCCCGCACCTGCCAGCATACCATAGTATTGATGCAGAAGCCCTACCAACGAGGTCTCAACGGGGAGCTGCGCAGTCTCTACGGTCACCCCTGCACAATGCCCGCTTCCCTCAGGTAGCCCTCCATCTCTCTCTGGAGCTCTAGAGCCTTTTCACGAGCCGCTTGGGCGAAACGAGGCCCGCGGTCGGCATAGATGATACCACGCGCCGAGTTCACCAGCAGCCCGCACTGGCGATTCATGCCATGCTTCACCACCTCGGCAAGGCTACCCCCCTGCTGCCCCACCCCAGGAATGAGCAGGAAATGGTCTGGGGCTAGCTTACGGATCTCCTTTAGCATTTCGGCTCGCGTAGCGCCCACCACGTACATCATGTTGCCCTCATGCCCCCACTGGCGAGAACGCTGTACTATCTCTTGGTAGAGAGGGCGCGGAGGAGTACCTGCTATCGGGAGGAGCTGAAACTCATCGTAGCTGCTGTTTGAGGTTAAAGCCAGCACTATAGCCCACTTCCCCTGGTAGTCGAGAAATGGCTGCACAGCATCGCGCCCCATGTAGGGGGCTACCGTTACCGCGTCGAACCCAAGGTGCTGGAATATGCTGCGGGCGTAGAGCGCTGCAGTATTTGAGATATCGCCCCGCTTGGCATCGGCTATGGTCAGGATGCGTGGGTATTTCTCTCTGATGTACTTCACCGTCTTGTCCAGCTGCTCCCAACCGCGCGCGCCTATCGCCTCGTAGAATGCCAAATTGGGCTTGTAGGCTACGCACAGGTCTGCCGTAGCATCTATTATGGCCTTATTGAACTCGAATATGGCCTCCCGACGCCCTGCGATGCTATCGGGCAGCTTGGTGATATCGGTATCTAGCCCAACGCAGAGGAAGGAGCGCTTGGCACGAATCTGATCTACAAGGTCTTGGGAGGTCATAGTCTTAAAACCATTTGAGGGGTTCAGGGCAAAGGCAAACTGTAGGTGCTGGCTATATTCTAACCTTCTCCCGTTTCAGCAATCCTCTACTCGGGAGATATGCCAGCGCCCGTAACCCGTATTGCGCTTTACAAAACCCCAATTAGCCAAAGGTTGCTCGCTTTTCTTCTTGCACTTGGAAAACACTCTTCTGCTTTCAGAAAATCACATCCTACCACGCTAGCAGGCTCGAGCTTTCAGCCTGCAATTCCCGTAAGCAAACAGAATGATTGCTCCTGTTAAAAAATCTGCGTTTGGCTGCGCTTAGCCCCCATTAGGCCCCGCTAGCCCGTAGACGTTCCGCGTTCTCCGCTATCTGCAATTGCTCTATAAGGGTGGTGAGGTCGCCATCCATAACACCCGCGAGGTCGTAGACCGTATAGTTGATTCGGTGGTCGGTTACACGGCCCTGCGGGTAATTGTAGGTTCTGATTTTTGCCGAGCGATCCCCGGTAGAAACCATAGTCTTACGCTGGCTGGCGATGCCATCAAGATATTTCTGGTACTCAATATTGTAGAGGCGCGTACGGAGTTCGGCGAGCGCTTTCTCCAGATTTTTGATCTGCGATTTCTGATCCTGGCACTGCACCACGAGCCCAGTGGGTATATGGGTAAGCCGAACGGCGCTGTAGGTGGTGTTCACGCTCTGCCCCCCCGGGCCGCTAGAGCAGTAGGTGTCCTTACGGATATCCTCCATTTTCAGATCTATGTCAAACTCTTCGGCCTCTGGCAGCACCACCACCGATGCGGCAGATGTGTGTACGCGTCCCTGGGTTTCGGTCTGCGGCACACGCTGTACCCGGTGCACCCCGCTCTCGTACTTCATGATCCCATACACCCCCTGCCCAGAGAGGCTGAAGACGATCTCCTTGAAGCCCCCCATAGTACCCTCGCTAGCGCTGCTTACCTCCAGCTTCCACCCCTTGGCCTCGGCGAAGCGTGAGTACATTCGGAAGAGGTCGCCCGCGAAGATGCTGGCCTCATCGCCCCCCGTACCCGCACGTATCTCCACTATGGCGTTCTTGGCATCCTGCGGATCTTGCGGTAGCAGTAGCAGCCTGATCTCCTCTTCCATCGGCTCCACTTGCCCCTCCATCAGCTCCAGTTCCTCCTTGGCCATAGCCCGCAATTCCTCATCGGACTCAT
Source organism: Candidatus [Bacteroides] periocalifornicus (assembly GCA_001421095.1). Lineage (GTDB taxonomy): Bacteria > Bacteroidota > Bacteroidia > Bacteroidales > CAJPTX01 > Bacteroides_D > Bacteroides_D periocalifornicus. Next base: position 4,716 of record LIIK01000013.1, on the reverse strand, counting down.
GCTCTAGGAGGGTGCGCGCGTTGGTGATATTGCTCAGGAGATCGGCGTACTTGCGCTGCACCTCCACTATTGGGGTGAGTTCCTTGTACTCCTTATTCAGAGCCACAAAGCGTTTCATGTCGGCCATTGCCTCCGGCTCGGCTATCTGCCGTCCAAGTTCGTCAAACCGCTCGGCTATGCTCTGCAACTTCTCCAGCAGCCCCTTTTGGTCTGTTGCCATTCGTACTCCCTTCAGCTTATTTGCGGGGCAAAGGTACGAAAAAAAGGGGGGCAGGCAAAAGGGGGAGCCTCTGAGCCTCCCCCTTATCATTTTGCCGCATTGCGCGCCTTGGACGCTACCGCTTGGTGAACCGTAGGATTCGCACACCCCCTCGGGTATCGGTGAGCTGCAGGAAGTAGATGCCTGCGGGCAAAGGCTCTACGGGGATCTGAAGCGTGCCCGTGCCGCCGTGGTGTAAGGCGAGTACTACCTGCCCAAGCCCATTGACCACGCAGAGATCGGCAAGATGGGCGACATTACGTAGGTTCAGGGTGCTTTGGCAAGGATTAGGGTAGGCTGCCACCTCGGCCAGCAGCGAGCTCCCCACCGCATCGACCGCTGTCCTTTGAAGGGTTACCGCCGGGTTCGCTGCACTGCCATCCACCGTTACGCTGCCTGTGGCATTGCGGTAGCCAGCCTTTTTCACCGTGTAGGGGTAGGTGCCGTTGGGCAGGCTGATGGTGGCAATACCTCCATCCTTAGTGGCGAGGCTTTGCCCGTTGATCTCTATGGTGGCGCGGTCTATTGCAGCACCGCCAGCATCCTTCACCGTGAAAGTGACGGTGTAGGTGGGAACTGGCTTTTTCTCGAGTACTATCTCCACATCCACCGCGGCATCGGCCACCGTTAGGCTGCCTGTTTTGTCCACATAGCCATCCCTCGTGGCGGTGTAGAAATAGGAGTCGGAGGGCAGGCTGATGGTGGCAATGCCGCCAGCGTTGGTGGTGAGGCTCTGATCGTTGATCTCTATGGTGGCACCGTCAATTGCGGCACCGTCGGCATCTTTCACCGTGAAAGTGACGGTGTAGGTGGGAACAGCCGTCTTCACCAAGGTTATCGTCTGTGCCGCGGGGGCATCCTGTACCACTAGGTTACCCGTGAACTCTTCATAGCCAGCCTTCTTCACGGTATAGGGGTATGTGCCGTTGGGCAGGTCGATGGTGGCAATACCGCCAGCGTTGGTGGTGAGAGTCTGCCCATGAATCTCAATGAAAGCCCCCGCTACTGTGGCCTCGTCATCCTTCACGGTGAAGGTTACGGTGTAGTTCTGGGCCGCCCCGAATTCAAATTCTGCGGAAATCTGCACCTCGCTCTCCACTGTGAATTTTGTCCCACTGGGGTGGTCTACCCCATTCACCTTGAGCTGCTTGATCCTGTAGTCCTGCTCCGGCTCAGCCGTTATGGTGATCTCAGAGTGTAGATCTACCAGCTGGCCGTTGTTTATTGTATTGTCTTTGAAATCCTTAACCTTAATGATACCGTGCTCGGGGTCTTCCCACTTCACCGCCACCCGGTCGGCCCTATTGTCGTCATTGATTATCCAGCCGATCCCCTCTAGGGTCTGCACCGCGCTGTTGGCCCGCACCGAGTGGCTGCGCCCCTTAGCCCCGAGGGTTACATGGTGCCGAAGGTCGCTGCTGAGCCTAGCCCAGTCTACCAGCAGGTTATCCCAATTGTTGCTAGAGAGCCCGCTGCGGTCGAGCATATTGTCTGCGCTGGTAAGCTGCTTGGGTTTCCATACGCTAAGATTCTGGTCGAAAGCCGGGCAATCGCAGAGCATACCGTTCATGTAGGCCACCTGCTCTACGTTCCATAGGCCCAGCGGTTGATTGAAGGCCGAGCAACCCAAGAACATGTAGGCCATATTCTGCACACTGGCAGTGTTCCACCCAGAAAGATTCCCGTTGAAGAGCTTGCAACCGCTGAACATCCGTTCCATGTTCTCCACCCTCGCCACGTCCCAAGATGACAGGTCGCCGTTGAACGCCCCACAACTCGCAAAAAGCCCGTGCATATCCTTCACCTGGCTGGTACGCCACCCTGAGAGGTCGCCCTCAAAGGCTACGCAGCTATCGAAGAGCTGGTGCATATCGGTAACCCCGCTTACATCCCAGTCCCGTATGCTCCACTCTGCTGGCGTTCCCTTCTGGGAGGCCAGCTTGGTGCAGTGCCAGAACATGGTGGCTAGCGACCCCTCTAGCAGCTTGGGCAGCTTTACCGCATTGGCAAATTCCGCATCGTTTGCCAGCGGGAGCGTAACCAGGTTGCTGCACCCAGTGAAAGCCCCTTCGAGTCCGCCATTCCACGTTACCCCGCCCCACGATACCACGCGTACCAGCCTTTCCACGTCGGCGTACAGGTAGATTTTGCCCGCGTCTAGCCTGCCGCTGCGGTAGCCCTTTACCCCCTCGGGCTTCACCCGCACGTAGTATTTTCCTGGCGAGGGGAATACGATTCTCAAGGCCTCGCCAGTTTCCACAGCTTGCGGACCGCCAGGCACTGCCGTCCAGCTATCCTTGTTGGCAGCATCCACCGCACGAAATTCTATCGTAAGTCCCGAGCCCACTATGGGGAGGTAGATGGTGTGGTCATCATTCTTGGGCTGCTTCGCGTTACCCACCCACACCTCCGAGGCTGGCAGCGAGGTGTCCCACTCTGTGATGAAGGGCTCATTACTCACTGATTCCCACTTGGCGTAGAGCGTAATATCCTCATTCACTGGAGTTCCGAATATATAGGGATTCGTGTAGGTAGCATCGGTGTACCAACCCGCGAAAGTGGCATCCGCCTTGGTGGGATTGCTCGGCTTGGCCACGGCCTGCCCCTTTTCCACAGTGATAGGCGGTATATTGCTCCCTCCACTAGTGCTGAAGGTAATGGTAACAGGGTTGGTGAGCATGCCATCATCCGTTATAACCCACCCAATAGCCTCCAGCTGCTCCAGCCCAACCTTGCCAGCGGCGGTATGTTTGCGCCCAGTAGCCGATAGGCTCGCATGCTGCTTAAGCCCCGCGCTCTTAGCACCCCAGCCTACCAGCAGCTTATCCCAATTAGATACCGAGAACCCGCTGTAGTTGAATAGACCGAAGGCCCATGTAAGCTCTTTGGGATTCCAGCCGCTCAGGTCTTGGTCGAAAGCCTTGCAACCCTCGAAGGCACTCATCATACTCGCCACCTTGCCCACATCCCAAGCCGAGATATCGCCATTGAACGCGCTGCAACCCTTAAAGGTTTGCATCATAGAGGTGACGTTCGAGGTGTTCCATGTGGAGATATCGCCATTGAATGCCTCGCATCCAGAGAACATCATAGTCAGGCTTTTCGCCTTGGCGATATCCCATCCTGTGAGGTTGCTGTTGAACTTCTTGCAGTTCGCGAACATGCCGTCAAAATTCTCGCAACTGCTGACGTTCCACTGCGAGAGGTCGGCGTTGAACTCCTCGCACCCCGAGAACATGTAGTACATATTGGCCACCTTGCCCACATTCCAGCTCGCCACGTTGGCATTGAACCTCCTGCATTCGGCAAACATCCCGTCCATGTTGGTAACCTGGCTCACATCCCAGCCGTTCATGCCCTCACGCGGCACAGAGAGTTTCTCGCACCTCTGGAAGAGATTCTCCAGCGAACCCCTAAGCCCTTGCGGGAGCAGCACCGCACTGGGGAAATCTGGGTCCTGGTAAGGCAGCGAAAGGAGGTTTTCACTATTGCGAAATGCCCCTTTAAGCCCGTCTTCCGCCCAAAGCACTGAACCCCAAGATACTATGCGTACCAACCGTTTTACATCGCCATAGGGCGTATTGCTCCACACGCCCGCCTCCCAGCCACAGTAGCCCGAGATACCCTGCGGCAGCACCCGCACGTAGTAGCGTCCCTTGCCGGGGAATACGATCTGCAAGGCGGCGCCTAGCTCCGTGCTATGCGGGCCACCGGGTACAGCCACCCATGCCGTCTTATCGGGCGCATCCTCAGCCTGGTACTCCACCACCATGTTTGCCCCAATGATAGGGAATCGTATGCTATGGTCATCGCTCTTATTCACGGGATTGCCCTTTACCTGAACCTCTTCTGATGCAGGAAGTTCCGTATCCCATAGCGTAATGAATGGGCTGTCTACCACCTGCGCGCGTAGCCCAAGCGGAACCATCGTCAGGAGTAGCATTACGAGTATTACATGTCGGTTCATAGTGTATGATTATTGTTTTTTAATAGACAGGAAACGCCCGCAAGTTAGTAAAAATAGCATTACGGCGGTGCTGAACCTTCTGTTTGCGATGCGGCACGCCACGTCGCTACAAAGGCCGTGCAGGCAAGGAGCGTGGAATTGTTCGCACAATTCAGAATCATCTAGGAGTGAATCCGATTTCTATCAATTGATAGAATTGGATATCGCGATCTCGGTAGGGGCGGAGCCGAGCGCAGCGAGTGCCCGCCCGTCCGCCCGGGTTGCAGGGTTCTTTTCATCTCCCTGCGATGCGGCACCATCTATTCGCGACGCGGCACGCCACGTCGCGACAAAGACCTCCATCCCTGGCTCGCACCATGCTATTGCTCGCAATCGGTTGGTTGTAAGGATTTTTGCACCCATTTAGACCCTCCCGACCCTCTCCCATTCGCCAGACCTTCCCTAGACCTTCGCCGTACCATCGTCGTACCTGGGCCGCTTCATGTTCGGA
>LIIK01000042.1 GCA_001421095.1 Candidatus [Bacteroides] periocalifornicus | reverse complement strand
GTACGGGGTTGGTATTGAGTTGTATGGGAGTATATACAGCCCAATGGGGGTTTTCGTTGCCATTTTTCCCAGCATTCACCCACCAGCATGCTTGCCGGGCATGTGGGCTTCGCTCGGGCTTGAACATTCTGCGGAGTTCCGTTGCACTCCGGATCAAAATCATCCCGCTCTACGCCTTGCGGAGAACCTGCAGAGTGGCCATCGCCCGCTCAAGGGTCTCGGCATGCCAAAAGGCCCCAATGGCCGCCACCGCCCGGAAGCCCAGCGCCCGGAGCTCGGCGACATTGCCATCTGTAACGCCGCCCAGCGCCACCAGGGGGATCGGGCCGGCAGCCAGCGCCTGCGCAAGCTCGGCATCGGTGAGGGTCGGCATATAGCCCTGCTTGGAGAGGCTGGGGCGCACGGGGCTCAGAAAAGCGTAGCGGTAGGGGGTGCCGCGCAGATCGAGCACCTCGCGAAGCGTGTGGATAGAGGCGCTCAGGGTGCATTCGCCGCACTCCGCGGGGAGGGGAAGGCCGCGCATACGCCCTGTAATATGGAGATGGGGAACCCCGAACCGTGCTGCCAGGGAGTAATGCGAGTGGAGCGCAAGCCGGGGGCCTAAGCCCAGCTCTACCAGGGGCGCGAGGTAGCCCGCCATCTCGCCCTCGGTGAAATCGGGCTTGCGCACGTGCAGGCGGTACAGCCCCGCATGGAGCAGCGCAGCCGCCCACTCATGCTCATACGGCAGGGTGGCAGGGGGGGTAATGGCTATAGCCCGCATAGTATCTAGTAGGATAATGCGCGGCAAAGGTACGCCCGTTTGCCCATGTTCGCAAAAAAGGCTAACTTTGCGCAGTGGTTGAAGGGCTCAGATAGCCCTTGCCGGCATTGCGCAGGCGGTTTTCATTTTTCCAAATTTCGGGAAGATGCAAAGTGACGGTATTGGCCAGCAGGCACCGCAGGATACTACACACCAGGGATTGGGGTATTTCCTCACCATACGGGGCGACAGGATAGAGGCAGCCCCCAGCGATTTCTTCGCACGGCTAGGCTACGCGGAATCGCCAGGATTACCCCCCGAGCAGCTCCTGCATCCAGACGATTGGCGGGGGCTCCAGAGCGACCTCGCGCGGGTGGGCGAGCGCGGCATGGGGCGTATCGTGCGGTTTCGGCGGCACGACGGGCGCTACCTCCTCCAGCGGGTGATGGCCTGGATAGACCCTGAGCAGCCACAGCCCACCTACTACCTCATTGGGAATCACGGCGGTACGCAGGCTTCGCTAGCCAATGGAAGCCCCACGCCCACCGGGGCTGGCGTGGCCGAACGTGAGGAATTCCTAACCCTAATGAGCCATGAGATCCGCACCCCCCTCAGCGCGCTCACGGGGATTCTCCAGCTGCTGGGGCACACCGAGCCCACCGGCGAGCAGCAACGCCTCATAGATGCAGCCAACCAGCTATCTGAACACCTAATACGCCTGCTGAACGATGTGCTCGACACCTCGCGGGTACGGGCCGGGAAAATGGTGCTGCACCTGGCCGAATTCGACCTCTACGCACTGCTTACCAAACTTTTAGCCAGCTACAGGCCGCTATACCCCCACCTCGCCCTCACCCTGGAGTACGCTGCCGACATGCCGCACACCGTACGCGGCGACACCAACCGCATGGCGCAGATAGTGACCAACCTGCTGGGGAATGCGCTCAAATTCACCGAGCAGGGAGGGGTAACCATCGCGGTTTCGCTGGATAGCGCCCGTAAATCATACAGGCTCACCGTGCGCGATACGGGGGTCGGCCTCTCGCGGGAGCGCATCGCCAGCCTATTCCAACCCTACGTGGAGGGCTCTACCCAGACGAACCGGCTCGGCACCGGGCTAGGGCTCTACATCAGCAAGCAGCTGGTGGAGCTGCACGGGGGTGAGATCCAGGTGGATAGCCAGGAGGGGAAAGGGACGGGCATCACGTGCCAATTCCCCCTCGCCCCCAGCCTGGAGGAGGAGGAGGAAAGCAGGCCAAAGCAAGCCGACAATCCCCCCGATCCCCCCATGGACACTGGGGGTGTAGGGCTGCTCAACACGGGGCGCAAAGGGCACGGGAAAAACGTGATGGTGGTGGATGACAACCCGATAAACTCGCTGATAGTAAATAAATTCCTTACCCGTTGGGGCTATGAACCCGCCAGCGCGAGCAGCGGCCCCGAGGCACTGGAGAAGCTGGATAGTGACGGCTACGGGCTGATACTCATGGATCTTCGCATGCCCGGGATGAGTGGCATAGAGACCGCCCAGGCCATACGGAATAGGGCCGACGAACGGGCTAATACTCCCATAGTCGCGCTCACCGCGAGCACCGAGCCGGGCGTGAAGGAGGCTGTGGCTGCCTGCGGAATGGACGGCTACATATTCAAACCCTTCGATGCCGAACGGCTACGGGAGGTGGTGAAGAGGTTTCTAGAGGAATGAAGGGGAATGCCACGCCGCAGCGGTGTGACTTCATGACCTTGGTAGGGGCGGTGTCGAGCTGGGCGAGTGCCCGCCCGCTGCCTAAATGTTCAGAAGGAAGAACGGTTTCAGCCATCGAGCGGTGCGATATCATGATCTTGGTAGGGGCGGCACCGTGCGAGGCGAGCGCCTGCCCTCTGTCTTAATTTTCAGAAGGAAGAACATATTCAACCTCCGGGCGGCCTGATATCACGCTCCTGGTAAGGGCGGTACAGAGCGAGGCGAACACCCGCCCTTAGAACGTAACAGTATGCAGAATCCCATAGCAGAATCGACCCTGATGCTGGCGGAGGACGGCTCCGTATTCCATCTACGCCTACGCCCAGAGTGGCTCACCAACACCGTAATACTGGTGGGCGACCCCGGGCGCGTGCAGCTGGTGCTGGGGCACCTACAACAGGCCGAGCTGCTAGCCGCCAACCGGGAGTTCCACTCGGGCACGGGCAGCTACCACGGGCAGCGGGTGCTGGTGGTATCGCACGGCATAGGGGCTGGCTGTATAGACATAGTGGTGAATGAGCTGGACGCGCTGGCCAATGTAGACCTCACCACCCGCGCCCTGCGCGCGCAGCCACGCCAGCTACGCCTGGTGCGGCTCGGTACCTCGGGGGCTGTGCAGCCCGACCTTGAGCCCGGGAATCCGATTGTAAGCCTAGTAACGGCAGGCTTTGACACCGTCCCCCTACTCTACCGAGACTCCGAGGCTGTGCGCGATGCCCTCCTCGAGCGGGTACTGCAGGAGGCGCTGGGCTGCGCACACTGGGGGATTGCGCCCTACGCAGTGCCATCGTCGCCTGGCTTGCACGGATGCCTCCCTGCTGGCTGGGCAAGGGGGATAACCCTCACCATGCCGGGCTTCTTTGGCCCGCAGGGACGCCAACTCCGGCTCCCCCCCGCCCTGGAGAATCTGCTAGCCAGCTCCACCCAGCTCATATACAACAGTCTGCGCATACTGAACATGGAGATGGAGGCCGCCCCGCTCAATGCGCTAGCCCGCATGCTCGGGCATGAGAGCATAACGGTAGCACTGGCCATAAACAACCGCGCGCAGGGGGTAGCCAAAGTGGACTACCAGGCGGCTATGGAGGAGATGGTAGAGGGGGTGCTGAGGGCGCTCATTTAGGGGCATGGCGCTGGGTAAAATGGTGCTCTTTGCCCGTGGCTACGTATATGCGCAAAAACCTCTGCAAAACTCACGTACCACGATGCAGCACGCCGCATCGCTACGGTCTTCGTTAGATTGAATTGCCCGATTAAAAACTATTTACCCACAAGAAGGAGAAAGATTTCCACCCATACGGGGCCTTTGGCAAAAAGTCTAAAAAGGGCTGACGCCTCGTGGGAAGTGCCAGCCCCCTTTTTTTATGAACCCGAAAGTTTTACCAGGCAGCAATAATTTTAGGGCATCAGCACGCTAAATGATGTACTGCACCCCTGCCTGAAAGCCTAGGTGGAGCTGCTGAATGCGACTAGGACCTAGCCTTCTCCAGAGCGAGTAGCTGGGGAGCACGTTTCGGCAGTCATGATTAGCGCTGGCGTAGCTGAGGCGTGGGCCTCCGAAAAGCTCCAGATGGGGCAGCAGCCGAAATGCTGGAAACAGAGAGAAGTTGGCCACCATCAGCCTGTCCAAAGATGCCTTGGCGGGGAGCAGGTTCGTAGACGTCAACTCGCAGCTCAGCCGCAGCCAATTTGTACAATTGATGCGCGCCCCAATGCCCCCGCCGGCAATGAAGGGCTGCTGGCCTCGTAGGTAGTGATTGTATCCAATACCCACAATCCCATACGTGTATCGCCCCCCACTCTGGAAAGTGAGCATAGTGGTACCCAGCTCATTGTAGCTCACGGCTATCCCCATCTCGCCATTCTTAATCAGGTTGATGAACCCTATTGGGAAATCGCTGCTGTCGGCCACATTGATAAGCCCGGCCAGCTGAACGCCCCGCACCGTATGGGCCACATTCACAAGCCCGGCTAGCTGGAGGCCAGAGAAATCCCGAGCTACATTCACAAGGCCTGCCAACTGTATACCACGGCTCGCCGTCCCCGCAATATTCACTAGGCCTGCCAGCTGCACGCCAGACATGGTCCCATGCACTGCATTCAGAATCCCCGACACGAGGAGACCGCGGCTATCCGCTTTTACGGTATTGACACAGCCCGCCAACGCTAGCCCATTCACACTGCGCGAACGCCCCTCTATGAAGCTGATTGAGAGGTTGTTCGCACAGCTCGAGGCCTCAAACCCATTAGTACACAGCGGGTAGAAAAAGGACACCTGAATGGGACGCCACTTGCCACCATTCTCTTCCTCAGGGTTCGACTGCGACCACAGTTTCACCGGAAGCATGAAAAGAACCCCCACCATGATAAAAAGACGTAACCTATCCATCGCTTTGCTGTTTTTACGGTTTTACACAAACTTCACTCGTTAGCAATAGCCCATCTCGTAAAAGGTTGCGATTCCAGTGTATACCCTAGCGAGAAGAAAAGCGCGCCACTCGGCTGCTATCGAAATGCAACACAACGCAAAGGTAGATTGAAACCCGATTGCTTTCCAAATTTTTCCATGAAAATTCTTGAGAAAAATCGACAGTTTTCTTACGCATTGTTTTCCATCCCCCATCACCTCTAAGCCTACGAGCTTTGGGGTAAAACTATCATTTTAGCAAAAGTTTTTTGCGCAACGTTTTTCGCTTCTTATGGGTTACATTCCTCTCTTTTTCGCCACCTTCAGGTAGCCCTTCCGCACCCTCGGCAGGGCTCAGGCCACGCGCCAGTAGTACCCAATGGTGAATCAGCAATATTATTTGTACCTTTGCGCCGTTGTTCCTTACACGTAGCAGAGCTATCACTATGGCATCGAACCTATTCAACAGCATCATCGCGGGTCTATTCGGCACCAAGGCGCAAAAGGACCAAAAGGCGCTCCTGCCCTACGTAGACCAGATAAATGCTGAAACTGAGACTTTTAAATCCTACACCAACGATGAGCTCCGCGCCCGCGGGGCTGCCCTCCGACAAGAGGCCCGCGAGGCAATACGCCCGCTACAGGAGGAGATAGCCACCATCAAAGAGCGGCTAGATCGGGAAGAGCTGTCGATGGAGGAACGCGAAAAGCAATTCCACCGTATCGACCAGCTGGAGAAGGAGATCGGCGAACAGGTGGAGGTGGTGCTGAACCGCATCCTCCCCCCCACCTTCGCCCTGGTGCGCGAGACGGCGCGTCGCTTTGCCGAGCATGAGGAGATAGAGGTAACAGCCTCGGAATTCGACCGGAAGCTCGCTGGCCAGGGGAAGGATTTCCTGCGGATAGAGGGCGACAAGGCCATATACGTAAACCATTGGCAGGCTGGAGGTTCGCCCGTCACCTGGGATATGGTGCACTACGACGTACAGCTCATGGGGGGCGTGGTGCTGCACCAGGGGAAGATTGCCGAAATGTCGACGGGGGAGGGTAAAACGCTGGTGGCCACCCTCCCCGTGTTCCTGAATGCGCTCCCTGGGCTCGGGGTGCACGTGGTTACGGTGAATGACTACCTCGCCAGGCGAGACAGCCAATGGATGGGCCCCATATACATGTTTCACGGGCTTAGCGTAGACTGCATCGACCTCCACGAGCCCAATAGCGCCGAGCGTCGGCAGGCTTACGAGGCAGACATAACCTTCGGCACCAACAACGAGTTCGGCTTTGACTACCTGCGCGATAACATGGCCTTCAGCCCCGAGGGCCTCGTGCAGCGGCAGCATAACTACGCCATAGTGGATGAGGTGGACTCGGTGCTCATAGACGACGCCCGTACCCCCCTCATCATCTCTGGGCCCACCTCCCGCTCTAACGATCAGATGTTTGAGGAATTCCGCCCAGAGGTAGAAATGCTCGTGAATGCCCAGCAAAAGCTCGTAACCCAGCAGCTCGCAGAGGCCAAAAAGCTGGTGGCCGAGGGCAAGAATGACGAGGGGGGAAAGCTGCTCCTAAGGGCCTTCAAAGGGCTGCCGAAGTACAAGCCCCTCATCAAGTTCGAGAGCGAACCCGGCGTGAAGAATCTCCGCCTAAAAACGGAGAATTTCTACATGCAGGAGAACAGCAAGAACATGCACCTGATAACCGACGACCTCTTCTTCGTGATAGACGAGAAGAGCAACTCGGTGGAGCTGACCGACAAGGGGATCGACATGCTCTCAAACCGCGCGAGCGACCCGCACTTCTTCATACTGCCCGACATCGGGAGCGAGATCGCCGAGCTAGAGCATCGGGAGGGCACTGCCGACGAGAAGGCCCGGGCGCGCGAGGAGCTGATGCGCCAGTACTCAGAGAAGGCCGAACGGCTACACACCATACAGCAGCTGCTGCGCGCCTACGCCATGTTTGAGCGCGATGTGGAGTACGTAATAGCCGACAACCAGGTGAAGATAGTAGACGAGCAAACCGGCCGCGTGCTAGAGGGACGACGCTACTCCGATGGGCTACACCAGGCCATAGAGGCCAAAGAGCACGTGAAGGTTGAGGCTGCCACCCAAACCTTCGCCACGGTAACCCTGCAGAACTACTTCCGCATGTACCGAAAGCTCGCAGGTATGACGGGGACGGCAGAAACCGAGGCCGGCGAACTCTGGGATATCTACAAGCTCGATGTGGTGGTAATACCCACCAATAAGCCTGTGGTACGTGCAGACAATGACGACCTCATCTATAAGACCGCCCGCGAGAAATTCGCCGCTGTAATCGATGAGATCGAGCGGCTCGTAGCCCAAGGACGCCCCGTGCTAGTGGGTACAACCTCAGTGGAAATCAGCGAAATGCTGAGCAGAATGCTGAAGTTCCGGAAAATTACCCACAATGTGCTGAATGCCAAGCAGCACCAACGGGAAGCGGAAATCGTGGCAATGGCCGGTAAGCCCGGCACCGTAACGATAGCCACCAACATGGCCGGCCGTGGTACCGACATCAAGCTCACGCCAGAAACCCGGGAGGCGGGCGGTCTGGCTATCATCGGCACCGAGCGGCACGAATCCCGAAGGGTGGACAGGCAGCTGCGCGGACGGTCGGGACGACAGGGCGACCCCGGCTCCTCAGCCTTCTACGTTTCGCTGGAAGACAACCTCCTACGGCTCTTCGGGTCTGACAGGCTAGCCAAAATGATGGATCGGCTCGGCCACAAGGAGGGCGACGTAATCCAACACCCATGGATATCGAAGTCCATAGAACGCGCCCAGCGCAAAGTGGAGCAAAACAACTTCGGCATCCGGAAGCGCCTGCTAGAGTATGACGACGTGATGAACATGCAGCGCGAGCGAATCTACAGTCGGCGTAGGCACGCACTCCACGGCGAACGGCTCGAAGAGGACATCGCAGACATGATAGCCAGCGTAGCGGCTGAAATGGCGGCAGACTATGCGCAGCTAGGCGACTACCAAGAATTCAGCGAGGCCGTAATGCGCGATTTCGCCATGGTGAATACCATAAGCGAAGAGGAGTACATGAAGGCCAACGAGCCGGAACTCCGTGAATTGATAGAGAAAATGGTGTGGGACAGGTACACCCTCCGCATGCGTACCATTGCCCAACGCGCGCTACCCGTATTCCGCAACGTGATAGATGAACACGGTGATCGGTACGAGAATATCCTGGTGCCAATCTCTGACGGACGGCGAAACCTACAGATCCCCATCAACCTCCGGAAGGCAATAGAGACCGATGGCCGCGAGCTGGTGAAAGGCATTGCCCGCTCCATCATCCTGCTGGAGATTGACGACCACTGGCAGCAGCACCTCCTGGCAATGGACGAACTCAAGCAGAGCGTGCAGAATGCCAGCTACGAGCAGAAAGATCCGCTCATCATCTACAAATTCGAGGGTTACGGCCTCTTCGAGAAAATGATGTCTGCCCTGAACATGGACATCGTGCAACTGCTGCTAAAGGCCCACCTACCAACAGCCCAAGAGGATGGCGGCTCTGTGCAGGAAGCCCCAGCCAAGCGTGTACAGCCCCGTAGGCAACAACACCTGCAAACTGGGCGTAGCGAAGTGCAGGCCAACCGAACGAGCGAACGCTCCAACACCCCCATACGAAACGAGACGAAAATCGGACGCAACGCCCCCTGCCCCTGCGGTAGCGGCAAAAAGTACAAGCACTGCTGCGGCAAGCACGAGGCATAGACAATAAAGCAGCGCGCCGCTGGGCATAGTTGCCCAGCGGCGCGCTGCTTATATAGGCAATGGAGCAGATGCGAGCCTTGCCCCTAGAACAAGACGCATCGCTCATACGAGTACTCTCGCCACAGCGCAGATCAAAGAAGAGCCCCTGGCTATTTGCTAGCCAGGGGCTCTTCTTTTATGTAGATGAACCGTTACGCAGCTGTACGGCTATGGTACTAAATAGTCCTTCGATTGAGAATCCTTGTCAGCCAATCAATGTGCAGATTGAGTGCCCATTAGCAGAATTCGTTTCACATCGAAACACCCTCTGGCACTTCAACGGGGGAAGCCCTCTATTTACCGCTACCCCTCTGTGCGTCCTTAGCATAAAGCTCCCGAGGGTAGCCAACCGCAAGGTAGTAAACACCCTCGCCCAGGAGATAGGCGAACAGAAGGCAAAAAAATGAAACGATGAAAAACACACCCGTCCGCATCCATTTCTGGAGTGCCTGCAGCGTGCATGGGGAAAACGATTCAAATGGGAGTGAAAAGGATGCCAAGCGATGCCGAAGTACCGATCTTCTATCCATGAGTTCCACAAAGTCCGCAAGACTGCCTCCCACACTCCACATGCCCTCTGCCTCAGGTGAGATACCCTTCATGTTGACCTGCCGATTCATCAGCCCACTGAGTAGGGGCAATACCACAGAATCTAGATTGCATAGCACCTCCTCCATTATAGCCACACTATCGCGAAGGGCTCTCTGGAAAATGGGGGATGCCGCTACAAAAGACTCAAAATTACGCTGGAGCGAATCGGCATTCACCCCCCTACTAGCCTCTATCCGTAGCGCTAAGATTTTCGCTGAGGCATCGTCTGGCGGCAAGCTGGCACTTCCCCTCGCAGGTAAAGGCGCTGGTAGGCACTCGCTCCCTACCAGAGCCCCACGGATAGATACTGGCTGGAATCCTGTTGCCGAGGAATAATCAGTGGTTATTCTCGCCAACTGCGAGGGACTAAGCACAGTGTTCTGCACGGAGATAGCCCACGAGTAAACATACAGTGTGCGGCGATACCCAAAGAGGAATGCTATGAGAAGAGACACAACGCCTATTCCAAGTACCACCCACTTTCTGCTCCAGAGGAATCGTAGAAAATGGGAAAGTAGGAGTAAAAGATCCACTTGGTAGTCCTTCGGTTGAGATTCCATAGCCTCCCCGTGATGCAGAATTTCACTTGCCTATTTACGCACCCCTCCCTTAACGAGCCTGGTTATTGAGGGGCACGAAAGAAAATTCATCATTGATGGTACTCCCGCTCTCCTGAATGAGGGTAATCAACTATGAGATAGCGAATCCCCTCGCCTAAAAGGTAGACAAGCAGCAGCGCGAAAAACGAACCCAAAAAGAAGGAAACGGTCCTCTTCAACCGATTCGACTCTGGCAGTGTGCAGGGGGTAAGCACATAGGTCGGGCGCAGCAGATCGAGCTGGAGCTTTAGGTTATTCGTAGAATCCAGGAGTTGGATGAATTCGGTTACACCCGAGAGTCGCCCGGCATTCTCCACAAAGACCCCTTGAGCCTGGGTACTCCCAAAACCACGATACTCCTGCTCAAAGAGCGAACGGGAGAGGGCTATCACTGAGTCATAATTCGCCTGCGACCGAGCGAGAGCTAGCTTTCTTGCAGCCATATACTCCTGCACAAACGGCGAATCTTCAAAATACTGCATCACCGCAGCCGTGATAGAATCTGGATTTGCCGGGCGATCCATAGAGAGCGTGATGGTTATGAGATTGGGCTCAAAAGCCTCATCTTTCTCTCGTTCTCCCATGAATTCCTTGCACTTCACCTCTAGCACATGGCTTCGGATATTGCGAGGCTGCTGGATGGGGTTGGTGCGGAATCCCGTCATCAGCTGGGTGATTTGCTCCGTGTTGAGCACTGAGTTCAATGTGGAGAGCTGCATGCTGTATATGTAGTTGGGATGCCGATAGCCTACTACATACGCCAAAATAAGCGAAAGCACTCCTATAGCAAGCACCACCCACTTCCTACGCCACAGGAATCGGAAGAGGCGAGCGAGCAGCAAGAGCAAATCGAGCTGGACAACCTTCTCTGGTTGCTGGTTCATATGTATCGGTTAAGATTGTGTGAAAATATACACAGTGAGGAGAAAATTTTCCAATATTCGATCATTGCTTTGCCTGCAAGAAATAGATGCAAGATCCCTCCATTCTCCTGGGCAAAGTATCTGTTGAAATGTAGCCAAGTCCGAGACTTGACTGCATGTTCTGCTAGTAGACCTTCGGCTGAACTGTCCCCTCGAGAACCATGCGAGCATTCATAGCCAGCGCCCCCATCTCATCCTCACCAGGGTAGGCTGTCACCGGGGCGATATGCTCTGTCATTTCACGAATGTAGCTTACCACGTAGGGGTTGTAGGCTATACCGCCCGTGATGAGGATACCATCCACCTTGCCCTTAAGCACAGCCCCCATAGAGCCCACCCACTTGGCAATATTGTAGCACATGGCATCCTGCACTAGAGCAGCCTCCTTGCTACCCCCCTTCGCCTCATTCTCCAGACGCTGCGCATCATTGTAGCCCATTAGCGCCACCAGTCCGCCCTTACCCGCCAGTTTACTACGCACCTCCTCCCGGGTGTATTTGCCACTGAAGCAGAGATCTACCAGCTGCCCGGTGGGAAGTTCACCCGCACGCTCGGGAGAGAATGGGCCATCGCCCGCGAGCGCATCATTCACATCCACCACGCGCCCTTTCTGGTGCGCCCCCACTGAAATTCCACCCCCGAGGTGCGCGATTATCAGATTGAGATCCTCATACTTCTTGCCGAGCTTTTTGGCATACGCACGACCTATAGCCTTGTGGTTCAAGGCATGGAACATCGAGATACGGTGCATCTCAGGCAGTCCCGTCACCCGAGCCACCGCTGCCATCTCATCTACCACCACTGGGTCGGCTATGTAGGCCTTAGCCCCGGGTATAGACGCCGCAATACTCTGGGCTATAAGAGCGCCCAGATTGCTTGCGTGCTGACCGCGCGCCGCCGCCCGAAGATCCGCGAGCATCGCATCGTTCACCTCGTATACCCCAGACTCCAACGGGCGCAGCAGCCCCCCACGACCAATTATCGCGTTGAAATCGTTCGTGGCAATCCCGGCCTTCTTCAGCTCACCAAGGATTAGCTCCTTGCGGAAAGGGAACTGATCGGCTACTCGCTTATACTGCTCTAGCTCAGCGGTCTGGTGGCGAATAGTGGTGATGAAAACCTGTTCCTCGCCCTCATACACCGCAATTTTGGTAGAGGTAGAACCCGGGTTAATGGCTAGAATCTTGAAATTAGGCATGGGATGCTATGTTATTTTCTCTTGACTACTATCTACTGTTGGAATCCTGGGCAAAAATCCGCTCCGAGTTACTCGCCTGCTCACCGAGCCGCATTGGCTGCCAGCGCGATAGAGTACATTTTAGACTTCACGCTATCGCCCCTGGAGGTGAGAATGCAGGGGACCTTAGCCCCCATTACCATGGCGCCAAGCTCTGCCTTCGCGAATTTGGTACAGGTCTTGAAGAAGACATTGCCGCTCTCGATATTGGGGAATAGTAGGCAATCGGCATCGCCGGCCACCTGGCTCGTGAGCTTCTTTATTTTGGCCGCCTCGGCATTCACCGCAACGTCAAGCGCCAACGGTCCCTCGAGGAGCGCGCCTTGTATCTGCCCACGATCACCCATTTTAGATAGCACCGCCGCCTCCACGCAGGCTGGCATCCCTGTGGACACCTGCTCGGTAGCTGCAAGCAGAGCCACCTTTGGGGTCTCTATCCCAAGTGTTTTGGCTATGGTAATCAGATAGTTTGTGATGGCCACCTTCTGGTTGAAATCTGGTGCTGGGATAATCGCCACATCGCCCACCACCAGGAGCTTATGGTAGGTGGGGATCTGCATCACGGTAACGTGAGAGAGCACCGCCTTGGGGGGCAGCAGCCCTTTCTCCTTGTTGAGGATTCCCCGCATGTAGCGATCAGTGGTTACCAGCCCCTTCATCAGGATGTCGCCACGCCCCTCGTTGATGAGGGATATTGCCGTGGCAACCGCCTTGGTATCCACCGATTCCTGCACTATTTCAAATTGCGAAGCATCCACCTTCTGCTCCTGGCAAACCTTGAGTATCGTGTCGCGGTCGCCTACCAGCGTCGCCTCCACTATGCCGGCCTGCACCGCCGCCGCCACAGCCTCTATGGTGTGCGCATCATTCGCATAGGCTGCCACCAGGCGCTTGCGAGGCTTGCTGCGAAGCACCTCAAATAGATCGTCGAGTTTTTGAATTGCCATTGGTTACCCCGATTTTATTTTTCTTTATAAGGCCTGCAATACACACATCCACCGTCACTTTCACAGGCTTAGCATCCCTTCCAATAGCGCCTAGGCCGTTCACCCAGCACGCCTTATGCCGAATGCTGCCAGCAATGTTGTTCGCCCTTCCGAACCAACCCTGCAAACAACCCCGCAAAGGTACTGCTTTTTCGCAAAATCGCAAAGAGTGTCGGAGAAAATCTTCCCCCCTCTGTTCACCTTACCGCCTACGCCCAAAATTTCGCTGCATCCACCGTGGCAGCAGGGCAATGCCCACCACCAGGTACGGGTAGTAGGTGGCCAACCTCCAGATGAACGCCAGCACCACCGCCACCGCCCCGAGATCAGCAGGCGAAACCGGTATGAATTCGCCCAGGTACTTGGTGAATACGTACTCAGAGAAACCACTCCCCCCAGGCGTAGGGCTCACCAGCATGATGATCCACATGACGAGCTGCCTGGCGAAAATCAGGAATTGATGGCCACCCGCGAAGAAGGCCAGCAGAATGGCATTGGCCACCCAGTACCGTGAAGTCCACGAGATGAAAGTGGCGGCAAACGCGCGCAGCCAGTAACCGAAGGGTTTAGCCCGAAACTCGCGGGAACTCTCCACAATCTCGCTCCCGGCCTGGCGCGCCCCATACTTCCATTTACGCAAGAATGGGAGCTTGAATATCTTAAGGAGCAACCACTTAAGCCCTCTCGGATTCACAAAGAACCCGTAGGCAAGCACCAGCACATAGGCAAACTTTATCCCGTAGCCCAGCACCGCCACCCAGAACAGGCTGCGCGCCACCGTGCTAGTAGCATTCGGCAAGCTGAAGAGCGGCGTGTAGCCCACCAGCAGTATCAGCAGGGGGAACATCACCAGGAAGTAGACCTCATCGAGGAAGCTAGTGGCCATTACCACTGCCGAGCTGCGCCCCACGCTCAGACCCTCCTTGGCCACGTAGAGAATCGCCACGCTCGTCCCCCCGATAGCCGAGGGCGTTATGGCCGAGGTGAACTCCCACAGCATAATGACCCGGAAAGCCTGCCCGAACCGCAGCCGGCCCTCCGCGAGCACCATCAGACGCCATACGTACCCCAGATCGCGTCCCAGCATCAGCAGCAACGCCAGCACCAGGTAGAACACCGCCCGCCCCGTCCAGTGGACCTGCTCCATCGCCGCGGGGTTAAACTCGCGGTAGAACATCCATGCCACCACCCCGAGCCCTATGATCACTGGGAAAATGGCCTTGTAGGCCTTCACCCCCCGGAGAGGCGCATCCTCCACGGAGGCCGACGGTTTACGCTTCCAGAATTTCCAGGACATTTGGTATCTCCTTAGGCAGACCTAAACCTTGCGTACACCCGAGAAAAGCTACAGGATATTAGAGATTTAAGACGCAGAGAACAACGTTGGCAACACCCACAAAATGCGAACCACCATTGGCACCACCAGTAGCCTAGCGAATCTGCCCGGGCGAGAAAGTCCAGCGTACCCCAATACTGATGTGCCCGGAACCGGAATCGAACCGGTATGGCCGCAATGGCCACAGGATTTTAAGTCCTGCGTGTCTACCTATTCCACCACCCGGGCCCCCCAACACACTCCTACCCCTTAACGTAAAAAAGCACCGGCTAGCCACCGATGCCCTTGAGCGGAAAACGAGACTCGAACTCGCGACCCCAACCTTGGCAAGGTTGTGCTCTACCAACTGAGCTATTTCCGCCGCTCGAACGCCACCAGCTCCCCCACTTTCCAAGCGCAAAGGTACTGCATTTTTCCTTCTCCGCAATACCAAAGGACAACATTTTTGCACCGGCGAAAACTTTAATCTTTATAGAACGCTGAACAGTAGGTCGTTGCATTAAATCAATCCCATAAAAATTCCTGCAATGCTCCCGCTCTCGGGCATATTCACTACCTTTGTGGTGGAGCTGGGTAGGTGTACAGAGCGCAACGAATGGCAATTGATTATGCACCAACATCTTATAGTTCACACGATACCGTACCCAACAGCAAAGAACTGAACAATAACCTTTAACATTACCCATTATGCCAACCAAACGATTCGCAGTAATCCTAGCCGGAGCGGGCAAGCTCGATGGCAATGACCTGCACGAGGCTGTGCTTCTCCTAGCTGCCGTGGCTCGGCACGGAGCCACCTACCAGTGCTTTGCGCCCGACGTAGAGCAGCATGAAGTGGTAGACCACCTCACGGGGAATCCTATGCCCGAGCGCCGTAGCGTTCTCCGAGAATCTGCCCGCATCGCCCGGGGCGACGTGAAACCACTCTCGGCATTCAGAGCCAACGATTTCGACGGGCTCCTGATGCCTGGGGGCTATGGTGTAGCCAAAAATCTCTGCACTTACGCCTTCGCGGGCGAAAACTGTACGGTGAACGCCGAGGTTGCAGCAGCCATAAAGGAAATGCACGCGCAGGGCAAACCCATCGGCGCGATGTGCATAGCCCCCATAGTGCTAGCCAAAGTACTCGGGCATGGCACCATCACGCTCGGGCAGCCCTCAGAAACCTCGCACGATGCCGAGAAGATGGGCATGACCCTCCAGAGCTCTGGGCACGGGCAGGTTGTGGTGGACAAGGTCAACCACCTCTACACCACGCCCTGCTACATGCTAGACTCCACTATAGCCGACATCTGGGACGGCGCCGATGCCCTCATCACCGCCATCATGGCGTAGAGCGTACCGATGCTACACAGTGAGCCTAGGGACTCCCTAGGCTTTTTTACTGCCCAAAGCGGCATGCAGGGTTGGGAAGCCCCCTGTTAGGGCGGGCACTCGCTCCGCTCGGCATCGCCCCTACCAAGAACGCGGTTGCAAATCTCGTTAATTGATAGAAATGGGGTTTTCTGCAGCAAACCCCGCGGCAAATTCTTTATCACACCGCGGAATTATAATAACCGTGATGCGACATATAACCGCGATACGGCACGCTAAGTATCAAGACGCAGCATTATAATAACCGCGACGCGGCACGCTACGTCGCTACAAACGCCATAGACCCCGCATTCTCCAGTTTATCCCAGCAATAGCCTGAGAACCTGCTCCCCGATATCGGGAATCCCCCCTACCCCAGCCTCCACCACCAGGTCCGCCTGGCTGTAGTATGGCTCACGCGCCGCGAGCATCGTCCCCACATGCCCTGCCAGAGCCTCAGGGAGCACCCCCGCCAGCAAAGGGCGTTCGGCCTGTACCCCGCGCAGCCTAGTAGCCAGCTCCTCGGCTGCCAGCTGTAGGTAAACCGTAGTGCCCGCCCGCTGCATGTGCAAGAGATTATCCCGATAGCAAGGTGCCCCCCCCCCTGTAGATACCACCACGCGCCGCCCCTGCTGGCAGAAATCCAGAAGAGCCCGCCGCTCTGCCACGCGGAAAGCCTCCTCTCCCCGCTGGGCGAAAATCAACGGTATGGGCATCCCTTCGCAAGCCTCCACCAGCCTGTCGAGATCTACAAAATCCACATTCAGCCTAGCGGCCAGCCAGCTACCCAGAGTGCTTTTGCCCGACCCCATAAATCCTATGAGGAAAACCGGGAACGCTATACCCTTCTCGCTGAGAATTCCATTCATAAGCGCCTCATTCTCGCCGTCCAGAATACACATCCACCACCCTTACCCGTCGTCGCCTCGCCACACCAAAGGTTGAATTTTTCCGCTTGGCAGGCGGGAGGTCGGCCAGCTTACCAGTAGGCAGGGGTTGCACCGCGCCTCCCACAGCAGATACGATGTGCTGAGACTCATAGCGCGCCCGCGCACCTGGCCCCCAAGGGGCTACCCACACGTCGAGCGTATCGGTAGCCCATCCGCTCGGGAGCGAGAGCGTTACGCTCTGCTTATCGGGCGAGATTTCTATGCACTGGCAAAGCGGCTGCGCATGGCCACGAGACCATACGCCCACCAGCAGCTGCTGGCAGCCAGATGGTAGCGAGTTGCTCCAGGCCACCCGTAGCCGTCCACCAGCTCGCGCAGCCCGAATCGTCCCAAGCGGATTAGTGCGCCCTTCGGCAAGCTGAACCCGTGCAGTATCCACCGCGAACCCGTCGGGGGTCTCTACCAGGGCATTCCGCATAAGGTGCCCCAGCGCCTGCTGGTAAGCCCCCACCTTGCGGAAATTCTCCTGTATCTCAGGCGAAAATCCCTGCGCCACCATGGGCTGAAATCCCTTGAGGAAGGTGGAAGCCACGCGTAGCCGGAGCCGTTGGCGTAGCTGGGCGGGAGTACGAGGATCGTGCACCTCGCGCGGACGGCTCCGCAAGATCATACGCCCATCCACCAGGTAGTAGATAGGCAGCCCGCGGTCTCGGTACCGTGGACGGTGGGGTATTGCAATCGCCATGATGTGTGATGTGTTAGGTGTTTAAATCGGCGCAAAGGTAATACCTAAAAAGATGACGGGAATGGGGAATACTCAAACATCATTAAAATATTATTAAAATTACGAATTCACCTTTATCTACTGGGAAACATCTGCAAAAGGCCACCTAAACGACGCGGCACGCCGCGTCGCTACAGCCTTCGAATAATTGTACGTGCTTGATTGAAGCTTTCATAATTTCAAGAAGGGAAGGAACCACGACAAAGGGGGGATGCGCAAGCCCTCTGTAAAAGTCTCGGATGGGTTCAATCCTTTATGGGGGGGGCCTTTTGTTGGTACAGACCTTTCAACCAAGCAATTCCATTTCTCGAAGACCGTAGCGACGCGGCGTGCCGCGTCGTTTTTGTAGGCCGCCGAAGAGAATCCCATGTCGAACAATTGTCGAGATTGGCCATTGCGCTCTTGGTTGGGGAGGAGCTGTAGGGGCGGGCCGAGAGTTGCCCGCCCACCCTCGAGTGCCCGCCCACTGCCCCAATAAACGTATCCCATCCATTCCATCGCATGGGCCTTGCCGAGCCGAGCGTGTGCCCATCCATCCGGTAGCATCGCGAATGTGGATCGTTTCGGGCGCCCCGTCAGAAAAGCGTGGTTTCTGCCGTGAGGACGAAGGCTAGGTTACGCATCCAATTCGCATCCATGTAGGGGCCTACCCGGTAGTAGCACAGGCAGTAGAGTGTGCTTATCGGGAGCAATTGGGCTATGGGTAGCGGGTCTGCCAGGCCTAGCCCCACCTCGTAGTAGCCAAGGCGCATATCGGGGTAGCGATGCCCATCGGCCCTCATGGTGGCGTTCCATTGGATACCCCAGCCCGCATTGGCGGCCACGGCTAGGCTCGGCTGCCATTTCTCGGTGATGGGGATGCTCCCCCACGGCCGGCTGTTGTACAGCGCATGCCACTCCACTTGCGCATCGTGGTAGAATTCTCCAGGGAGTATGGTGACGAAGGAGTTGTAGTACAGGTAGTTGAACCGATCTCCACCACCACCACTGGTTAGGAATCCCCTTGCTAGCGGGTAGTTGCCCAGCACCACCATTCCGTTTAGCCGGGTGTGGAGCGTGCCGTAAATGGCCGAATTCGCCGTGTGTAGCAGCTCTGCATGCCCTCGGTAGTAGTGCCTTGCCCAGTCGCCCCAGGCAAACCCGACTTCGGACTGCAGCCTTAGCACGGGAGAGCCAGCCCCCATCTCGGTTAGCCCGTCGGGGAAAAGGGCGAGGTATGACTTGGGGGCCCAGCGGACCCCGAATGCTGCAATTCCGAGCCGGTAGTCTGCGCTGCCGCCCCGCTTGATATTATCTGGGGTTAGGGTGGTGAATCCCAGCCCGGTGAGGTTTTTTACCCGTTCGTACCGGCCCGATAGCCAGAATCGTAGTCGCCCTGGCGTGCGCCAGGCGAGTACCACCTCATGCCGCGTGGTGTAGTCCATGTGCGCGATGTATAGCCTGGAGAGGTAGCGTCCGAACCACCTGTCCTCCGTTCGCTCCCCGGGTACCGCCACATCGTGCTGGTAGCTAGCCTGTAGATAGGTGTCAGTGGCTGGGTGCAGACGGAATCTTACGCTCCCCCCGTATTTCCAATGCCTATCGTGAAATCCGTAAGCACCGTATCCCCCAAGCCGAACCCTGCGGATGAGCCGCTCATTGGTCACCAGCCCCAGGCCAAGGCGAACCCGCTCGAAGTAGTTGAATTCCAAAATCTTGGAGAGGTCCAGATTCACAGGCCCTATCGGGATTTGCCCCTCCATTATGGGGGCGAACTTCTCGATCTTATTGTCGAGCTTTTCGGCCTCCCCCACGCTATCTACAATCCTGTAGGTGATGGAGTCGGCCTGGGTCAGCTCTGTGGTTCTGTGATTCGCGAGCAGGCTGTCATGCGCAGCGCCTACCCTCCCGCCAAAATCCACATCGGCTAGCATCCATGTGCGCTTGGGGGGAGGTGGGAGCAGCGAAACATCCTTTAGGTATGACTCCACCTCCATGATGAGCTGGCTCTCAGTGCTCCAAACGGTGCTGCGTAGCTCGTCGGCTATGCGAATCGAATCGCCATACAGCGTGTAGCGTTGCTTTACCTCAAAGTTGAAACCGCTGATAAGCGAAACGGTGTTTTGAGCCATAGCATGCTGGAGGGCGTAGTCGTGGGTGTTGATGTAGAGAGAGCCCGTAATGCTGTTGGGGTTCGATTCATTGCGCGGGCGGAAGGTGATGGTGAACACCGTGTCGCCCTGGCTGTCGATCATCGTGTCGCGAAGCCGAAACCAGTATTGCCCCAGCCCGGCTTCTGATAGGGGGTTGAGGTACTTTTTCCCCAGGAGTTCTAGCTCTGGGGAGTAGAAGGAGAGCGACTGGAAGCTACTGGGGAGTATGGGGAGCGAGAATCGTTGAAAGCCGCTGGTTCTGCTGGCTATTACGCTGTTTGAGTGCTGCCCTTGCAGATAGTCATGCTTTACCACGGTCTCGTTCACCATGAGCTGGTTGCGCCCTTGCGTCTCATCTGTCGGGATGTAGGCGAGCTTCTTGATCCGATGGGCCTTCTTTATTTGATCTGCGAAGGCCGTGAGCTTAGAGTAGGCGGTGAATCCGTAGCCCTCCAGCCCATCGGGATCGTGCCGTTTTTTGGCAGCTAGCACCTGCCGAAGGATGCGCAGCGCGGGGTTCTCGCTCGCCCGAACCACCACCTGCTCTATGGCGGTCTCTACGGGCGCAAGTTTAACCCTGATCCCATCGCGGCGCGCCTGCTCGTCTACCGGGATTCGCGCAGTCCGATAGCCGATGTATGATACCGTAAGCTGGCGTATAGGCTCTTTGGCCTGAATGGCGAAACGCCCCTGGAGGTCGCTGGTAAAACCGTGCCCGAGTTCATCGTATACCGCGTTCACAAAGGGGAGAGGCTTGCCCGTTGCCGAGTCGAGGAATTGCCCGTGTAGCGCGTGCTGCCCGTATGCTGCGCAGCTCAAGATAAAGGTTAGGGCGCCCAGAATCGCCAGACGGGTAGAGTTGCGTCTCATTGCCGTATCGAGCATTTGAGGTCTTGCCGGGGAGTATTCCTATGCCGACATTAGGTTTTTAACGCATGGCAAATGTAATGAAAATCTCGGCAACCGAGGTGGGGGGCTTGTCGATGCTTTCGGCACCCGAATCCGTAGTACCGTCGTAATTACTAAGGAGTATGCCGCCAGTTCATGTAGAGGCCTTGGCCAAAGCGCCGGCGGGGCTCAACCCTTTGAAAGGGGTGGGCTTTCCCTGCATTAATTATTTAGATAGTGTTTAAATTACATCCAATTTATCCTGCCCCGTTTTCTCTAGGGTCTGATTATCAGTAGTTGCGTATTTTAGCTTGCGATTTAGGGGTGGTAGAATTTGGTGGATTCGCGCAATCGGCCTACCTTTGCACTGTGGTTATTTAGACATTGTACAAAATACAAACCCTACAGCTATGGTAACGCAGGATTTTCGTAGCCAGCTAGTGGCCCTTGAACCCAGCCTACTCCGTTTCGCCCGTAGCCTCACTACGAACGCAGACGATGCCCGAGATCTCCTGCAGGAGACCTACCTCCGCGCCCTCACATTTCAGGAGTCGTACCGCGACAACACCAACCTGAAGGCCTGGGCGTTCACCATTATGCGCAATACATTCATCAACAGCTACCGTCGTCTTTCACGCCGGAGCACCACTTTTGATGATACTGACGATCAGCGGCTGCTCAACAGTCGTGAGAGTGCCGAGACCGCAGATGCTAACCTGGGCTACACCGAGGTAGCGGGGGCCATAGATGCCTTGGCGCCCAGCTTCAGGCTGCCGCTCCTGATGCACAGCGCGGGTTTCAAGTACCGCGAGATTGCCGACGAGCTTGACCTCTGCATAGGCACGGTGAAGAGCCGGATCTTTTTCTCGCGTCGTCGCTTGGCCAGCCAGCTGCAGGGCTACGCGCTCTAGGCAGGCGAGCATTGATTATGATAATGGGTGGTGCGGCCTGGCCGCATCGCCCATTTTTATTTGTAGGGGGTGGAGGAACGGAGTACGTAGCGGTATAAGACCACGGAACGCGACGCGGCGTTTAGGGGCGCGACGCGGTCTTCTAATCACGACGCGGCGCGCCGCGTCGCTACCGTCTTCGAGAAATGGGATTGCCTGATTAGAAACGATTTACCAGAAGAACCCTATAAAAAAATGACCCCATCCGGGCCTTTCGCAGCGATTCCCCTTTTGGAATGCGGCGGTTTAAAAAATCTATTTTCCCGTTTCTCGGAGGAGGTAGCGACGCGGCGCGCCGCATCGTGATCCCCCCTTCACGCCTCCCACCTAGGGGACCTTACGGTTTTCACAACGACGCGGCACGGGAAGGGGCACACCGCATTGGTTAGGGAGGGCACTCGCTGCGCTCGGCACCTCCCCTACCAAGCGGCGATGGGCAATCTCGCCAATTGATAGAAGGGTGATTTTCTACCGTGAGCGGCGGTAGGGAGCGCGGCACGCCACGTCGCTACAAACGCCTTCCTCATATGCGCATGCGCGCCCCACCTTCACGGAGAGGATACCATGCCAGCCTCGCCATCCATCCATGAAGATCCACGGTCTTTATCACGACGCGGCGTGCCGCGTCGCTACCGTCTTCGAGAAATGTAATTGCCTGATTAGAATCTATTTACCAGAAGACCCTAGTAAATATTGAACCCATACGGGCCTTTCGCCGCGGTTCCCTTTTGGAATACGGTGGTTTAAAACCTATTCTCCCGTTCCTCGAAGGACGTAGCGACGCGGTGCGCCGCGTCGTTTACGCAGAATGCGGTGCGGTCTCTTAATTGCATTGCGGCGCTCCACGTCGCTACGAGCGCCACCCACGCCAACATGCCCATGTGGACGATCACCGCAGGGAAGGGAGGAATCCGATAATAAGGGTGCGCGCATATGGTGGACAGGGTGGGCGGGGGAATCTTTGCGAAAACCGCGAAGACCCCGCCCCTACAGTCGGCATTGCGGGGATACCATTGCGCCAGACCGAGCGTTTTTGGGTAGTGCGATGCGGCCCCCTAATCGCGACGCTCCACGTCGCTACAAACGCACCCGGTGCCCCAAACTTCGACCATCCCGGCCACGGGGATCGGTACGCCCCCTCACCGTCGTCGCGGCCCGGAGTAGATGTCCACCCGCAGGCGGCGGTGGTACACCCGAACCACGGGCGGTTTCCGCCGCCCCCGGGGCGGCAGGTCGGCCAGCCGACCCGCCACCGCGAATCGGGAGATAGGCGTGGAGGGCGTTTGTAGCGACGTGGCATGCCGCGTCGCGCTCTCCGTGGTGGCGGCGGTAGTGGTGGCGCCTGTGCCCACGGTCGCC
>LIIK01000012.1 GCA_001421095.1 Candidatus [Bacteroides] periocalifornicus | reverse complement strand
CGATGCGCGCACCATGCCTACCACGCATGATACCCATCAATGGAGACTCCACGGTCTTTGTAGCGACGTGGCGTGCCGCGTCGCTGTTTAGCTGTAGGTTATCCGCACGTGCCTATTTCCAGAATGATTTACGAAGTGGAAGATGTGCGGACTGGAGGATGAGGTGCCGTTGCCCGGGAGGCGATTCCGGTGTAGTAGCGCGAGGACAATCCCGGTGAGTGCACCGCATAGATGCCCCTCCCAGGAGATGGTGGGGTCGTTGGGTAAGATCCCCCATATCCAGCTGCCGTATAGGAAGATGACCAGTAGCGCGATTGCGGCCAGGCCCCGTTGCCGTGTTGTCCATCCTGCCACTACTAGGTAGGTCGCTATGCCGTAGAGGATACCGCTGGCCCCCACGTGGTAGCTGGGTCTGCCGATGATCCAGGTCCCGATACCTGCGCATAGCCATACGATAGCGAGTACTCTAAGGGCTTGGTTGGGGTAGAAGTAGAAGAGGAAGGTCCCTAGCACCAGGAGGGGTACGGAGTTTGCCACGGCGTGCTGTAGGTTTGCATGGATGAGGGGGCCGAGGGCAATCCCCACCAAGCCGCTCACGGTACGGGGGTAGATGCCCAGCCAGAAGAATCCGTCGGGTACGGCCAAGCTCCAGGCGAATACCACCCAGATGAGTAGCACCAAAGATGCCGGGATGGCCAATGCCAAAAACCAGCGATGCTGTGATGGTTGGGCTTTATCCACGGGCTCTATACTATGAGGCTTTGTCGCCAATGGCGGCATTGAGCGCATCGCATTCCAGGCCTTTCACCTGAACTTTAATCTCTGCAATGTCTTCAGAGATATTGATGAGGCTGTCGCCCATGCGCTCGCATTGCGATATTATGTCGTCGTAGAGAATGCCGGCATGGTAGGAGTACACGCCCTGCTCTACATTGCCAATGTGCTCAGATTTAAGCTGATTGCGGAATTGGTTGATACGATCTTCACACTCATAGGCCTGGCTAAGGTCTAGCCTGCCGGTGAAAGGCCCGGAGAGGTTGGCCTCCATGATGCCAAAGGCGGAGTCGACGAGGTCGAGCATTCGGTTGATGTTGGCGGTTATATGCTCATTGAAGAAGATGTTCTCCTGCTGCCGCCTCATTATGATCTTGGCGGTGTTATGGCAGTAGTCTGCAATGCTTTCGATGTCAGATATGATCTTCATGAGCGCCTGCAGTATCTCTGAGCCCTCTTCGCTGATTCGGGAGGTGCGAACTTGCCCGAGGTAGGTGGCGATTTCCACCTCTACCCTGTCGCTAATGTCTTCGTACTTAGCCACTCGCTCGTATAGTACTTTGAGTTCCTTTTGGCTAACGGGTTCGAGCATGGAGCGCACGAAGCCAAACATTCGGTAGGTCCGATGGGCGAAGGTGATGGTCTCCTTTTTTGCCTGGAGCAATGATAGTTCGCCCGTGGATACCAGCCCAACGCGCATCTGGCGGAGACGGAAGGCTTCGTCTTCATTCTCTTTTGCGGGCAGGATGAATTTGACAAGCCGCACGAGCTGGGGGGTAAACCATACGAGGATGAGGGTGTTTACCACATTGAAGAATGTGTGGAAAAGCGACAGGGCGATAGGGAGGGCCGTGGTGCTAACCCAGGGCGATTCTAACCCGCCGCGCTGGGCCATGCGGTCGACCAGATGGAGGGTGGGGGTGAAGATGATAAGTGCCCAGATAACCCCTATCACATTGAATATTACGTGGAAGAGCGCAGTTCGCTTGGCCGAGATGTTACCCACGGCTGCTGCCAGGAGGGCGGTGATGGTGGTACCCACATTCTCCCCGAGCACCATGGCTGCCGCCATTGGGAAGTCGATCCATCCATTGGAGCACATGATGAGGGTGAGCGCCATGGTGGCCGCGGATGATTGCACTACCACCGTAAGCAGGATTCCAATGAGCACGAAGAGAAGTACAGACCAGAGGCCATAGCCAGAAAAACGGGCTAGAAACTCGAGTACGGAGGGGTACTGGGATAGATCTGGCACGGAGTCTTGCAGGAACTTGAGGCCAAGAAATATCATGCAGAACCCCAGGATAAGCTCTCCTATAGAGCGATGAGAGTTCTTTTTGCTGAAGAGGAGGGGAACGGCAATCCCGATGAGTGGGAGGGTAACGGCGCTGAGGTCGACCTCAAAGCCCAGCATGGCGATGATCCATGCGGTGAAGGTGGTACCGATGTTCGCCCCCATGATGACCCCCACCGCCTGAACGAGCGAGAGCAGCCCAGCATTCACAAAGCTGACGACCATGACCGTGGTGGCCGAGGAGGACTGGACGACCATGGTGACCATCAGGCCTGTGAGGATGCGCTTGAAGGTGTTTGACGTCATGGCGGCCAGGAGGTCGCGCATCCTGTCGCCAGCCACTTTCTGGAGGGCTTCGCTCAGCATTTTCATCCCGTAGAGGAAGATGCCTAGCGAGCCGGCCAGTGTGAGAACGCTCAGTATGACCTGTAAAAACGAGGGCATTCGCAGTCTTTTTAGTAGAAATTCTAGGCAAAGGTAGGGATAATAGGCAAGATGGGCAAAAAAAACTCAACGGAAACCCCGACAGCAGCTAGCCAGCTAGGTGCTGGGGTAATCCTAGCATTTTTCCAGAAAAAGGCTACCTTTGCGGCTAGTAAGGAGAACCACAATAGCTACACACGATGGGGCGTAAAATACCAGGGTTGGACGACTATCTCTGCCAGGTGCGCAAGCAGGGGAAACTATTGGAGATTAATGCCTTTTGCGATCCGATACTGGAGATGGGCGAGGTGGCAGCTCGCTGGAGTAAGGGGCGAGAACCTGGAAAGGCGCTCCTGTTCACAAATTCAGGTACAGGCTACCCGGTGGCGATGAACCTCTACGGGAGTCGTGAGTCTATGCTCGGCATTCTTAGGGCCAAAAGCTACGAGGAGATAGAGGCTCGGATAGCCAGGCTGCTACGCGCTGCCAGTGGAAGCCCCATAAGGATAGGGAGAATGCTGCTAGAGGCTCTATGGAGTAGGGATTTACGTGGAATAATTCCCCGAAAATGCCAGGGTAAAGCTCCATGCCAAGAGGTGGTAGAACTTACGCCTAACCTGTACACCCTCCCGCTGCTGCAAACGTGGCCTGCAGACGGTGGGCGTTTCATCACCCTCCCGATGGTGATAACCAAGAGCTTCTCCACGGGTAGGCGCAATGTGGGCATGTATAGGGCGCAGCTATTTGATGGGCAAACGCTAGGGCTCCATTGGCATGTCCACAAAACGGGTGCTGCCCACTACAGGGAGTGGAAGGAGGCCGGGGAATGTATGCCCGTGGCTATAGCGCTGGGTGGCGATCCGCTGTTGGCCTACTGCGCCACGGCTCCGCTCCCGGATGGGGTAGATGAGTGGATGATGGCGGGTTTCCTGCGCAGGAGGGCTGTTCGGCAGGTTCGGTGCGTGAGTATTGACCTAGAGGTCCCGGCAGAAGCCGACTTTGTAATAGAGGGGTATGTAGATACGGCAGAATCGCTACGATTGGAAGGCCCATTTGGCGACCACACCGGTTTTTACTCCCTAGCAGATCTCTATCCATCGCTACATGTAACCTGTATCACCCACAGGCACAATGCTGTACTGCCCGCTACCATAGTAGGCCCGCCGCCCATGGAGGATGCTGTAATTGCCGAGGCTACGGAACGAATATTCCTTTCGCCGCTGCGCGAAACAATGGCTAAAGAACTGGTGGATTTCACCCTGCCATCGGCGGGCGTAGCGCACAATCTGGCTATAGTGTCCATACGGAAAGAGTACGCAGGGCAACCCGAGCGCATCGCCAACCTCTTCTGGAGCGCGGGGCAACTAAGCTTCACCAAGGTGGTGGTCGTCGTTCCGGAGTGGGTGGATGTGCGCAACTGGCGGTCTGTATTAGCGCACGTAGTGGCGCACGCATGGCAGCCCAAACGCTGGGTGTTCGGGTGTGGACCGCTGGATGTGCTGGATCACGCAAGCGCTACCCCTCTGGTAGGCGGTAAGCTCTTGATAGATGCCACGGCGGGTAAGCCACACAATGACTTGCGGGAGGAGTATAGTTGGCAGGCTATAAGTGCCCAAGGGTGTGACGGCTACTGCCTAACGGACGGCTCAACCATTCCATTTTTTGCGCTATCGACCTCTACCCCCTATGGAACTGGGAGTGCAGTGGAGGATGTAAAATCGGCACTGGCCAACCTGAATGCCGCAGCGAAGCAGTGCCCCGTGCAAAGCGGGCAATCTAGGGTGCAGCTGGTGGCGCTGTTTGATACTGATGCCCCTATAGCCAATGGGTACAGCGCGCTGTGGCTAATGTTGGCGAATATTGATGCTGCTGAAGATGTAAAGCTTGCCGAGGGGAAAAATGGGCTTTTGGTATGCGTGGATGCCAGGATGAAATTCGGTAGGCGCGATGCGTGGCCCAACGTGGTAACGCAGGCACCAGCGGTAGTGGAAAAAATAGATGCCCAATGGGAGTCTATGGGTCTTGGCGAGCCTATAGAGTCGCCCAGCAGGGTTCTTTGGGGGTACGCGAGGGGTAGGGGGGCCGAGGTGGAGCGATAGGGGGCTGCTACCTAGGGAAGGACGGGTACTCGAGGTAGGAAGCCCGGGGCAATGCGTAGGAGGGAGGTGCTCGCAGTAGGAAACCCCGGAGCAATGCGTAGGAGGTGGGCAATGTGTTGTAGGTGGGGGGAATGTGTTGTAGGTGGGCGGGCAACTTTCGGCCCGCCCCTACAGATGGGGGACGCGACGCGGTGTTGGGGAGTGCGACGCGGTGTTTGGGGGAGCGCGACGCGGCACGCCACGTCGCTACAAAAAAAAATACAGGGTTGATAGAGGTGTCCATGCCTCTGCGCATATGGAGAGTAAAAATGCTCCACAACCCCTGTAGATACAAGGCCGTGGGGCTATTCCCCATTTTAGATCTATTCGGCGGGCTACCTTCGCGGCGTGGAAGGCTGTATGGCGACTGCAAATTCCCGTTCTCCATAAGCAAGATATCAACTTTTTCGGCGCAGTAGAGATTCTGAATGGATCTATAATTTATATTTTTTCTATCTTGCAGTCAGTTTCAAGGCCTCTTTTCGATGCTAAAGTATTGTTTTTAAAGTTGTTTCGTTATGCGTAGGATTTTTACTATTTGCTTACTGGCCATATTGCTCCCTCTGCTAGGGCGAGGGCAGCGGGCGATATGGCTTGCCGGAAGGGCTGTGATACCCGGGGAGAGCGCAGTGTTGCATTCGACCCGTGGGCATATGAAGTCTTTGAGCGGATTGGGAGTTCCAACGAATGGTCAGCACAATGCGCTGGTGCAGCTGGCCGAGCTGCCGTCAGTTGCGCAGGTAGAGCAGTGGGCGCGGGCTGGTATTACGCTGGGCGATTACCTTGGGGGGTATTCTTGGTGGGCATTGATCCGTGAGGGGGTGGATGTAAACGGGTCGGGACGGGCTGCGGGGATTGTCTCGTTGGTACCCATAGCCCCTGAATGGAAGCTGGATGCGGCTCTGCAACGGCGGCAGATACCAGATTACGCCAGTGTGGGCGATAGCGCTGTTCGGGTGGCCATCCACTATGCGCCAAATGCCACAGAACCGTTGGTACGGCGGGTTTTGGCCGAGCAGGGTGGGGTAGATGTGGAGCTGGGCGGGCTATTTCGCACGGCCTACGCCACTGTGCCAATGGACGCAGTATCCCGATTGGCGGGTATACCCTGGGTGCTTCGTCTGGCTCTAGATGCGCCATCGGCAGAGCTTTACAACTATAGCGGCAGGCTGCTGGGCCGTGCAAGCAAGCTGAACGTTTCGCCCCAGCAGGGTGGGCGCGGCTTGCTGGGCGATGGGGTGCACATTGGAATATGGGATGCGAATGTAACTCCGCATGTTGATTTCGGTGCTAGAGTGGCGGTGCAGGAGTTTGAGCTCTTTGACGATCATGGTTCGCACGTGGCAGGTTCTGTGCTTGGCGCAGGGCTACTCGATCCGGATGCTAGGGGTATGGCCCCCAAGGCGAAAGCGTGGGCCTACAATTTCAACAAGCAGCGCAATGGGCTTAACAACCAGCAGGAGATGGCCCAGGCTACCGGGGATTTCGGTATCACCCTCACCCAGAATAGCTATGGTATCTACCTCAGGAATCTCTGTGGGTATATTAACCTATTGGGCTACAAGACATCGGATTACAATCTCGATTACCTGGTGGGTGTTTACCCAACGCTAACCCACATATTTGCGGCGGGGAATGATCAGGGCTCGTGCACCAAAGAGGTTGCAGAATTGTACGGCAAGCCGGGTTATGGAACGGCCACTACCCGAGCCAAGAATGCGCTCTATGTGGGCGCTGTGGATGAGCTGGGAGCAATGTCGACATTCAGCAGCTGGGGTCCGCAGGATGATGGTAGGCTCTTCCCCACCATTTGCGCAAAGGGGGTAGATGTTTACAGCACCCTATCGGATAATGGCTACGGTAGAATGGATGGCACCAGCATGGCTTGCCCTACCGTTACTGGGCATGCGGCACTGGTGAGCGAGCGCTACGCCCAGCTGCATAGTGGGGCATCGATACCCTCGGCGCTGCTTAGAGGCGTATTGGCCAATACGGCTACAGATGGGGGGAGGCCTGGGCCAGATTTCCAGTACGGCTATGGCATAATGAATGCCGAGCGCGCTGTGGAGGCTATAGAGCAGGGATGGTATTGGCAAGGCGAATTGGAGGCTGGGGGAAAATACTCGCATACCATAACGATACCCAAGGGATGCAGCGGGGTGCGTGTGATGCTAATATGGGACGACCAGGCTGTGGCTAAAGCTGCTGATTACGGGCAAAAGGCACTGGTGAACAACCTGGATCTCTCACTGTCAGTGGGCGGCACAAGCTTCCTTCCCTGGGTATGCAACCCGACCAAAGGGCATGTGGAAGACTTGGCCTCTAGAGGGGTAGATACGCTAAATAACCTAGAGCAGGTAACCCTTACCCCAGTGGAACTTAACGGTTCTCCTAGCGTGTTGGTAAATGTGGTGGGCAAGGAGGTGGCGGGTAAGCAGGGGTACGTTCTTACATGGTATTTCGATAAAGTGGAGCCGAGAGTAGTAGCCCCTGCAGACGGTATGGTTCTAGTGCCGGGGCAGAGTACGCTGCTGATAGTGGAGGGTATAGAGACTCCAGCTGTGGCAGAGCTCACGTATGACGGTGGTGAGAATTGGCAGTCCCTTGCGAAACTGTCTGGTGCTGGAACAGAACACACGTACAGCGTGCGAATACCCACAGATGCCCCCCTTACGGCGAAAGCCCATGTGCGTGTGGTAGATGCTAACGGGCGAGTAGCAAGGAGTACTCAACCGTTCGTGATAGCTCCCCAGCCCAAGAATCTACGGGTGGAAGGGCAGTCTTCTCCATGCTCTACAGACAATGCCCAATTAGTGTGGGATGAAGAACCGTTAGCGACAAATGGGTATGCGGTATTGCTGGCCGATCCTGACGCGGAGGAGGTTTTTCGGCAGATAGGCACAACGCCCAATGCTAGTAGCACCACATTCACCATACCTGCTGGGGTGCTGGAGGGGGTAAAACGTCCAGTGCTATCAGTGGCAGTGCTGCTAGCTGATGGCAAGACCTACGGGAAACGAGCGGTGGGTGTGGAGGTGCAACAAACGCAGCCAGTGAGGGTGAAGGTAGATGATCTGCCTTTCAGCGAGACCTTTACCCGTACACCGTCAGTTTACATTAGCCTGAGGGCTGGGGTGAATGTGGGGGGTAAGTATGTATACACTACACTCCCAGGTTTGCCTCAAGGATCTAGCCTATACGGTATTACATGCACGCAGGATAAGGAGGATTTCGACACTACCGACTACTTTTCGCCTGGGAATGCGGATAATCAGGCAACCATAAGCCTCTGCGAGGTGGATCTTAGCGGTGTGCAGGGAGAGTCGGTTTACCTCCACCTCTCTGGTATGCTGGATGTGGCAAACGAGGCGGATTTGACCACAGCCCAAATGCGGGTGAAGGCGGGGGTAGATGGTAGGGATATACTCGCGAGCCTAGATGGAAGTACAGTGCAGCAATCCAATGGTTATGACCAGGATTGGTACTTTGAACTCCCTACAGGTATAAAGCACCAGGTGGCAATAGAATTCGCCGGCAAGGGCAAGAAGGATGGTTTGGTGCTAAGCCAAATAGCACTGGAGCGCTCTGCACCTAAGCCTGCCGTGGAACTAACGTTGCTCAATGCTCCGAAGGATGGCGGTTTTCTAGGTAAGGAATCCTTTAGACTGATGCTCTCCAATCTCAGCACCAAGCCTATTAAGAATCTATGGGTGAAGGCCTACAGGAACGGTGAGTGGGTAAATGCACAGCATTTTGAGGAGCTGAAAGGGCGGGAGAGTCGGCTGTTCAATCTGTCGGTTGACCTAAGCACCACCGAGCAAAGGGGGGAGATGATGGAGGTGAAGTTTGAGTGTGTGGCTGATCCCTTGAATCCACAGGCTAACGCAACGGCTACCCACACGGTATACAGCATGGGCAGGGTGGTGCCAATGCCCTACTCAGAGACGGTGACTACAATGCTAGGGCCAGTAACGGTGGATCCTAAGCTCAGCTACACGGTGGACGAGAAGGTCTATTTTACTGACGATGGCGGAATGATGAAACCCCATTCTCCCCAGCAGGAAAGTACCATAAAGTTCCTGCCAGCCGACCCGGGGATGAAGATTCGGGTGCTGTTCCGCCGGTTTAGCACCATAAAGGATGCGGGTACGCTCTCCATATTCACCGTGGACACCCCGACATCGCTAGATCCTTCGGGCGAGCGGGAACGTGCGATACTAACAGGCGATACGCTGCAGTTTACCGATGCGCCGCTAGTCTATATATCAGAGGCTGCCGATGGTGGGGTGCTGATGAAATTCGTGTCGGCAGTGGGCGGAAGAGCTTTCGGTTGGATTGCCGAGGTGGAGCAGGTGTATCCCAAGAATCCACTCACCCTTACAGGTGTAGAGGCTGTGCATCAGGGAAATGAAGAGGAGGCAGAGATTCCCGTAACCCTCCATATTTTCAACCGTTGGCTTACCGAGCAGAAGGGGGTAACCGCGAATGTAATAGGGCGTAATGAGTTCCTAATCACAGAGCCGC
Source organism: Candidatus [Bacteroides] periocalifornicus (assembly GCA_001421095.1). Taxonomy (GTDB): domain Bacteria; phylum Bacteroidota; class Bacteroidia; order Bacteroidales; family CAJPTX01; genus Bacteroides_D; species Bacteroides_D periocalifornicus. The sequence goes on along the minus strand of LIIK01000012.1, from coordinate 47,226 downwards.
TTCCACCATTAGCCCCGGGCGAGAATGTGCTAACCCTGTCTAAGAAACTGCGAGTAAAGCGTGCCACTCCTCTCTGGACGCGGGTTGCCATAGATGGAGAGGATACCAATGGGAAGGATAATACGCTGGTATACCATGCGGTGCACGATGGCTACTGCATACCAACCCATCTGCCAGAGACCGGGTACTATGATTCCCAGATTATAAGGTCGATACGGGCTTACGACAGTGTGCTGAACCTCTCGATGTACAATACGGGTGCTATGCGCTACACGCTCGAGAGCCCTCTGAAAGTCTACCAGGGTGATGGGGAGATCCCGTTAACTGTTACGCTCAAGGGCAACATACCCGAGGGCTGGAAGCTGACGGTTTGGGTGGATTGGGATGGAAATCTAACGTTTGACGAGCGCGAACGCATAGAATGTGGGGTGGGTTCTGGCTATGATCCTACGGTTACGCTTCCTCTCAAGGTGAGTCCAGATTGCTCTTTGGGCATAAAGCGAATGCGGCTAATGCTGGCATCTGCAGGCGAGGCTGGCGATCCGTGCAAAAGCATCAAGGCTGGTGATATGCAGGATTGCGCCATCAACCTAATGGAGGGCTCTTACCCGAACCGTGGCGATTTGGCACTGACTAAGCTTGACGTGGGGGAGAGCGGGCAGAATCTGAGTGCAACCCAACCGCTAAAGTTAACCCTAACCAACCGTAGCGATGCGCCATTTAACGGAAAGGTGAAGGTTCAGATTTCGGTGGATAATGGTGCTACCGAGGAGGAGGAGGAGCTGGACTGCACTGGCGATGGGGCGTTGGCCTCCTACTCAGGGAGCCGAGAATTCACGCTTGCTACCACGGGTGATTTCCACTCGGTGGGCACTCACACTGTGCGGGTGGTGCTACAGGAGAACCCCGTGGTGGTGGCAGAGAATAATACCATAGAGGCTTCCGCTTTTTGCGTGCTACCCGAGGTGGATGGGCTCTACTCATTGGCCATTCGCAGTCTGGATGGCAGCAAGGAATATGTGGAGGCGAACGGGATGGCCGAGTGGTTTGGCGATGCGGACTTCACAGAGTGGACGGTGGAGACGATTTTCAGAATGGATAAGCCGCAGACGGGAATCCTCCTCTATGCAAGCGGGTTCAAGGTATTCACAACCTACCATGTGGCTGCGGGAGTGCCAGATAATGCGCTGGCTATAGAGATTGGCGAGGAGAAGAGAGTATTCACGGTGGAAAATACGCTAATTCCTGGGAAGTGGCACCATCTGGCCATTACGGTAAGCGATATCAAGAATTCATACTTTACGGGGCGTTCTTGCAAGGTGGCGGTTTATCTCGATGGGCAGGAGTGTAGCATTGCTCGGAGTGAGGGGGAGGATATTCCACGGTTTGATGTGCAGCAGGTGAAGAAGCTTGTGGTGTGCGGGAAGATGGATGTGAACCTGAAGTTGCTGCGTGGTAGTACGAGGGCGCTCACTGCAGGCGAGATCAAGTGGTTCGACTATGTAAGGACTACAGGAGGGCTGCCTAGTGATTATTTCGCGGAGTTCACCTTTGACGAGGGACCGCGGAATGCTGCCAGTGTGAGCGGCGATATGATGGTGTCGATAGCCACTCATGATGCTAGCAGGCTCGATGCGACTTCGGGCGGTATCTGGGAGTCGATTACTGAACTTATCGATTCGTTCCATTTCACAGGACAGGAGGGATATAACGAGACGGGGGCGAATGCCTATACAGTCCATTTTGCCAAGGGTACGCCACAGGCTCACGTGGTGGGTGCGGAATTCGTAGGCATTTGGCCAGGTGTGAATTTCTACTACGGCGGGCAGCCCATCACTAAGGCTACAGTGTTCGATTTTACCACGCCTGTAACGGTAGTGGCTAAAGGAAAACCGTTTGGTAGAAAGGAGATTACCCAGAGTATCGAGCTGACCTTTGCAGAGGGGAAATCCGCGGAATGCGATTTGCTCACCCTCTCGTTAGAACCTGCTAATAATGCTGGATTGCTGAACCCTGTGGTTGCTACGCCCACACCCATCACCGTAATCAGCATACCCACGGCTAACGGTAAGTTGACCGACCCCACAGAGGTTAAGATGAACTTTACGGTATCAGAAAATGCGACATTGCAGCTGAATGGAAGGGTACTAACAAGCGGTGGAACTGCGGTGGATCTCACCCAGCCCATTCTGCTCTACGTGGTGGCAGAGAATGGTACTCGCAAGGGCTATGAGCTGCATCTTGGCCAGGAGCAAGGGTTTACGTGGACGTTGGCGAAAACAGATTATGTATATGGCGATGATCCAGTAGATGCCAGCGTGACAGTTGATTCAGGGCTACCAGTAACCTTTACATCTACCAATCCGACTGTGGTTACGGGTGTTGACGGCAATCTGCATATAGGGATGCCCGGTGAGGCTGTGCTATGGGTAAGCCAACCCAGCAGCGGTGTTTGGCATTCTTCAGCATCTGTGCAGAAGAACTTTACCGTGGCTAAGCGCCCAGTGAAGGTGGCTGTTCGGAGTGCTAGGTATACCGTTGGTACGCCCGTAGAGCTGCTCTACAACTACACTTCGCTAGTGAACGAGAGCGATACCCTTAGCCTGCCCAACCCGCAATCCAAGGGCTGCTTCACGGTACACGATGCCAAGGGGAATGCGGTGGATGTTAGCAGAGCGCTACCCATAGGGCTCTACACGGTGAAGACCGCTACAGGTACGGCTTACGAGACAGACCGTTACCTAGTAGAGCCTGCAGAAGGGACATTTGAGGTGGTGCAAGGGGAGCTTTGGCCAGTGTCTGTGGTGGTTACCGATGGGGTACATCCTCTGCAAGATGCCACGGTGATTGTGGGTAGCTCGCCAAACCAGACTGATGCAGCGGGTAGGGTGGTATGCTACCTTAGGCAGGGTGCTAAATATGGGATTGAGGTGCTTAAGGATGGATATACCACAGTGCTAAAAGAGGTGGATCTCGCTGAGGGGAAACCCATAGAGCTGCAAGTAGTATTGGGGGTTCCTACCATTTCGCTGAGGTATTCTGCACCAGCTGAGATGGGCGTGATTGTAGGGCCTGCCGAACAGGTGGTGGCTAATGGTGCTGATGCAGAATCTGTGATGGCACTCCCAAAGCCAGGCTATCTCTTCGAACGGTGGAGCGATGGGAAGATGGATAACCCTCGGCAAGATAGGGCGATAACCGCCCCTCTAAAGAGTCAGGCAGAGTTCAAGGCCATAGAGCTATCTCTAAACTACTCGGCTGCCGAGGGTGGGCGAATAGCTAGGGGTGCTACTTCGCAGAGTGTCAGGTTTAATGGCGATGGTGCTGAGGTGGTGGCCGAACCGTTCGAGAACTACTATTTCCGTGGTTGGAGTGATGGGGAGGAGAATCCCAACCGTAAGGATCTGGCCGTAAAGGCTGATATAAGCGTGATCGCCCTGTTTGGTAAGTATATGCCACTGCCCGAACGCAACGGCTTTGAGCAGGGCAACTTTGGCGAGGGTTGGTATACTGTAAGCTCAGGACCAACCTACAACCCTTGGTTTTTGACCACCGAGAGCCAGACTGAACTACCCAAGCTCGAGGGAACTTTTGCTGCTTGCAATACCAAGATTATGCCGATGGATTCGCATACGGTATCTGATCTCTACTCGCCTCGCTACCTGCTAGGCGATGGGTGGAATAGCGAATTGATAGTGAGCCAGACCTATGCCTACCAGGAACTCTACGGTGAGGTGTTTGCCATGCAGATTCGGGTGGATGAGGGTGAGTGGACTGATGTACGTGCATTTACACCCGTCTACTTTGCTACCCAGGCTGTGGATATTATCCCTGCATCGGAGCTGGCAGGAAAGCGATTCTTCCAGCTGAGATGGCACTATGATGCCGAGTGGCGATACGCAGTAGAGGTGGACAATGTGGCTATTGCTAAGCCCACCTCCGAGAAGGTTACGATAGCCTACGAGGCTGTGCCAAAGGATGCTGGCACGTTCGATATGGAGCTCTCCGATGGTACTATCCAGCATGGGGTTGCAGAGCAAGAGGTGGGGCAAGGTGATAAACCGCTTGCAGTGAAGGCTGTACCAGCTGCGGAGTATAAATTTGTCCGCTGGGAGGATGGGGGGACTGATGCTACTCTTCGGCTAAACCACGGAGTCTACAGCAACTACACCCAGCGGGCCATATTCCGTGGAACGGATTCTGTGGCTATTACCTACCGCGTAGTGCCAGAGGGAGCTGCTACCTTCATGGTAGATGGTAAACTGGCAACCCAGCAAACAGTGGCCACGGGTAGCATCGCCAAGCCTGTAACGGTGGTGCCAAGCAAGGGGTATGCGCTTGTGTTCTGGTCAGACAACGGCGATACGGCACTAGTGCATACTATGGGCAGGGTGGATGCCGATGCCACCATAACGGCATATCTACAACCTGTGTACCCTGTAATCTTTGAGGTGAAAGATGCTAAGGGACTGCTGTCCGGGGCTGTCGTCACGGTGGGCGAGGTGTCAAAAAATACAGCTGCCAACGGGAAAGCAACCATAGAGTTGCCCAATGGTGACTACACCTTCACCGTGGCCAAGGAGGGTTACAATCCCACTAAGGGAACGCTTACGGTGGCTAGTAAACCGCAAGAAATTAAGGTGGTGCTAGAGAAGAACGGTAATCCCAATCCACCAGATCCCCCTATAGCGGTAGATGGGAGCTCACTGAACCAAGTGCTAGCGATGCCCAACCCATTTGCTGGCGAGCTAACGCTAACGGGTGTGGCTGCTGTAGAGCGAGTAGAACTGCTGAATACGCAGGGCGTAGTGGTGTATGCGCAATTACTGCAAGGCGAGGAGCGCGTGGTGCTTAGGCTGCCGAATCTTCCCGCAGGGCTATACCTGCTGGTGCTGAAAGGGCAAGGGGAGCAGAAAACCCAACAGGTGGTGAAACAGTAGGATTCCTTAGTTTTACCCTACAGAGAGGGAGGCATGGGCTACCGTGCCTCCCTTATTTTGTGGGTACAGAAGAGCTTGGGACTGCTGATGCGCTTGCAAATTCTGCGGAGGGGGTTGATATAAAAATCCCCAGATTCGGCTATACCCCATGTTGTGTAGCCGCGCTACCTTTGCGCCCGTTAAATCGTATGACAACTAGTAGTTCAGTAAATCGTAATATGATGAAGCGTCTTGCAAGTTTTCTGATGGTTACTGCCGCGGCTACCATGCTGTGCACCGTAGGAGTTATGACCGGTTGCGAGAAGGATGTGAAGAAGCCTGAGCAGAAGCAAGAGCAGAAGGAGAACCCCAGTCCTACACCCAAACCGGATCCTAATCCTGCCCCTAAACCGAAGAAAGAGCCCAAGGTAACTGTAGATCAGGGTGGAATGCATGTGGATGCTATCAACTATGATATGTGGGTATATGTATCCATGGAGAATGGGGGCAAGCTGGTGGGCTACGGCGATGCTACCAAGGATGAGGAGGATGCCGCTTGGAAGGCGCGTAGCGACTGGGACATTGCTTTCCATCGCTTTGAGGTCCGCCTCAATGGTGGAGATTCAGGCAATGGTAAGGGGGAGGCTGCCGACCTGGGCATCGTTGATTTTGATGGGGTGAAAGCGATCCCAGCCGATGCGGAGTTCAAGAAGGATATGAAAGACTACCCGATTATCATTGACTTCTCCGCTATGCAAACGGGGGGGAAATTTCAGAAAAATGCTAGCGTGAGTCCTATTCTCACCTCCTACACCCAAAAGAAAAAGGATGCCACTGGCAAGGACTACCTAGATTACCATGGCCCTATGAAGAAGCTTGCGCAAATGGGCAAATATGAGCTTTCCAACAAGGTCTTCATCATGCGTACAGCATCTGGCAAGGGAGCATTCAAACTCCTGTGGACCAAGTATAGCGAGGTGAGGGAGATTGATGGGCAGAAAAAGGAGATCAATGCGCTGCATACCATCCGCTTCGAGGAACTGAAATAATACGAATAGCCATCATGAAGGCTTTCTAGCTGTGCGGAGTGCTGCTGTTCGCCAAGGACTTTACTATGGCGGTCTTAGTGCGACTATGGCTTGGGAGAAATCTGTAAGAGTTGGCTGAAAGTCACCAACCAGGGCTTGCCCTCTCCTGTAGAGCCTCGCATGATGAGCAATCTACTAGCGCAGCAACCGGCATAGAGGTCGCTGCGCTAGTTTAGTTTTGTGGAATTCAGTTCAGAAAAATCCCCAAATTTGGCTATTCCCCACATCTCGCAACCTGCCTACCTTTGCGGCGTGAATCAGGAATGATTCTAAAGAGCAATCAAAATGTTTTAGCTATGCGTACACATAGGAGGTTTCTAATTCTGGCAGCTCTGGCTGCTGTAGCGCTGTCGATTGGTTTTACCAGTTGCAAAAAGGATAATAATGGTGGCGATGAAGTACCGCCTGATGGTGGACAGCTGACCATTGACTGTAGCGATTGGAGCAAGTGGCACTATATCTCGCTGGAAGGGAAGGGGAAAGAAGTGGGAACTGGTCTGGTGGAGAAGGATGCTGAGGATAAGGAGTGGGTGGACAAAAATAGCTGGGATATAGCCCTACATTGCTACCAATGGAAGACCAATAGCGGGACTTCTGGCAATGGTAAGGGAGGAGCTTTTGCCACAGACGGTACAGATTTTACTGCACTGGCGAAAATCCCCGAGGGTGTAAACTTTGTGGTGGATAATCGAGCGGATGATGATGCACACTTAGCTGTTTTCGATTTCAGTAAAATGCAGCAGGGTAAGGGTGCCACGACCGTGAGCCTCAATACTGAAATGGCTAAAGCCTTGCCTTTTGCCAACATGCAAATTTCAGTATCAGAGCGTGTGATGCTAGTCAAAGGGGCTACTGGTAAAGTCTACAAGCTGCAGGCAACAGGCATCAAGGGTGATAATGGTGAGAAGTACCAGATAACCTTTAGGTTTGTGGAGCTTAGATAGTACCATATTTTGTACTTAAACGACGGAGCGGTGCTTTGGGAGCATCGCTCCGTTTTTGTAGGTTCTGGGCCTGGTGCAGATTCAGGATATTGGTCTTAGTAGCCCTGTAGCGGTACATCCGAAAAAAGTTCACGGGCTTAACCCCTTCCGCATCTTTGCAACATCGTACCAAGATCGCAGGAGTCGTACAGAGAATCTAGCAGGAGGAAGCAGGGAATCTAGTCGGGAAACTTTTGCTTCCTCACCCATAGGCCCCCGTCAGTATTCGTCTGCACACCCCATAACGTAGGGGCGATGCAGAGAGTAGCGAGTGTTCACCTTGCCCTTGCGTCCTTTGCCTTCGCAGCGAGGCGGCGTGCCGCGTTGGGTTCTGAATCGTGCCACAGCCAAGCAGCCCGCATTGCGCCCTTACTGCGCTACGGTGTATGTAGAGAAGTTTTCTCAGTTTATGAAATTTTCCCCCGAAAAATCCCCAAATCTGGCTATTCCTCACATCTCGCAACCTGCCTACCTTTGCGGCGTGAATCAGGAATGATTCTAAAGAGCAATCAAAGCGTTTTAGCTATGCAGATACAACTGAGGAGAGTGCTAATGCTGGGCGTGGTAGCCATGCTGCTTGCGCCCGTGGTGCTTTCAACTGGCTGCCGAAAGCAGAAACCAGATGAAGAGCCCGACGAGAGTCAAAATAGTATCAAGAGTGGCCAACTCGTGGTGGTGGCCCAGGATAGGACGAAGTGGACCTACGTCTCATTCGTGCAGGGCAAGGTGGTAGGCGAGGCCTCAAGCGTAAACCCTAACAATCCCGAGAATACCGATACCGTATCGGGCGATGCGGAGTGGAAGGCCCGCAAGGACTGGGATGTGGCCCTGAGCTGGACGCGCTGGCGCACCAATGGCGGCACCAGCGGCGATGGGGGCGCGAAGGTGGCCATGACCGACATCACCGATTTCGATGCGCTCAGGACGATCCCCCCGGCGGGGGCCTTCTTTGAGGATTCGCTGTACCGGATCAACATAAGCAATGAGATGGGTGAATCTGTCCTGCGCCCCGCATCGGCCAATAGAGCCCTTAGTAGCTTGATTGTCATGGATCTGAGCCAGATGCCACCGCCTACCTACGTGAAGCAAAATGTGTTCGTGCTGCGTATCCCCTCTGGCCAATACGTGAAGCTGCAGGTGCTCGACTACTTCAACGAGAAGAAGGAGCGTGGGTACATCAAATTCCGCTGGGCAGAGATCAAGGCCGATTAATCCTGATTTCCAACTAGGCGGGTCGTAACGCAGCCAATGCGTATCGGCCCGCCGTTTTTCACAACCAGCCATGAAATATCTTCCCATCATACCCATTTTCGCGCTGCTGCCCCTGGTAGTGCAGGCCGACCCGGTGGATACCACCCGCCTCATGCGGAGCGATACGCTCGACCAAGTGGTGGTGACCGCCACGCGTGTACCCAGGCCGCTCAAGAGCGTGCCCACCCCTATACAGGTGATTACGCCCAAGGAGATAGAGCAGATTCAGCCGCGGTCGGTACACGATATGCTGGAGGTTCTCATCCCAGGCATTCAGCGCACGAAGCACGGAGCCCAGGATCGATTGGTGATTCAGGGATTCAGTGCTGATTACTATCTCTTCCTCGTCGATGGCGAGCGTATAGGCTCTGAGGGGAATGGGGCTATCGACCTCGAACGTATCGACCCCAATAATGTGGAGCGGATTGAGGTGGTTCGGGGGGCCTCCAGCGCGCTCTACGGTTCAAATGCTATAGGAGGGGTTATCAACATCATCACCCGTAAAGCTACCATGCCCGTGGAGGCTAGTGCCCGGGCACTCTATGACAATAGCGGAGTGCAGCGGTACAACGGGTTCGTTGGGCTTAAGGGCTATGGATTCACCTCCAGCACGGGTGGAGGGTATGGGGAGCAGGATCGGTTTACCATGCGGCTAGAGGGGGGGAACAGGTTCACGGTGTATGACTATTCCTCTTGGAATGCCAACCAGCGTCTGAAGTGGCAGAATAAGAGCAACTCGTTTTCGGCTGAGGTCTACGGGCAGTTCAATTCACGTCTGCAGAATATAGATCGTAAGGAGGCTGTAGTTTACGAGGCGTTCACAGGCTTTGGGCAGCTCAAAGGGAAACTCTCCGATAGCTACCAGCTGGAGGGAACCTACAACCTTGAGGGGTACGACCGGCAGACCTGGTACAAGCGTGCGAAGAGCGATCCCTACGTGCCGATATTCATGCTCCGCACCCATACAGCCCGTGCGCAGCTCAACTCTACCTATAGCGAGGATAGCCCCGTGCAGTTCAACGCTGGGGTAGAGTGGATGGGCGAGAGCCTACGGGGCGACCGATTTGCTGATATCAATGCTCGCCATAGAGCCTACACTACCTCGCTCTATGCGCAGACCGATATCAAATTTGCCCCCAATTGGACGCTGACCTTCGGGGCTCGCGGCGATATCCATTCTCGCTATGGGCTGAATATTTCGCCGAAGCTCACATTCCTCTGGAGGTCGGGCTATTGGGCCTTTCGCGCTTCTTATGCTACGGGCTTTCGCTCACCATCGCTCAAGGAGCTATACATGTACTGGAATCACCAGAATATGTTCTATATTACGGGGAATCCCAACCTTAAACCAGAGCAGAGCCGCATGGTGACGCTGTCGCCAGAGTTTGATACTCGTAATCTGAACATTTCTCTAGTGGCGCAGTACACCAATATGCGGCACGAAATTATAAGCCGAAGTGAAAAAAATGGTACGATATTAAACTACATCAATATCGAGGGTGAATCGCAGTTGGCGAGCGCCACTCTCGCGGTTCGCTATTTCCTCAATCAGTGGGTTCGCCTATATGGGAACTACGCCTACATGTGGAATGATGCCACCGATTTCCGGAGAGATGGTACGAGAATCAAAGTGACTACTATACGGCCTCATACCGCAACGGGTACGTTGAGCCTCGGCTATGGGCGCTGGGGTTTTCGGCTCGGTACAGACTTGAGCTTGCGCTACTTTAGCCCTATCACGATAGGGATGAAGAAAAAACTTGATGGGATAGAGGATTACTACCCGGTTCGATACCCTGGCTACGTCATGCTGCGCGCATCGGTGAACGCCGAGTGGAAGCACTACGTAACCCTAACGGTTGGTAGCGAGAATCTCCTTGACTATAGGCCAGGGAATCTCGACATTGCTGCGGGCTTTACCTCTGGGCGTAGCTGGTACGCAGCCCTTGCGCTACGGTTCTACTAATGGCGCACTTTCCCCCTACCATCGCCGTACCAACTTAACACCAACTCAACACCTCCGTCGCTGCATGTTCGGATTTCGCCTTAAGGCGAAATCCGAACATGCAGCGGCGCAGGTGTTGAGTTGGTACGGCGAAGGTACGGAGGAGTCCCCTTGCAGGTATAGGGCGCTCGCCTGCCACACAGCCCGCATCGCCTCCCGTTGCGATACCCGAACATCCCTACGGCCCCAGCACCTGCACCCGCGCCATCCACCCCGCGGTAATTACTTAGATCGATTACAATGAACTTGAAACCAGCGGGATACGGATGCTGGCACAGGGGTTATGAACAAAATGTTCATAAATACTACTCAGCCCCCCTAGGCGCATGGGGCAATTGGTTGTAATTTTGCAGTGCGATTATCCCTTTAACCAAGCAGCACCGATGAACACTCCAAACCAGATGGCGACCGAAACCCCAACGGTTGCACCTCTCCCCTCAATGCTAGCCCCCGAGCCCGCCACTACGCCTACGACTCCCGCGCATGAAGAGGCGGCCCTAGCAATCTCCAAGCCCCAGCTCCACGTGGTAAAGCGCGATGGCTCGGTAGACGACTTCAACCCCGCCAAAATCCGCACCGCCGTAGGGCGCGCCTACACGGCAAACGGCCGGGAACCGCAAACCCAGGTGGTGGACCACATAGTGGCCCTTGTAACCCGCGAGCTGCAGGCCAAAGGAGAGCTGAAGGTAGAGGAGATACAGGACATGGTGGAGAAGGAACTCATGGCCTTCAACCCCTTCATCGCGAAAAAATACATCATCTACCGGGAATGGCGGAACACCGAGCGGCATAAGCGCACCGAGCTCAAGCACACCATGGATGGGATAGTGCAGATAGAGACCAACGATGTGAATCTGAGCAACGCGAACATGTCATCGCACACCCCGGCCGGGCAGATGATGACCTTCGCCTCCGAGGTCACCAAAGACTACACGCGCAAGTACCTGCTGAACCCCCGCTACGCCCAGGCGCACGCCAACGGTGACATCCATATCCACGACATGGATTACTACCCCACCAAAACCACCACCTGCCTACAGTACGACCTGCAAGACCTCTTCGAGCGGGGGTTCCACACCAAGAATGGCACGGTGCGCACCCCCCAGAGCATCCAGAGCTACGCCACCCTGGCCACCATCATATTCCAGACCAACCAGAATGAGCAGCACGGCGGGCAAGCGATCCCGGCCTTCGACTTCTTCATGGCCCCGGGCGTTCGCAAATCGTTCTGGAAACACGTGGGGCGGAACATCAGCTTCATCGCCGAACTGGGGAATACCGAGGGGAAGGAACTCCCCAACGAAAAAACGATCTGCCGCACCGTGCGCGAGGCGGAGATAGCCCTGGGCAACGGTAAGCAGGAGCTAGAGGCGGTGTCTGGAATCGTAGCCCAGCTCGGACTCCCGGTGAGCGAGCAGCAGCTCCAGGTGGCTCTAGACAAGGCCCTGGCAGCCACCGAACGCGATACCCACCAAGCCATGGAGGGCTTCATCCACAACCTCAACACCATGCACTCACGCGGGGGTAACCAAGTGGTATTCAGCTCTATCAACTACGGGACTGATACCTCGCCCGAGGGGCGCATGCTCATCCGCTGCCTGCTGCAAGCCACCGAGGAGGGGCTAGGGCAAGGCGAGGTGCCGATATTCCCCATCCAGATATTCAAGGTGAAGGACGGGGTAAACTACAGCACGCACGATATCGAGGCCGCATTGGCCAACTACGAGGCTGCCGCCAAAGGGGAAATCGCCTTCGATTGCCCGAATTTCGACCTGTTCCTCTTGGCCTGCCAAACCACGGCCCGCGCCCTCTTCCCCAACTTCGTGTTCCTCGATACCCCCTTCAATGCCGATCCGGACTGGAAGGCTGACGACCCCAAGCGCTACTTCCACGAGGTGGCCACCATGGGCTGCCGCACGCGGGTATACGAAAACCTCAACGGGCCCCGCACCTCCATAGGGCGCGGAAACCTCTCATTCACCAGCATCAATATGCCCCGGCTGGCCATACTCGCCCGCCAGAATGCCGAAAGCCGCCTGCCAGAGGCCACCAACGAGCGCATACAGCAGGAGGCCAAAAAGCTATTCCTCGGCAGCCTCCGCGAAATGGCCACGCTGGTAGCCGACCAGCTCTACGAACGCTACCAGTACCAGCAGACCGCCGTGGCCCGCCAGTTCCCCTTCATGATGGGCAACGACGTGTGGAAGGGGGGCGGCGCGCTGAACCCAAACGATAAGGTGGCCGAGGTGCTAAAGCAGGGCACGCTGGGCATCGGGTTCATCGGCGGGCACAACGCCATGATGGCACTCTACGGCCAAAGCCACGCCCAGAGTACCGAGGCCTGGAACACCCTCCATGAGGCTATAGGGGTGCTCGGGCAGGTGGTAGAAGAATACAAACAGCGCTACGGGCTCAACTACTCGGTGCTGGCCACCCCGGCCGAGGGGCTCTCTGGCCGATTCACCAAGGCTGACCAGAAACGGTTCGGCATCATCAAGGGGGTGAATGACCGCGACTACTACGTGAACTCGTTCCACATAGACGTGAAGGAACCCGTGAGCATCCTCGACAAGATCAGGCTAGAAGCGCCCTTCCACGCGCAGACCCTCGGCGGCCACATCACCTACGTGGAGCTCGACGGCGAGGCCAAGAAGAACGTGAAGGTGATGGTGAAGATCGTACGGGCCATGCACGACGCGGGCATCGGCTACGGCTCTATCAACCACCCGGTAGACACCTGCAAACGCTGCGGCTACAAGGGGGTGATCTATGACAAATGCCCCGTATGCCAAAGCGACCAAATAGCCCGCCTACGCCGCATAACCGGCTACCTCACCGGCAGCCTCGAGAGCTGGAACAGTGCCAAGCAGGCCGAGGAGCATGACCGGGTAAAGCACCGGTAGGGGGAACAGGGCTACGAGAAGGGGGAGGCTTCCACAGCACTCCCCCTTCTGCTTTATCGTCGGTTATTAGGAAATAAACGCGCAACTTTGCCAAGCAAACCCACCCATGATAAACGCACAGGGCCGGGGGAAAGCTGATCGCCCAGCAAGTGGTGCTCTACAGCTAGGCAACATAGGGCCTTGCCATGCGCAATGACTCACCTACTTCCCGCCGAGTAAAACGGGCCGGTAAACCGGACCAACCACCTTCTAAATTCCCCCCTCTGCAAATGCCCCCACACGCATTCCCATTGTAAACCGTAAGAGATTCCCTTTCTCTTCTTTGGGTTAAAAGAGCTTTAATCCACCAATTAGATTTCTGAAGATCGTGGCGATGCGGCGTGCTGTGTCGTTTACGTGGGTTTTGCAGAGAGCCTCTCGTTGTGAGCCACTTTTGCAGCTCGCCTAGTGCATAGAAAAAGGCCGCCCAGCATTGCTGCCAGACGGCCCTATCCGTTAGGTTCGGTATCGCTTAGGCCATGGGGGCGTTCTCTAGCACCGCGAGGAGTAGCTCCCAGAACTTCTGCACGGTTTCTATGCTGATACGCTCCTCTGGGGAGTGCGCCCCCCGAATGGTAGGCCCGAAAGACACCATATCGAGCCGCGGGTACTTCTCCAGGAAAAGCCCGCACTCCAGCCCTGCATGGATAGCCCGCACTACGGGCCTGGTGCAGAACAGCCTGCGGTAGGCCTCCACGCTAACATCGAGAATGGGTGATTCAGGATTCGGCGCCCACCCCGGGTAGCCGTCTGAGTGCTCTACGGTACAGCCCGCAAGCCGGAAACAGGCCGCTACGCTGGCGCATATGTAATCTTTGGCCGAGTCGACCGAACTCCGCTGGCTCGTGGCGATGAAGAGCCTATTCCCCTCGATCTTCTTGATGGAGGCCAGATTGGTAGAGGTCTCCACCAAGCCTGGGATCTCGCGGCTGAATTCGACAGCCCCGTGCGGGAGCGCCAGCAATAGGTTGATAAGGCGCTCCTGCGGCTCCTTCTCCATCACTACGCTACTCGCATCGGTAGGCAGCAGCTCTATCTTGAGGTCGGGCTCTGTGGTGCGAAACTCATTCTTGAGCCAATCGCGCATTTCGCCCACGCGGGCAGTCAGCTCCTCCACCCTTCCCTTGGCAATGGCAAAGTTCGCAAAGGCCTCACGGGCAATGGCATTGCGCAAGTTCCCCCCCTCTATACCGAAGAGGTGGATAGGGAGTTTCTCGGCAAGGTAATGCAGGGTTCTCGCCAAGAGCTTTATCGAGTTGCCCAGCCCCTTCTGGATATCATCGCCCGAGTGCCCCCCCCTAAGACCCGTTACCGAGAGGCGGAAGGCTCTGCAATCCGCAGGGCAGCCCACCGTGGTGTAGCTGAAGGTAGCCGTAGTATCCTCTCCCCCCGCGCAACCAATGAAGATCTCGCCCTCATCCTCGGAGTCGAGGTTCAGTAGGATCTCTCCCTCAAAGAACCCCGCCTCCAGGGCAAAGGCCCCCGTGAGCCCGGTCTCCTCATCCACCGTGAATAGGCACTCCACAGGACCGTGTTTCACGTGCGGATCGGTGAGTACTGCTAGCTGGGCTGCCACGCCTATCCCGTCGTCAGCCCCCAGCGTAGTGCCCTGCGCCCGCACCCAATCTCCATCTATGTAGGTACGGATAGGATCGGTAAGGAAATCGTGCTTCACATCGGCATTCTTCTCGCATACCATGTCCACATGGCTCTGCAGCACTATCGGTTTGCGATTCTCCATGCCCGGGGTGGCCGGCTTGCGCATCAGCACATTGCCCGCCGCATCGCGCTTGGTCTCTATTCCGTGCTTTTTGCCGAAATCCAGCAGGTACTGAATGATCTTCTCCTCCCTTTTTGAGGGGCGTGGCACACGGGTAATTTCGTAAAAATTCTCCCAGACCGACTGGGGTTTTAGCTGCTTAATTTCGCTCATGCAAGTTGTATTATGGGGGTACAGCACACTCATGAAAATCTCTGCGCAAAGGTATTGAAAAGCCTTAAGGTAAACAAACAATGGCTAAAATATATCGTTCTACATAACAAATAAACCTCGGTTTAGCCATAATCACTAAAAAGCAATAGGCCGATATCCCGGCAGCACCCTTGAATGGAAAAACGGAAATTTCTTCCCATTAAATGGAAAAGTTTGTATATTCGCGGGCAAATGTTGGGGAATGGAACGTAGGAAAATCATAGAGATAGAGAGCATTAAGAAGATCTATCGGGTGGGCGAGGTGGAGGTGCGCGCGCTCAATGGGGTCTCGCTCACGATTGGCGAAAACGAGTACGTTGCCATCATGGGCCCCTCAGGCTCAGGCAAATCCACCCTTATGAATATCCTCGGTTGCCTCGACACCCCCACCAGCGGGCGCTACATTCTAAATGGCACAGACGTAAGCCAAATGGCCGATGACCAACTAGCCGATATCCGTAATCGAGAGATCGGGTTCATTTTCCAGACTTTCAACCTACTCCCGCGGTACACCTCCCTAGAGAATGTGGAGCTCCCGCTCATCTACGCGGGCATTGGCAAGCATGAGCGCACAGAACGTGCCGCCCACGCGCTCGCCAGCGTAGGGCTAGCCGACCGAATGGACCACAAGCCCAACGAGCTCTCTGGCGGGCAACGGCAGCGCGTCGCAGTGGCTAGAGCCCTGGTGAATAGGCCCGCCCTTCTGCTTGCCGATGAACCCACGGGGAATCTTGACACCAAGACTTCTATCGATATCATGAACCTCTTCGAGGAAATATACGCTGCGGGCAATACCATAGTGGTCGTAACGCACGAAGAGGATATAGCACTCCACGCCCGCCGTATCATAAGGCTGCGCGACGGCCTAATAGAGAGCGACGAGGTAAACCCCCACCCCACCAAGGCGGCACAGCCCAGCCCGGCGGTGGCCGAGTAGAATGGCTCTAGTACGCCCAAGGTCGCGCAGTACGAATTACGATACCATATGACCAAAAAGAAGCAAAACGAGAACGGCGAGCAATTCAAGCGAGCGGCACGCGCCCTAGAAGAGGTGATCCAATCGCTGCGAATGGCCGAACTCCCCAACGACCGCGAAAGCCTGATAGCCTGCATAGAGCTCCTGTCGGGCAGCGAAATGCTCTCAAACTACGTCTCGCAGCAGCTCATGGAGGTGCTGTTGCCAGAATTCATGCACACCGGGGGGCCGCTGGGGACACTGGCCGAACTCCTCACCTTCCTACGGTGGTCTGAAGGGCATCCAAACACCAGAAAAGCGCTCAAAGACTGGCGGAAACGCAAGGAGAAAGAGATGCACGAAATGTTCATCAGAACCATGGAGCAGCAGAATGACGAGGGGGCAAAAACCTTCTTCCCCTCCCCCAGGATGGCGAGGGTCATGATGGACTGCGAAGAGGAAATAGACTCACCCAACGGGAACGACTCTATGCTGGCCGGGGAGTTCGGGGAGTTCATGGAGCTTATTAAGAACCTAAGCGCCCCCAAAAAGCAACCGAAAGGGGGTAGCAAATCGCCAACGTCTCGCAAAAAGAAAAAGCTTGACAGCGACGAGTAGAATTCACCCACAACACAAAACGCTTAACCCTAACGAAAAAGGAATCGGTATGTACTGGACCCTAGAGCTGGCCTCAAAGCTGGAGGATGCCCCCTGGCCAGCAACCATAGAAGAGCTAGTAGACTACGCCACCCGATCTGGCGCCCCCATGGAGGTAATCGAGAACCTGAAGGAACTCGAAGACGAGGGCGGGGTGTACGAAACCATAGAGGACATTTGGCCTGACTACCCCACCAAGGAGGATTTTTTCTTCAATGAAGATGAATACTAGCAACATCTCCATGCCATGATGAAAAAAAGGCGAACCGTTGGGTTCGCCTTTTTTAAGCACTATCAATAGAGGCAAAATGAACTCGCGGCAAAATCTGCCTAAACGATACAGCACGCCGCCATGCTACAAAGCCGCAAGAACAGCCGCCATACAATCTACGGAAGGCATTCAGGGAGGCTACACGGCTCCTAGCGGCTACCCTCGTACTCCCCTTCCCCCTCGTGCAGCCTGCTGAAACTAGCCGTGAGCACATGGCATCCCGCGGGGCAAAGGTGGCATCGCGACGGCTCGCACAGCGTCCGATTCAAATGCACCAGCGCCTGGGTATGCAGCGCGTTCTCTACCGGAATCCCTTTATTCCTAAAGCGTGCTACCACCGAATTCTCCTCAGGAGGCAGGCTGGCGAGCAGCTCCAGCGTGCCGGCCTGGGTGTAGGTATCGCCCTGCGCCATGGCGTAGGCAAATCGGAATGGCACCACAGCATTGAGCATAACCACGTGGATAGTGCTAGCCCCCACGGTTTTCACCCCCCTCTTCGCCTCTGCACCACGCAGCCGGTAGTGGGTATCCCAGTAGCGCGAAGCTTGCACGCCAAATAGCCTTTGCAATTCGCCAGCCCCCTTGGCCTCCATAGCCCGCGAGAAGAGGTTAGCCCCCTGCCCCAGCAACGCCGCCAGCTGTGCAATGCGCACCTCGGGGAACGATGGCGGTCTTAGCCTAAGGTACTTCCACTCTCCCAGCGAGATCGGGTGCAGGCCGAACCGATGCTGCTGGTAGGTATACTCCCTTCTAAGCTCTTGCACGTAAGCCTCATCATCCAGTAGAGACTCCCCAAGCATGCCCGCCTGCCCAAAGAGGATAGCCTCCAGAGTGGGCAGCTCATCCTTCACCTTATAGAGACACTTGAGCGGCGTATTGCAGGCCAGGTGATGCATGGGCTCTGCATTGATCCGAAGCCCTAAGCTGCGCGCCACTTGCCAGTAAAAGGCCTCCTCCCACCCCAGCTCCGCCTCGGCCACCTCTTGCAGTATCGCTTGGCTCTTCTCTTGCAGGCGCGAAGTCACGGTACGCGTCAGCAGCTGCTCGCGCAGGTAGGGGTTTAGGTCTGCGAGTGCTGTGCCGCACCGGGGCAGCTCAAGGCTAGTGCGGAGGGTGTCGAGAATCTCGAGTAGGCGGGGCAGATCTGGGAATTCCATAGTGGCTATGGGTTGGCCATTTGCGCGTACCGCATCGGCATCAGCCTGCGCCACCACGTGGAGAATCACCGTATTGTACGCCGCATCATCCTGATGCCCGTGCCTATACCAGTCGCTTGCCCGCGCATGAATCTCCACATCGCCCACCCAGGTTAGCGGCCCGATTTTAAGGGTGGCCTGCCTGAAATCTGGCCCAGCATCGTGGTTAGAGTAGCCTGGATTGAGAATCTCAACCCGCTCTCCCGCAGTGGTCACCAACCGTACCCCCAGCCGGTGAAGCTGCCCCCATAGAGCCTGTAGCACATCTTCTGACGGAATCCTCATCCCCCGAATTTTAACCCCGAAAGGTAGCGAGAATCGCCGTCACAAGCAAATTGCCATCAGCCCTTGCACCGAATTCGGCTTTTGCCTACCTTTGCGCACGCTAGGCTGCCTACTTTCAGGGAAGGGAGCACTGCCGAATAGAACGAACTCCTTCCATTGCCACGATGCCGGCTGCAGACAACATTCAAGCTTGCCGATGCGCAGGGCAAAAACGAACTTGCCGTAATGCCAAAACTCTCGAACAGTCCGCTCTTCGCGGCACTCATCCTATGCGCTATCAGCCTACTGAGCATGCTGGTAGCCTCGCTCGCTGTGGGCGTGGTGCTCTATTCCCAGGGGCTGGAGGCACTCACCACCCCCGCCGCCATGCGCTGGGTGCAAGCTGGGACCTCAGTGGCCACGTTCATAATCCCCGTGTTCGTGTGGCGTATCTTCTTCCCGCATTTCTGGGCTGGCG
Source organism: Candidatus [Bacteroides] periocalifornicus (assembly GCA_001421095.1). Lineage (GTDB taxonomy): Bacteria > Bacteroidota > Bacteroidia > Bacteroidales > CAJPTX01 > Bacteroides_D > Bacteroides_D periocalifornicus. The sequence goes on along the minus strand of LIIK01000012.1, from coordinate 28,245 downwards.
GGTACTCGCCCAAGCTCCTTACGGCTCGCTCGCTACTGTTGGGATTGCTGCTTGTAGCTGGCGCCATTCCCGTTGCGCTACTCTTGGAGTACCTCAACTCGCGCATTCCCATGCCCTACTGGGTCGACAATCTGAATGCTGCATCCCAACAGGTGCTGGTGGCACTCTTGGCGCAACCTGGAGCTGCCGCCTTCGTCGCGAACCTTCTAGTGATTGCGATTCTAGCCGCCCTGTCTGAAGAGCTGTTCTTCCGCGGCACACTCCAGCCATTGCTCCACCGGGCATTTGGAGGGCATGGGCATGCTGCCGTATGGGCCACAGCCGTCATTTTCGCCTTGGTTCACATGGAGTTCACCGCCATCATCCCCAGGATCTTCTTAGGGGCAGTGCTAGGCTACCTCTACCTCTACACCCGTAGCATCTGGATACCCGTCTTGGGCCACTCCGTGAACAATGCCCTAGCCGTGGTGCTAGCCCGATTCTCCACCCCCGAAGAGCTGCTAGCTCCCGACACCTCGGAGATCCTCACCTACTGGTATCTTCCCGCCCTAGGGTGCATACTGCTAGGAATAGCCTACCAGCACCTACGGCTAGCAAGCTTCCGCCGAGCAGGGGTAGAATAGCGCAACATCCCTATAGGCGCAGCACCCCGCGTTGCTCGCTGGCAGACTACGAATGGGGAATCTCAGCGTTCCCTTGGCGGGAGAGAGCCGCCCTCTAGCCCCTCTTGCCCATCGCCGAGCAATTCTCGGAGTTTCGTTGGGTTAGCCCTCTGCATTGGGCTGTCGGGAGGTAAATCGGCCTTACCCTGCGCGTAGGCATTCAGCAGCCCCCTATCAATCAGCACCTCACGCTCCAGCCCAGAGCTCGCAGCCCTCCTATTCCAGGGGCACACCATCTGGCACACATCGCAGCCGTAGGCCCATCCATCCAGAAGAGCCCGCTCGCCCTCGGTGAGCGGGCTCTTCTTCTCTATGGTAAGGTACGATATGCACCGCCGGGCATCGAGCAGCGCAGGCTGGAGCAAGGCCTTGGTAGGACAGGCATCCATGCACCTCGTGCACTTACCGCACCTCGCGGGCACAGCCCCCTCCCTCGGCTCCACCTCCAGGGTTACAACCAACGCCCCTATAAACACGTATGACCCCCAGCGAGGCGAGATTAGCAGCCCATTCTTCCCTATCCATCCCAAGCCGCCCAGCACCGCCCAGTACCTATCTAGAAAGGGGGCAGAATCCACAAAAGGACGCCCCTCCACACCCCCGTACAGCTCCCGAAGCCTGTTCAGGAGGGTGAATAGCCTTGACTTCAGTAATTTGTGATAATCGCGCACCAAAGCGTAGCAAGCGACCTTAGGGGGCGTTGTAAGCAGGTACTTGGGCGGGAGATTGTAGCTCAGCAACCCAGAGATTACCGTCTTGGCCCCAGGCACTAGCAATCGGGGATCCATCCGCTTATCGAAGTTGCGCGCCAGGTAATCCATTTCGCCGTGGTAGCCCATTGCCAGCCACTCGCGGTAACGCTCTGCAACCCCCTCTACCGCCGACGCACTGGAAATCCCCACATCGTCGAGCCCACACCCTAGGGCAAGCTCTCGCACCTCGTGGTAGGGTATCATGCACCGTACAATCTACTCAACCGCCTCTCCTGGCAAGTGAATCTCCCCTACAGCAGCCCCAAGTCGAGCTTTGCCTCCTCGCTCATACGGCTCTGATCCCACGGAGGGTCGAACACCAGCTTCACCTCAACCCCCGTAACCCCCTCCACGCTCCCCACAGCCGTCTTCACCTCCTGCACCACATCATCGGCCACTGGGCAATTGGGCGCGGTCAGCGTCATGGTAATGTCCACCTTGCCATCATCCTGTACATCCACATCGTAGATCAGGCCGAGGTCATACACATTCACCGGCACTTCGGGGTCGAATACCGTGCGGAGCTCCACCACAATATCGCTCTCAATATCCAGAATATCGCGCATGGGTTACTGCGGTTATTATTGTGAGATCGTAAACAGGCGATTGCTGCAGAATAAGGAGGTATACAGGGCAGGCCGACCCTCTAGGGCGTGCGGGAAACTCTTGGGCGGCCCCTACGCAGTACGCGCTAAAAGCTCTGCCAAACCCACCTAAAACTATGTGGCACTGCGCGCACCATTCACGCTGCCCTCCTACTCCCTCTCCTTCGCGAAAGCTCTGATATGGTCTACCATGGCGAGCAACCCATTAGCCCGGGTGGGCGAGAGATGCTCGGCAAGCCCTAGCCTATCGAGCAGGAAGAGGTTTGCCTCTGCCACCTCACGGGGCGAATGGCCGTTGAACACCTCTAGCAGTAGCGCGGCGATGCCCTTGGTTATCACCGCATCGCTATCGGCCTCGAAGTAGAGCTTCCCATCCCGTTCCTGCCCATCTATCCACACCCTGCTCTGGCAGCCCCGAATCAGATTTTTATCGGCATGCAGCCCCTGGCTTGGCGTTGGCAGGCTCTGCCCGAGATCTATCAGCTGCTGATACCTATCCAGCCAGTCGGTGAATATCGAGAATTCCTCCAGCAGCTCATTCTGCCGCTCCTCTATCGTCGGGATTGCCCCCATATGCTGAAATGATTTGACTATTCTCCTTCTCCGTTCGGGCAAAGAGCCCTCCAGGGTTCATAAATTATCCGTTGATTCCTGCTGCCTCTGAAAGCCAGATCTGGATCGCGCTCCGCAGCTACATAGCGCCCATCCACCAGCACATCAATGTAGGGGAGAGGCGCCCGCAGCTCCTCCTTCGCGAGCAATTCCTCAAGCGTGTAGCCCGTATAGCACCAGATGTTCAGCCCCGTTGCACTTTTTATGCGCCTGAGGAGTTCGCTCAGCCCCTGCGGACGGTAGAACGGATCGCCACCCGAGAGCGTCACCCCATCGAGCATTGCGTTAGACCGAAATTTCTCTATAAATCCCTGAAGCATCGTTTCGGTGAGCAGCCTCCCGGCCCGCGGATTCCAAGATTCTGGGTTGTGGCATCCCGGGCAGGCGTGAATACAGCCCGCAAGATAGATGGAGTACCGCAATCCCTCGCCATCCACTATCGACTCGGGGACGGTCTGCAGCACCCGAAGACCGTATTCTTCTATGGGAGGCATATCGCAGGATGCACGCACGCTGCCAAGTATAGGCAGGCCGTACCGTCAAAAAAACTAATGGGTCTCAAAACTATGGGAATCCTGTTCCTCAGGGTAAACCACCTCTACCCTACGCTCCCCTCTAGGCTGATGGCTAGGAGTTTCTGTGCCTCCACGGCGAACTCCATTGGTAATTTGGCCAGAACCTCCTTCGCGTAGCCATTCACTATCAGCGCCACCGCATCCTCGGTGTCAATACCCCGCTGGTTGCAGTAGAAGAGCTGATCCTCACCGATTTTGGAGGTGGTAGCCTCATGCTCTAGCACCGCCGTGGGATTAGAGGCCTCTATCACCGGGAAGGTGTGTGCACCGCAGAGAGAGCCCAGCAGTAGGGAGTCGCACTGCGAGAAGTTGCGGGCGTTATCAGCATCCTTGGCCACTTTCACCAGCCCTCGGTAGCTATTCTCGCTATGGCCAGCCGATATACCCTTGGAGACGATGAGGCTCTTGGTGTTGCGCCCAAGGTGGATCATCTTAGTGCCAGTGTCGGCCTGCTGGAAATTGTTGGTTACGGCCACCGAGTAGAATTCTGCCGATGACTCGTCGCCCATGAGCACGCAGCTGGGGTACTTCCAGGTGATGGCAGAGCCGGTCTCCACCTGCGTCCACGATACCTTGCTTCCCTTGCCACGGCACAGCCCGCGCTTGGTAACGAAGTTGTAGATTCCCCCGCGCCCCTCCTTATCGCCTGGATACCAATTCTGCACGGTGGAGTACTTCACCTCAGCCCCCTCCTCGGCTATAATCTCCACTACCGCCGCATGGAGCTGATTCTCATCCCTTATGGGAGCCGTACAACCCTCTAGGTACGACACATAGCTCCCGGCATCGCCCACCAGCAATGTCCTCTCGAACTGCCCGGTATTCATGGCGTTGATACGGAAGTAGGTGCTAAGCTCCATGGGGCAGCGCACCCCCTGGGGCACGTAGCAGAAGCTGCCATCGGAGAATACGGCGGCATTCAGCGCGGCGAAGTAGTTATCGGTATAGGGCACCACCGTGCCCAGGTACTTGCGCACCAGGTCTGGATGCTCACGAATCGCCTCGCTCATGGAGCAGAATATGATCCCTTTCTCCGCTAGGGTAGCCTGGAAGGTGGTCTTCACCGAGGTGCTGTCCATCACGGCATCTACCGCCACACCGCTCAGCACCTTCTGTTCCTCCAGCGGTATCCCCAGCTTGTCGAACGCCTGTAGCACCTCGGGGTCCACCTCCTCGAGCGAACCCTTCTTGGGGGCCTTGGGGGCAGCGTAGTAGATGATATCCTGGTAATCTATCGGGGGAATTTTCAGGTAGGCCCAATCGGGCATCTCCAGCGTTTTCCAGTGCCTGTAAGCCTGCAATCGCAGCTCGAGCATCCACTCGGGCTCCTGCTTGATCTCCCAGATCTTCCGAATGATCCCCTCATCCAAGCCCTTGGGGATGGTGAGGGTCTCCACCTCAGTGTGGAATCCGTACTTGTATTCGCCACCCGTAACCTCGTCTAGCAGCTGGGCTTCGGGATCGTGTTCATGCAGCTCTGCCATATTCGTAGTGCTTCTAATGCCGCGTAGGGCCGTTCACTGTGCGTACTATTTGCGTTGGGTTTGTTGCTACAATAGGGCGAGCACTCGCAGAATAGGGCGAATACCCGCAAGATAGGGCGAGCACTCGCTAGTGGGCGGGCAACTCTCGGCCCGCCCCTACGGCATCGTCCCTACCAAGATCTAAAGATGCAGAGGTAGCTCATTCATGGAAACGCTATTTTTTCTGATTCTCTCTAATTCTTTGCCGCTCCCCCTTTGGAATCCGCGAATAATCTAACCAACCTAATCATACAGGGGTGCTGGGACGCTAAACCACCCTACCCCACAGATATAAAACGTATCACAGGGCAAAAAAGTTCTTGCGCAACGAAAAATAGAAACCCATACCAAGAAAGGGCAAAGATAAGACCGCCGCAAAACCCGGATAAACGACGCGGCACGCCGCATCGCTACTGTCTTCGATAAACGCAAGTGGTTGATTGAAATGGGGTTAATCAAGAAAGAAGAACAATACAAACGGTGCGCTCGCAGCAAGAGGGCGGGCAACTCGCGGCTCGCCCCTACGGCATCGCCCCTACCAAGATACGCAGAAATGCTGTTTTTTCTAGGTATTGCCCCCAAAGCCGTCGTACCGACAGCGGGAAAGGGCTGCACGGCAAAGAGTGTTTGTAGGGGTTATTATTCTGCTTTTCTTAAAAAAAAGACCCGATGGGTTGTCAGCCCACCCGCTGGAGCGCCTCGGGGTTCAATATCCGAATCTGCCGGCGCGCCAAGGCAATATCGCCCGAATCCTGCAGGGAGTGCAGGGCCCTGTTGAGCGGGCCGCGTGCGCATCCTAGCAGCTGCGACAGCAGGGTCTGGTCGCTGGGTAGATCTACCACCATCCCCGCCTCTCCATTCACGGCCATGCGCAGGAGCGCGCGCGCCAAGCGCCCCATGAGGCTCAGGGACTGGTACTCCTCCACCTGATGCCGCAGCTCAACATTCTCCCGCGCCATCCACTCCAGCAGGGCAACGGCGAACTCGGGGTTACGCACAGCCGCATCGTGGAGCGCATCGCGGGGTACGGCCACCAGCTGGCAGGGTGTAAGCGCGCGGAGCATGCGCCCCCCCATCGGCTGCGCTATGGTCTGGCCAAGCCCCACCCAACCCTCGCGGGCGTGCAGCACTGGGCACTCTCCCCTGGGCTGGGCGTTGGCCAAAACAGACACCAGCGTACCGGCTCGGAGGTAAAGCGCAGGAGCATCGGGCAGTAGCCCCCCCCGGAAAACCTGTCCCTCCTCTAGCGTATGCCCATACACCAGCCCGGCCATTCGCAGCAGCTGCGGGGCCGAGAGCGGGCGCAATGGGGGCACTAGCCGAAGAAGCTCTATTACGGTCATACGGCGCGAAGGGTTGGCGTATTCTACCCCGCCAAAACCCCGCGCAAAGATAGGGAATCTCGGGGAGAGAATGCCGAAAAGGCGAGACATACAATGCAATATTAAATTGCAAGGACACACCACACTAAGGGCGACACAGGGGGGAGGGCTGAAAGGACGGGCGGGGGAATCTTCGCATTGCGAAGACCCCGCCCCTACAGTCGGGCAATTGCGGGGAGGTTACAGGGATTGCCGCCTGCCATCATTATTTACGCCCATGCGGACATCAACAGGAACGGCGAACGGGGGGATCACGATGCGGCACGCCGCATCGCTACGTCCTTCGAGTAACGGGAGAATCGGTTTTAAACCGCCGTATTCCAAAAGGGAAAACGCGGCAAAGACCCGTATGGGGTCAAGCCTTTATAGGGAGGCTTTCCCCTTCTTGAGGGTAAATGGTTTTTAATCAGGAAATTCAAGTACCTTCGGGCTGCTGCGAATCCCATAGGGATCTTGGTAGGGGAGGTGCCGAGCGTAGCGAGTGCCCTCCCTAACCGTGCCGCGTCATATATGGCAGGGGGCTTGGATGGTATGCGCATGGGGGCGGGTATAGGCGGCGGGCGGGGGAATCTTCGCGCCGCGAAGACCCCGCCCCTACAGGCGGCATTGCGGGGAGGTGGTTGCGGCGTAATGGCTCCGCCCGACATTTACGCCATTGCTCGCATATCGACAACCAATCCGTGCATCCTGTAGGTTGATGCGGCTATCAATGGGAAGGGCGAATGGGGGGATAACGACGCGGCACGCCACGTCGCTACTAAGACCGCACCGCACACCACGTCCAAAAACGCGATGCGGCACATTTAAAAACGCGACGCGGCACGCCACGTCGCTACTAAGATCGCCACCGCGTGCCACCAGTGGGCATCCCCTCGATGCCCACTGTAGATCTCCCCTATTTCCTCCGTACCTGCGCCGTACCATCGCCGTACCAACATAACACCTGCGTCGCTTCATGTTCGGATTTCGCCTTAAGGCGAAATCCGAGGATGCAGAGACGATGGTACGACGATGGTACGGCGATGGTGTTACCTTGGTAGCCCGAATAGCACCTGTGGGCCAAGCGTGGAGCTCTCCCCCATCTCGCGGGCAGTTTACCTCTTTTGAATCGCGATGCGGCACGGAATGAGGCGGCGGGCGGGGAAATCTTCGCGTTGCGAAGACCCCGCCCCTACAGGCGGCATTGCGGGGAGGGTGCGACGACGCATGCGACATCGACCACCATTTGCGACAAGACGGGCATCAATGGGAACGGCGAACGGGGGGATAACGACGCGGCACGCCGCGTCGCTACGTCCTTCGGAGAACGGGAGAATATGATTTAAATCGCCGTATTTCAAAAGGGGGAGACCGCGGCAAAGAACCCGCATGGGTTCAATCCTTTATAGGGAAGTTTTCCCCTTCTTGCGGGTAAAGAATTTTTAATCATGCAATTAAAATTCTCGAAGACCGTAGCGACGCGGCGTGCCGCGTCGTGATAAAGAATTTGCCGTGGGGTTTGCTGCAGAGAATCCCATTTCTACCATTGGGTGAGATTGGCTATCGCACGCATGGTAGGGGCGGTGCTGTAGGGGCGCCCGCCCACCCCCGAGTGCCCGCCCTAACCAAGACCGCGGCGTTTATTGGGGGCAATGGTCTTAATGTCCTCCCCATCAATGCCGACTGTAGGGGCGGGGTCTTCGCGGTTTTCGCGAAGATTTCCCCGCCCCCTGCGAGTGTTCGCCCTAGCGGACTCTCTGACGTTTGTAGCGTCGCGGCGTGCCGCACCGTGATAAAGAATTTGCCGTAGCTCTTGAGGTCAACACCCCTGCGAACAGAGCCCCGCTCGCTAGCTTTGTAATAAATGTTACAGCATCATCCTGATTCTGGGGAATTCGGGGTGTTGCCGTGCAACTTTCACTACCTTTGCTACGTTTAAATGGGGTATAAAGACGGGAGCATCCCCTAGGATTCTCATGGTAGAAAAGCTGCAGCAAGCCGAGTTGATCGGGACACTCGATCTCAAGAGCAAGGAGTCGCTAGGGGCGATTGTGCAGCTATTCAACCTTATCGATAGCCAGATCCTAGAGCTCCATCGCTGCTCAAGCGAGGACTTCCTGGGGCTGAACTCCAAGTTCAAGGCCTTCTACAAGGATGCCAAGGCCATATCGATCTCGGCGGGTTCGCTTTTCCAGCTCTTCAGCACAGGGGCGAATCGCAAGCTCACGGGCGACCTAGAGGCGTTCCAGGCGAACCTAGACCAGTGCCACACCCAGCTGGGCAGGCTGCTCGACTCTATCCTCCGCCGCGTCCATTCGCTCCGTCGGCACCTGACGGCCATCTACCTCCCACTGCGTAACATTGCGCAGAATTCCAGCACGCTAAACCTGCTGCTGGCCAACCTCACGCTGGGGCGAGACGGGCTGCCCGACCGCGTAGGCTACCCCCCAGAGACCTTTGCCGCGCTGCGTAGCGAGGTGGAGCTCTTCATAAACCTGATCCTCTCCACAGGGCGGCAAGCACAGGGGTACGCGCACCGCCTAGAGCAGGAAGAGCGCGCCATACAGCAGGTGCGAAACCACTGCCTGCGGGGCATAGAGCACGTGGAGAGCTCGGTGCGCTACGGGCTTCTCCTCTTCGCAGAGAAACACCGAGAGTCTGATGCGCTCATCCCTGAAATTACGCGGAAAACCGAAAGCACATCCAAGAGCATCGCGGGCATCATCACCAACCTCCAGTACCAGGACATCATCAGGCAGAAGATGGAGCATATCCAGACCGCCCACCATGAGCTCATGGACAACCTCACGGCTGTGGCTCGGGCTGATGATGACACCGAGAAGGCGAGAATAGATGCCCTGGTGCAAATCCGTGACATCTCCTCGCTGCAAAGCGCCCAGCTGGTGGCCACCAACCGCGAATACCAGCAGGCGATAGAGATGCTGGCGCAGCACTTCCGCAGCATCTCACGCGATATGGAGGAGATCGCGAGCCTAAGCCGAGACTCGCTACGCGCCCGGCCTGGCGACACCGCCACCACCGCCATGTCTGAGCTACTCGGACGCCTACAGCACTCGCGTGAAGTGCTCGCATCCCTAGCCGATGACGTGCCATCGCTGCGCGAGACCCTCACCGCCATAGCAGAGACCAACGAGGCCATAACTGAAGACCTCGTACTCCGCCACATAGAATTCGGGCAGATCCGTTCGCTGGGCCTCCCCCTCCTACAGCTCAGCGAGGCTACCCAGCAGCGCGAGGGGTGCGCCGACCTCCTCACCCAGCTGAAGTCTGTGATGGCCGACCTCGACACCTACGGCGACATCGTGTACGAGAACGCCCTGCACATGCAGAGGCATGGGGTAGAGCTCGCAAACTTCCAAGCGCAGCTCCAGGACGAACTACCGCTGTGGAATAGCCTGGCCGAGGGGGCCAACCGCATGCACGGCATAGCCGCAGCACTCGCTCGCACCGAGCAGGAAAGCGCCTCGCTGCTATCTGAGATAGAGGCGCGAAGCCTGAGGGTAGAAACTGACACCAAAAACGCGCTCCGCGAGATACGCTACTACGATTTCTTTGAGGAAGCCATAGAGGAGATAGTGGACATCCTAAACCGGATAGCCGCCCGCGTCCGCGAGGTGGTGCACGTGGAGGAGAGCGCCGACCTAGAATCTGTCCGGCAACGCTACACCATGGCCAGCGAACGCCGCGTACACGAGGCGCACACCATGGGGGCGGTAGGCGACGTGGATCTCTTCGGCGAAGAGATGCCCGAGGTAGCAACCGCTGGCGAAGACGATGATGGGCTTGAGCTTTTTTAAAACGAGAAGAACAACTACAAAATGGACATTGCACACCCCACAGGTACTCGGCAGCACGCACCCGGGGGAATAAGGATTGAAAAATCGGGATGCCACCACCCCGCCCAGAACGAACCAGAAACTAACCTACTATGAAGAGCGTAAAACTGAAGGCCACCGCGGGGCGCACTGCTGGGAGCGGTGTGCTGAACCTACAGGGCAACCTGACGCTGGACTGCGCCGAGGAGATTCTCCGCTTCCTGCGCGAAGGCGCAAAGAAGTACAAGGATGTCCGCCTGGTATGCACCCAGGTAGCAGCCCTGGACCTGAGCTTCCTCCAGCTGCTCCACAGCTACAGCACCTACCAGGCCAGCCGCAACGCGGATTTCAAGGTAGAGCTGAACCTAGAACCAGACCTCGCCCAGCTCATCCGCTCCACGGGCTTCGCCCAATGGGTAGACAGCGGGGCCAGACCTAACTAGAACACTGCGCAAGACCATGCCTAAGAAAATTCTGATAGTAGACGACTCGGAGAGCATCCGCGAGGTGGTGAGCTTCACCCTAGAGAACGAGGGTTTTGAGGTGCTGATAGCCGATGACGGAACCGATGCCCTCAAATTCCTGGATGGGCGGGAGATCGACATGATCATCACCGACCTCCACATGCCGCAGATGGATGGTATCACCCTCATCAAGCACGTGCGGCAGATGGAACCCTACACCCGCATTCCCATACTATTTCTAACCACGGAATCGCAGACCAGCAAGAAAATGGAGGCCAAAGAGGCCGGCGCCACGGGGTGGATCATCAAGCCCTTCGTGCCCGCCAAGCTGATCGCTGCGCTCAATAAAGTGCTACGGTGATGGATAGCTCAATGGACAACTTCAAGCAGAAGTTTATAGAGGAGGCGGTGGACCTCATCGACACGCTCGAGAAAACGGTACTCGAACTCGAGGAAAATCCGGGCGATATCGATATCGTGCAGCGCGTATTCCGCATCATGCACACCCTCAAGGGGAACAGCAGCATGTTCGGCTACGAGCAAATAGACCGTTTCACCCACCACATGGAGACGATCTACGACCTGGTACGCAGCCACGAACGCGAGGTGAACGGCGCGATACTCGACGTTACCCTGCGCTCGGTAGACCACCTCAAGCAGCTCCTCCACGAGGCCGGCGACGAGAGCCCAGAGCTCATGGCCCAGCAGGAAGAACTCATGGGGCTGATGGACAACATCATAGAGGGTAAAGAACCCGCCGAATCACAACCAGCAGCTGCTGCCACCACCACCCCTTCGGCTCGCACCACCCCCTCTGAGCAGAAGGCCGCGCCAAGCAGCGGGAGCTACGAGACCTTCTACGTGCGCTACGCCCCCGTAAGCGACATCTTCAACAATGGTACGAACCCCCTCTACCAGGTAGACGAGCTCAACTCCCTAGGCGAATCGCTCGTGCGGGCCAACCTAGACAAAGTCCCTGGGCTACTGGAGATGGAACCCACCTTCTGCTACACATCTTGGGAGGTGGTAGTGGCCACTACGCAAGGGCAGAATGCGATAGATGATGTGTTCATCTTCGTGGAGAACGATGCCGACCTAGAGATCGTAAAACTCGACAGCGGGAACCTCCTGCAAAAAGAGGAGTTCGCCACCGAGCTCAAACGCCTGTGGGCGCAGCCTGGGGGGCCAGTAGGCTCGGAGGCCGTTCGCCATCTGGTGCCATCGCGCGTGGAGGTGGTAGATGCCAACACGGCCAAGCACAGCGCCGCTACCCCAAGCAGAACCCTCGCGAAAGATGTGGCCATATCATCAATCCGGGTGGCCTCCGAGAAGCTCGACGAACTCATGAACCTGGTGTCTGAGCTCGTAACCACGCAGGCTCGCCTCACCCTTTTCGCCGAGGAGAGCAACCTCCCGGGCCTCATGGCCATTTCGGAGAATGTGCAGAAGCTCAGCCGGCAGCTCCGCGACATCGCCTTCAGCATCGTCCTCATCCCGATAGAGAATCTCATCACCCGCTTCCACCGCCTGGTACGCGACCTCTCCAAAGGGCTGAACAAGGAGGTGCGCTTCGTAACCGAGGGGAGCGACACCGAGCTGGACAAAACGATAATCGAGGGGCTGGCCGACCCGCTCCTCCACATCCTGCGCAATAGCCTAGACCACGGCATAGAGGACGTGGAGACCCGCATACGTGCAGGGAAGCCACGGCAGGGCACCATCCTGCTAAAGGCCTACTACAGCGGTGCGAACGTGATGATCCAAGTATCTGACGACGGGGCGGGCATAGACCAGCAGGCCATACATGACAAGGCTGTGGAGAAGGGGATCATCACCGCAGACCGCAAGCTCACCAAGCGCGAATGCCTCGACCTGATATTCGCCCCTGGCTTCAGCACCTCAAAGGTGGTAACCGACATCTCTGGCCGCGGCGTGGGTATGGATGTGGTGAAACGGAAAATAGCCGAGCTGCGCGGCGAGGTGGAGGTAGAATCTGAACGGGGAGTTGGCACCACCATCACCATCAAGCTACCGCTCACGCTCTCGATAATCGACGGGCTTCTGGTGAAGGTAGATTCCACCTCTTACGTCATCCCGCTTGCGGCAGTAGACAAGATCTACGCCGTGGAGCATCGCAAGGTGGTACACCAGTTCAACGACGTGGTGGTGCTAGACGGCGTCCAGATCCCCTTCTTCAACCTCCGCGAGGAATTCGGCCTCCCGGAATTCTCTGGCGAGCACGAGCAGGTGATAGTGGTGAACTTCGAGGAACGGAAAGTGGGCTTTGTGGTCGACATGGTGGTGGGCGAATACCAGGCCGTGCTGAAACCGCTCGGACGTCACTACAAGGGGCAAGACATGATCTCGGGCGCCACCATCCTCGGCGACGGTACGGTGGCACTGGTTATGGATACGAATCGCATTATCAAGTTCTTCACCAATCAGGATGCCCTCACGCTCGGCGCCGAAAGCGTGGGCGAAGACGACAAGTAGGGATACCCATACAGAGCCGTGCCGAGGGGCGATTTACGGCTTCAGATTTTCAGATACTTACGATTTTGAATTAGGGAGGCAACAGCCATGGCTGAAACAACAGGGACTAGCACAACAAAAATCAACTCATACCTCACCTTTAAGCTGGGCGAAGAGGAATTCGCCGCCCATGTGGGGAAAGTTCTCAATATCTTGGAGATGACCAAGATAACCGATGTACCACGCGCACCCGAGTACATGAAGGGAGTCATAAACCTCCGGGGCTCGGTGCTGCCCGTGGTGGACACCCGTATCAAATTCGGGATGACCCCCACGGAATTCACGCCCAACACCTGCATCGTGGTGATGGATATCGACCTGGAGGGCGAATCAGTCCACGTGGGCGCCCTGGTGGACTCCGTGCAGGCCGTAATAGAGATAGATGACGACAAGATCCTCCCCCCACCCTCGCTCGGCACCCGCTACCGCAGCGAATTCATAGTGGGCGTGGCGAATGTGAACGATACCTTCATCATGCTGCTGAATATGGATGAGGTCTTCAGCACCGATGAAATCGTAGATCTACACGAGCGGACGGTAGAGAGCACCATGGATGGCACTGCGCCAGCTGCGGAGTAAGGCCTGCAAGCCTGCCACTGCTGCACTGGCAGACCCAGTGGATTAAGCCTAAACTCCGAGCATAGATCGGGAGGGCCTGCCATAATGGCTGAGTGATCTGCTACGGCAAGGATTTTGCTAGGATCGTGCTACGTGCGGCTTAACGCGCATGGCGGCTACTTCTGCTCCGGCGCTAGAATCCCCACCCGCCGCAAGCAGCATTGCAAGGCTTACAGAATGGCTGCGCTAAGCCCTGGTCTCCATGATTCTGGAAGGCTGGGAACACATGGCAACACTGAGAAGCACGGATAGAATGGTTTCCAGGCGAAAACGGCTGATGCACGAACGCTGAAAACACCTCTGCGCCACAACGGCACTCTACGCCGCTGCCAGTCCAGAATGGTAAAAAACGTATTATTCCCTAGCTCACATTGTAGGTTTTAGCAGTCTATGGCAGCAGGAGAGGCAAGAGGTCCCCTTGGGCTAGAAACTCCAAGCATCCTGGGGCAGCTGGGCGAGAACGATGCTCTCGTCGGGCTACACAGCAGCTACCGCATGGAGCTGAGCGACGCAGACTTCGGGAGGCTAAGCCAGTTCATCTACACCACTGCGGGCATCAAAATGCCGCCCGCTAAGCGTATCATGCTGCAGAGCAGGCTACAGAAACGGCTGCGGGCACTGAATATTAACGATTTCAAGACGTACGCTGACTACGTGCTGAGCGATGGCGGGGGCGATGAAATCATCCACATGCTCGATGTGGTGAGCACGAATAAGACCGATTTCTTCCGCGAGCCTGTGCACTTCGAGTTCATGAAGGAGGTGGTGCTGCCCGAATTCTACAGCAAGCCCGGCAACCAGCGTATCAACGTCTGGAGTGCCGGCTGCAGCAGTGGGGAGGAACCCTACACCATCGGCATCGTAATCTCAGAGTTCAACCAGGGCTTCCCTGGACGCGATTTCCTGATCCTAGGCACTGACCTCAGCACCCGCATCCTGCAGGCGGCCACCAACGCGGTGTACAAAGAGGAGCGCGTGGAGGGCATTCCCCTGGAGCTCAAAAAACGCTACTTCCTACGCAGCAAAGACCGCGAACACCCCACGGTGCGGATAGTACCCGAGCTGCGACGGCACATGCAATTCCGCCGCCTCAATTTCATGGATGCCAACTACCCCGTGAGCGAGAGCTTCGACGTGGTATTCTGCCGCAATGTGCTCATCTACTTCGACCGTAAAACGCAAGAGGAGGTGATCCGCAAGCTGTGCGGCAAGCTGAAAATAGGCGGCTATTTTTTCCTGGGGCACTCAGAATCTATCATGAACATGAACCTGCCCCTCAAACCAATCAAACCTACGATATTCCGTAGGGTCTAGACCTTTACCACAGCGATGAACCCCAAGGATAAGCAACCACAGATGGCAGATGCCAGCACAACGGCCTGCACCCAGCTCAGCGATACCGCCCTCCTGGAGGAGCTGCGCCGTAGGATAGAACGGACGAACCAAACCGTAGGCGAGCTAACTACCCTAAACGATGAGCTGCGCGCGGTGAATAAGAAGCTGGAGGAGTCTGAGGCACTCAAAAGCCACTTCATCAGCAATATCACCAACGAGATCATCAACCCCTTCACCTCCATCCTCGGGCTCTCGCGCGCCATTCTCAGCGTGGATAAGGAGAGCTGGAAGAAGGTGGTGTCTATGGTAGCTCTCATCCACTCAGAGGCCTTCAGCCTCGACTTCCAGTTCCGCAACATCTTCTTTGCCGCCAAGGTGGAGGCGGGCGAAGAGGTGCCAGAGGTGGTGAGTGTAGATATCCAATCCCTGGTAGACGGCATAATCGAAAGCTTCCGCTACGAACTCCGCAAAAAGCAGGTGGAGGTGAAAGTGCACAACCGCTTGCCCCAGGATGACACCAAGGAGGGCAATTTCGCATTCAACACCGACCCCATCTACCTGAAGCTGGTGCTAGCCAACCTGCTGAGCAATGCACTGAACTTCAGCAAGAAGGAGAGCTCAGTGGATGTCACCCTGGAGATGGCAGGCGAGGAGCTACGCATAACGGTACAGGACTACGGCACCGGGATTGCGCCCGACCGGCTCTCACGGATTTTCGACCGCTTCACCCGGGGTAATGACACGATCAACTCCGTAACCCGCGGGCACGGGCTGGGTCTATCGGTAAGCAAGGCCGTTATAGACCTGCTGGGGGGGCGCATTGAGGTGGAGAGCCAGCTGGGCGAGGGGAGTAAATTCACCGTGGTGGTGCCTGCCTCTGCCCTACCCTCAGACGGCTACGCTCCAGAGGCTAACGAGATTTTCTTTGACAATGAGGAGACATTCTAGTGGGAGCTATGGAGGTTCGCGAGACGCACTATCTTTACCCTTCGGCACTCTATGCCAGCCGCACCCCCACTACGGTCTCTACCATACTGGGGTCGTGCGTGGCCGTGTGCCTGTGGGATAAGGAGCTACGCATAGGGGGCATCAATCACTACATGCTCCCACTCTGGAATGGCAACGGGCTGGCCAGCCCCAAATTCGGCAATATTGCCATTGAAAAACTCATAGAAAGAATGCTGCAGCTTGGCAGCCAGAAGAAGAACCTGGTGGCTAAAGTCTTCGGCGGGGGCGAGGTGATCGAAACCAAGTCCCACTTCCACATAGGCACCCGCAATATAGAGATGGCAGAGACCATGCTCAGGGAACTGGGCATAGCCATAGTGGCCAAAAGCGTTGGGGGACCTAATGGGAGGAAGCTGGAGTACGATACCGATACCGGGGCGGTTCGCCAGCGAATGATACAGAAAACGATATAACGAGTACGCAATTCCCCGCGGGGTGTCGACGCCCACACGCCTCCTCTACTGCCGAGGGGGGATATGCCGGCGCGCTAACCCCGGGTGGCAGTGGCTTTCCTCTGAATCTTTTCATCGGTCATGGGTAAGTACAGGGTTCTGATAGTAGATGATTCCGCAGTAGTGCGGCAAACCCTTAAGGGGATTATCGACAGCGATCCAGAGCTTGAAGTGATGGGGACAGCCTCTGACCCCTTCGTTGCCGCTAAATACATTGCGGAGGAAGTACCCGACGTAATCACCCTAGACGTGGAGATGCCGAGGATGGATGGGCTCACCTTCCTCCGGAAGATTATGACCCAGCATCCGATCCCCGTGGTAATCATCAGCAGCCTTACAGAGCAAGGAACCACAACGGGAATACGAGCACTAGAGCTGGGTGCTGTGGAGATTATCACCAAGCCGCAAATGGATACCAAGCGATTCATCGAGGAGTCGCAAATCAGAATCTGCGACACGGTAAAGGCGGCAGCCCACGCCCGAATCCATAGGATCTCGGGCTTCCAAGAGGCACACCAAATAAATAGACCTCCAGCACCATCTCCCTCCGCAGATGCGCAAGCCGAGCGAAGACCGCACGCCTCCATAGGGCATCCTGTAGCCCCCAAGTTCTCTGCCGACGTGATACTCCCCGCGGGGCACACCGAGAGCATGATCAAGACGACCGAGATCGTGGTTGCGGTAGGTGCATCAACCGGGGGAACGGAAGCCCTCACCACCTTCCTAAAGGCAATGCCAGTAGACTGCCCTGGAATAGTGATAGTGCAGCACATGCCCGAGAAGTTCACTACCTCATTTGCCAACCGCCTCGATGAGATCTGCAAAATCTCGGTGAAGGAGGCCGCCAATGGCGATGCTGTAATCCGAGGCCACGCCCTCATCGCCCCGGGTAACTACCACCTGCTGCTGAAGCGCTCGGGGGCCCGCTACTACGTAGAGGTGCGAGAGGGTCCTCTGGTGAATCGCCACCGCCCTTCGGTTGATGTACTATTCCGCAGCACTGCCCGCTACGCTGGTGCTAACGCCATTGGCATCATTATGACGGGTATGGGCGATGACGGTGCCCACGGACTAAAGGAGATGAAGGAGGCGGGGGCTAAGACTATTGCCCAAGATGAGCACTCCTGCGTGGTATTCGGCATGCCAAAGGAGGCCATAAAGCTAGGGGCAGCAGACCTCGTGCTACCCCTAGAGCAAATAGGCCCCGCAGTGGTGAAAATGAAATAGGCCAACAGACGATGCCAGCCAAAGTACCCAGAATACTACAAATAGCGTCCATCGCTTTCTAGCATACGCCATAAAGACACGTCTAGACTCTGTTCATGGAGTGCTTTTTATCCTTGGCACGTCTGCAAGTGACGGTGCAGGGCTGATGTGAAAATTACCCTCCGCAGATTGCCCCTTGCCCTAAGGACTGAACAATGGAGAAAGAACTCCAATCAAGCAGCATGCTAAGATTCACAAGCCCAGCGAAATATGGACTAGCGTAATGGATGTCGGCAAGCCGCACAACAAGGTACGCCGGCATGGTCTAATATTTTCAGGAAAATGCTACCTTTGCAGGTTCAGATAGGCCTTCTTTTCAGAAGGAGAAAACGTGCAACCACCTCAAACAGGGTGCAATATGGAGAGGAGGGCACTAGCCGAAGAATCGCCACTACGGGTACTGCTGTTGGCCGAGTTGGGATCCATCCATAGCTACCGTTGGGCAAGAGCCCTCGCGGCAAATGGGGTGGAAGTCGCCATATTCAGCCGGAGTTGGGGTGGCGAGGAGCGGTATCGGCAGGCTGGCATACGTGTCTACAGCGCTGGGATAGTGCCCGGAGGGCTGGTAGCAAAGGTGCGATACGTGCTATCTGTGCGCAAGGTACGCCAGGCTATCCGAGACTTTAAGCCCCACATACTGCATGCGCACTACGCTGCAACCTACGGTATCCTTGGGGCCTTTGCAGGGAAGCACCCCTATGTGGTCTCTGTATGGGGCGGCGATGTATACGATTTCCCGCTAAAAGGATGGCTGCACAGATGGGTGATTAAGCGTGTGTTCCGCAAGGCCGACCGCCTGCTCTCTACAAGCAACGTGATGGCGAAACGGGCGGCAGCCTACACCGACAAGAGTTTTACAATCACTCCGTTTGGTGTTGATTTACAGACATTTATAGAAAATAGGAGGGGGGGGGTAGATTACGATCTTATCGGGACGGTGAAGGCCCTCACGCCGAAGTACGGTATCGACGTGCTACTACGAGCCTTTGCGCTGTGCGTGGCGAGGAATCCTGCACGGGAACTCCGTCTACAGATAGCGGGCGACGGGCCTGCGAGAAAGACTCTCCAAGAGCTGGCCAAGGCTCTAGGGGTCGCCGAGCGAGTACAGTTCCTAGGGTTTGTAGAGAATGATGCGCTGCCTAGGCTCTACTCCCGATTCCTAGTGGCGGTGTTCCCCTCGGTGCTGGCATCCGAGAGTTTTGGGGTGGTGGCTGTGGAGGCGGCAGCATGTGCCTGTCCTGTGGTGGCCTCAAATGCCGATGGATTCACCGAGACGGTGGCCGATGGCGAAACGGGGCTAATAGTGCCAATGCACAATGTGGAGATGACGGCCCAAGCGATACAGCACTTCATAGACCACCCCGAAGAACGCGAGCGAATGGGGCGAAATGGGCGAAAACGTGCCGAAGCTCTCTACAATTGGGACGAGAATGTAGCAACGATGCTCGAGGTGTACCGTGAGGTATGGAACGAGGCGCGGGCAATAAACATCAGTTGATTTCTTAGCGCGAATTGATCGGGTAACCACTGAATAGCATACCGACCTTTAGCAGGAGAAATTCTTTGCGAAACCGCCATCTAAAATACAGATAACGTACACTGTATGCCCAACTTTACACCTGTTCCTTTTTGTGCAATAATCCCGTTAATGACACTATGGAAATCTTAGCGCTCTCGTCGGGCTGCTCGGTATGCCGGGCCACGGCCATGCTGATAGAGAAGGTGGCAGCCCAGCTAGATCCCAGCATTAAGGTCCGAATGGTGGAAGACATACAGGAGATCCTACAATACGGACCGCGCTCGCTGCCAGCTGTGGTAATCGATGGAAAGCTATGCCAACTTCCGAAAGCGAATGTAGAGAATGTACGAGCCATGATAGAAGCGCACAGGGCTCAGTAACGCAAAATGCGAAATTGGGCAACTAGAGCCCACATCTCTGCGCTTTAGACGAGCTTGCACCTACACCACCTGGTTGCCATACAAGTACATCTGCCCTCCCTGGAAATTTTGACGATATTATCCCTCCCTCCATGTCATCTCTCCTCTATTCGATAGTCCATAGCGGCACTACCCCGCTACTCACGGTTTTCCTTTTGGGGCTACTTGTTGCCATAGACCCCTGTACCTTGGCCACGGCCATAACGGCTATAGGATTCATCGCACGGGATATAGAGAATCGGCGAACGGTGTTTCTGAATGGGATTCTCTACGCGCTGGGGCGCACCATCACTTACTTTGCCCTTGCCCTACCCCTTGTACCCATTATTCGCCGTGGCAATACCCTATCGCTAATCGGAGAGCTTTTCGGCAGCTATGTGGGATTAGCTATCGGATTGCTATTCATCGTGATAGGAATCCTAATGCTGCTAGGGCGGTGGATTCGTATCCCAGGGTTCAGCATCACCAACCACGGGCAGGGACTCGACAGGCACAAATGGTGGGGGGCATTGCTGCTTGGTATGCTCTTTGCGCTTGCCATCTGCCCTGCCGTTGGCATTATTCTCTTTGGTATGGTGCTACCGCTAACAGCCTCTAGCAGCTGGGGAATGTGGTTGCCGCTCATTTTCTCGCTGGCCTCGGCTCTGCCCGTAATTGTAGCCGCTTGGATCTTAGCCTTTAGCATGGGGCGGCTCGGCGCTTTTTACAATCGGATGAAGGCGGTACAGAAGTGGTTTAACCTTGCAATGGCTTTGCTTTTCATAGTAGCTGGGGTGCAGATGGTATTCGAGAGCCAAGAGGATGAAAGGCAAGAATACACATCGCACTCTAGAGATATCGCCTACCAGCAGGCTGTAATCTTAACGCAGAACCTAAGCAGTAGGTATGCCGAGTTTTGCCCATTGTCAATTTCACTCTGATGCTGAACTTCTGGGCTTTGGCCATACCACTCAGCCTTGTGGGTGGATACTCTGCCCTGCCTAAGGCGAACCTTGCGACGCAAAGGGCAACAAATCCTGTTGGGCAGAATTGCGATTCGGTCGCACTGAGAACCCTCAACGATTCATCCGCTGCCACTCAAGGGAGTAAAAGGGTGATGGATACGCTTGATGTTCACCGCTTTCCCTCTGGAGATTCATGCACTACCCCCTCGAATGTAATGGAAGCCCCCATTAGGAGCGCTGGCTATGAACCAGAATACTTCGACATGGGCAATGCTGAGGCAGCCGAGGAGCAAAACGAGCAGCTGGAGGAACTGCAGACGAATCCTGTGGATCTGAACAGCTCAGACCTTACAAGACTCCTAGACATCCCCACGATAACAGAACCCATGGCACGGGCGATACTAGAATATCGCACCCAGTACGGGCCTCTGTGGAGCGTGCATGAGCTAGCGGCAATCCCAGAAGTAGGCGAAAAAGGGCTACAGCAACTACGCCCCTACGTGAAGGCCACGCAACCCTTTGGCGGGCTACATGCCATTAGACACCACACGCTAGACTTTACCCAGCGGGCTACATACCCTTGGGTGGTGGGGCATCAAGCCCCTGCCGTTAGCCAAAGCACCCGACGGCGACCAGGCAAGCAACACCCGCTCGGTTCGTCTCTCGGGCTGTTGACCCGAGCCGTATACCAGAATGCCACCTGGCTACGCCTAGGGGTTAAAGGCAATAAGCATGCTGGCGAACCGCTGTTCGGCAGGTACAATCCACTGGGCTACGCATTCTACAGCGGCTACGCACAGGTAGATACCCGCTATTGGTATGCAGCTCGCACGGTGCTAGGCGACTACAACCTCAGACCTGGCTACGGGCTCGTGGTAAGCACGGCGAATTCTCCTTTTACCCCAACTGATGGCCTTCTCTGGAGCACGCTGGTGCAGCCAAAGGGTACTTTCGGTTACCCGGGAGCCACCACAAGGCGAGGGCTATTCCTGCTGCTTACCCCAGGGCGGTTTCGAGTGCAGCTATTCGCCTCTTTCCGCCAGTTGAACGCCAGCATCGTAGAGCGTAACGGGGCTAAGCAGGTCGGCAGCCTCTCTTCAATTACCCACTTTACCACACCCAGCCAGATGCCACGGAGAAGCACGCTAGGAGAGAGTATGTACGGGCTAGCTGGCGCCTACCATTTTAGCCGTGGCAACGTAGGGATATCGGGAGCGTACACCGCATTCCAATACCCATTTTCACCCGCAAAACAGACGGAGAAGACCCCACGTTACCCCCAGCAATTCGGGCGGTTAGGACCATTCTTCTCCGTCCGTTGGTCGAGGGCAACCCTCTGGGGCGAGGGTGCTGTCACTCTCCTTGCGCAGCATGCAGGAGCTGTACCCTATTCAGCTCTTATTGGTGTGTACTACAAGCCTGTAGAACCGCTTTCAATAACCCTTCTCGCCTATCGCTATAGCCCAGACAACGTGAAACTCTACCAAGAGAATTACAGTTCTCGGAGTCTGAATACCAACGGGCGGTCTGGGATGAGATTCCTTGCACACTACACGCCCTCAGCCCGATGGACACTGCATGCACTTACGCTTCTGCACAGCGACGACCACAGGGCGCACAGCACGCCACCCCTCAGGCTAAGCGTAAAATCTACACTCCAAGCGGTATACCAACGGAACGACCGGTTGAGCTTCCTGCTCCAATACCGCTACGCGCTGAAAGCTCCCTATACAGAGGCATCTACGAGCCAACACCGAGCCCTATTGCAGGCTGGCTACCAGGTTCTTAGTAGGTTCATAGGGCGCACCCAGCTGTTCTTGCTCCCATACGGGCCAGGTAGAAAGCTACTCGAGAAGTCAGGCTGGGCTATATTCCAAGAACTCGGCTACAGCACTCCTCGCGAGACATTCAGCTTTCGTATCAAGGGTGGGTATTTTGCCCTGGCTAGTTCTGGTTCTACGTTGTACACCTACCTCCCCAGCCCACAGTATAGCTTTGGTTTGCGCTCTTGCCATGGCAATGGTGCTCTGCTAGCCGCAATGCTTCGATACCGCCCCGTTCGCAGTGTAAGCGTGTGGATGCAGGGTAGCTACTACCATCTGCGAGGGCATCCTTCCGGCAAGGAGAATGTAACCGAGCCAATAAATCTTACTGTACAGCTCGCATGGCAGCCTGAATTCTAGTGCCTGCGAGCATTTTTACTCATGCGGGGAAGGTTCTCCACAGGCGAGGGGGTAAGGAGAGTCCAACTCGCCCGCTAACAGTCTAGAGGTGACGCTTTGGGATACGGTCTTATCCCTGAGTGCCCGACAGCCAATATTGAGAATGCCGAATAATACGATTTTGGATTCGTAGGCTTAGCGATATCGAAGCGCACCGCATTGCGCTTTGTTTTTTTTCAACGAGCCTTTTGGGAATTTAGCACCTTCTTACCGCCACAAAAAGGGGGGAGTGTCCGTTTGGATGCTCCCCCTTTATTTTTTAGGATATGCCACACACACCGTGCGCAGGTGTTGGCCTTCGGTTTGGCGGCTATGGCTGCATTGCCTGGGAATCTAGCACCAGAGAGGGCAGCACTTCCAGAGACCTGGGGGCGATTCCCCCTAGCGCCTCTCTACGCTCCAAGCCTTCACCAGCGCTTGGTACACCCGTTCTACTGCGCCATCTATAGTACTGTCATTCAACGTAGTTTCGGGATCTTGTAGCGTTAGCCCTATGGCGTATGAACGTTTACCCGCCGGGAGTTTCTCGCCCTCATACACATCGAATAGCCACACATCCTTTAGCAGCTTAGGCTCTGCCTTGAGGGCTGTGCGTTGCAGCTGGGCAAAGGTTACTGTTTGGTCTAGGAGCAGCGCCATATCACGCCGCACCTCGGGGAAACGAGGAAGAGACGCGAATTTCAGCTTGCTCTGCCCATTAGTAGCGAGCAGGGTATCCCACGCAAGCTCTGCGTACAGGACTGTCTGCTTGATTCCGAACGCTTTTGAAATCCCTGCGTCCACCTCGCCAAAGTGCCCGAGGCATACCCCCTTGAGGGCTATGGTTAGCCCGTGCCCGTAGATCCCTTCGGGGGGGGCGGAGTACTCCAGCCTGCCCAGAGGGATGCCTAGATACCCCAGCACATTCTCTACCGCTCCTTTGAGGTCGAATACCGTGAGGTCGCGCTGGGGCTCGGCCCAGGTTTCAGGGTGATTTTTGCCCGCGAGGGTTATCGCGAGGTTCGTGGTTTCTCGGTAGGGTTCTAGGGGCGATTCTGCAGAACCCTTAGCCCCTGTGAGGTGGTGCACCCGCCCGAATTCGAAAAGCTTAAGGTTGGGGCGTTGCCGGGCTGTATTTCTCGCCACAGCGTCTAGAGCCCCCACGAGCAGGGTGGGACGGAGCACATTCAGGTCGCTACTCAGAGGATTGAGCACATGCACTAGGCTCGCCGGGCTAAAGGCTTTGAGCTGGGAGTAGATACCCTCTGCGGTTAGGGTTAGCCCCATGATCTCGGTGTAGCCAGCCCCCACTAAGAAATCGCCGACCTCAGCCTGTAGTCTGCGGGCGCTATCATCCCTTGGAGCTGGCACAGTGTAGGTAATGGTGCTAGGGATAGGCACATGGTCATACCCCCATATGCGCAGGATTTCCTCCTCCACATCCTCAGGCCTCGTCACATCTACCCTATATAGAGGAACTGAGAGCTCTAGCAACGATTCGGCAGGCACTACACCCTCCGCTTGCGACTGCATTGCACAGCCTGGATGCTGAGCCTCGCCCCCCTGCAGCTCCGCGGTGTTGCTCTTCCCTTTCGTTGCCCTGCTAGGCGATGCTACAGCCTGGCTCAATGGCGGATGGTACGAGCCCTCCGTTCCACTTCCTAGCCATCGGTACCCGATCTCTAGCCCATCGAGAATTCGTAGCATTTCTCCATCGGGTATCTCAGCCCCTATCCGCTGCCTGGCCCTAGCGGGGTTGAATAGAATCGACCTGGCGGCCTGCGGATCGGGATAGTAGTCTATCGGCTTGCCGTCGATAGCCCCCCCCGCGATTTCCAGTATGAGCTGGGCCGCACGTAGCAGGGCGTATTCCGTGCCGTTGGGATCTACCCCCCGCTCGAATCGGAAACTGGCATCGGTGCTAAGGCCGTGCCTTTTGGCCGTCTTGCGTATAGCCGTGGGGTTGAATACCGCCGATTCAAGGAATAGATCGGTAGTGCTGAGGGAGATGCCAGAGTTGAGCCCGCCGAAAACGCCCCCCAGGCACAGGGGGGTAGTGCCATCGCAAATGGCGATATCGCCCGCGCAGAGCTTTCTGGCCTTGCCATCGAGCGTGGTGAATGGGGTACCCTCGGCCAGCGTCATTACGCTCACCGCGCCCGAGGCGAATGATTTAAGGTCGAAGGCGTGCAATGGCTGCCCCACGCTGTGGAGCACGTAGTTTGTGATGTCGACCACGGAGTTGATAGGGGCAAGGCCAATGGTGCGCAACCTCCGCTGCAGCCAGGCGGGCGACGGCCCTATTTTTACCCCGCGAATGGTGAGCCCCATGTAGCGGGTGGCAAGCCCTGGCGTGAAACTCCCCAGCCTTACCGCTGTAGCCGAGCTCGCTAGGGGCGGGAGCTTTACCGCAGGCAGCTTGGCTTTGGTGGGAGTGGTCAGATTGAGTAAGGCGGCCAAATCTCGCGCTACCCCATAGTGGCTCATGGCATCGGCCCGGTTTGCCGTGAGGCCGATTTCCAACACCGTATCGCTCTCCACGTGGAAAAGCGGGGCTATTGGGCTACCAGGCTTTGCGTCTGGCGGCAGCACCATGATCCCCTCATGCCCCTTGCCCAGCCCCACCTCATCCTCAGCGCACAGCATGCCCTCAGACACCTCGCCGCGTATTTTCCCCTTTTTAATCCTAAAGCTCTCCCCATCAGTGGGATAGAGGGTTACCCCCACCTGGGCCACCACCGCTAGCTGGCCTGCCGCCACGTTTGGCGCCCCGCACACTATGCGAAGCGGCTCGCCACCGCCCACATCCACCGTGGTCACGTGCAGCCTATCGGCATTCGGGTGTTTTTCGCATGTAAGCACGCGGCCCGCAACAAGCCCCGCTAGCCCTCCTGGGATGGTGGCGACCTCCTCTATCCCCTCCACCTCGAGCCCTATCTGCGTGAGCTTGGCGGCGACCTCGGAGGGGCTAAGCTGCGTGGGCAGGTAATCGGTTAGCCAAGAATAGGATATCTTCATGGATTTCTATGTGTGGTAGGACCCTGAGCAACGCCATGCGCAATCCTCGCGAGGGTTTGCCCTTCTTGGCAATCCTCTCCAGAGCACCCTTAGGTGAGCAGAAGACGTTGCAATTTCCTCTATTTCAACCTCTTCATATCTGCCCGTAAGAGGTATACGAAGCCTTTCTTCTGCTTATAGGTATTCGCAGGATCGTCTAGCGTGTAGAAGTAGATCCCGTCAGAGAGCTTGTGCCCCAGCTCATTGCGCCCGTCCCACACTATCCGCCGCCCCTCGGCGTAGTAGACCTGCGTGCCGGTGCGGCTGTACACCCAGAGCTTCAGCGGCTGGGAGCTCTCGAGGCTGAAGGTGTCGTTCTGCCCATCGCCATTGGGCGTGAATACGTTGGGGACCTCCAGCTGGCCGGTGCTCGGCGGGGTCTGCGCTTGGGCTATGGTCGCGGTTAGCAGCGTGGCTAGCAGCCCTCCAACCGCTAAGATGCATCGTAGGTTCATCAGATTGTATGCTGATTAAGGGCTTTCGGATTCCCGTTTGTCAAGATTGCTATACCCTGCATCCCACGGGGTCTGTGGTGGTACGGTAGACCGTGTGGGCAGGGGGGGCGATATTCCATACTGGTGACTAGATATTCTTGGTGAGCCGCTGCACGAGGTGGAAATTATTGAAAAATTCCTTGGCGAAAACCCGCACCACGATGTAGGCCGGTATGGCCAAGAGCATACCGACCACCCCCGCCACGCTCCCCGCCAGCAGCAGCACGAGGAAGATCTCTAGCGGGTGCGCGCTGGCGCTGCTGGAGTAGATGTAGGGTTGCAGGAAGAAATTATCGACAAACCGCACCGCCAGGAACACCGCGGTTATGAGCAGCAGCAGGGTGCCCAGCGGCATGGGCCCCGGCCCGTGAATGTAGAGCATGAGCGGCAGCAGGTAGGCGATGCCCAGCGAGATGAGCGCCCCCACGTAGGGGATCACATTCAGCACGCCGCTCAGCAGCCCAATCACCATGGCGGTATTCCACGGGATGCGCAGCAGCAGCAGCAGGGGGGTGGTTAGGATGGTGATCACCAGGCTCTCTACTATGATACCCACGAAATAGCGGCGTAGCAGCGCGTTGACCCGGGCCATGGCGTGGCGCACGTTATCCTCATAGCGCTCTGGGAAGAAGAAGCTCAGCCCATTGGCGAAGAGCTGCTCATCCTTGAGGAAGAAGAAGGTGATGAATGATACCGAAAAGAGGAAGATGAGGAGATCGGTAACGAAATTCGCGGTGGAGGCGAAAAGGTTGGTGAACGCCGTAGCATTCAGAAACTTGGCCATGTAGGTCCGTATCTCCTGCTTAATGGAGAAATCCGCACCCTCCGAGGGTAGAAATCGCTGCACACGGTGGTCTATCTGCTCCAGGGGCACATCAAACCGCTGCAGCAGCTCGGTGGGGTCTACGGATTGCAGGTCGCTCAGCTGGCCAGAGAACAGCGGCACCATACCCCAGCACATCCCGACGAAGAAGGCCCACATGGCCAGCAGCGCCACGGTAGCGCCCACCCAGCGGGGAAGCCAACGGCTCAGCAGCTCCACTATCGGCTTGCCGATGAGCGAGAGCACGGTGGCCACCACTATGTACCACACTATGGAGCTGAAGTACCATAGCAGGAACGCCACTGCGCCCACGCTGACCCCAATGATTATGTACCGTGCTAGCCGATTCACCCCTCGCTGTGCTTATACGAGCCTTCCTAGGGGGCAAAGGTAAAGATTTTTCGCATATTTGGGATCATCAACCCATTTTTTCCTCTACATAAAGCCAAAGAGTGTGTAGAAAATCTGCCATTCCAACGTTCCCCTACCCCTGGAATCATGAGTACCGCCGACACCGTACCAACTCTACACCAACGCCGTACCAACCAAAGACATCCGTCGCTTCATGTTCGGATTTCGCCTTAAGGCGAAATCCGAACATGAAGCGGCGCAGGTACGGCGATGGTACGGGGATGGTAGGGAGCATCTACGGTCAATACGGGGGAATCTGGACTGCGCCCCTAAAGGCGGCATTGCGGGGAGGTGGTTGCGGCGTATACCTCCGCCCATCATTTGCGCCATCTCGGACATCAACAGGAACGGCGTGAAGGCCAGATCACGACGCGGCGCGCCGCGTCGCTACGTCCTCCGAGAAAGGGAAGAATAGGATTTAAACCACCGTATTCCAAAAGGGGAACCGCAGCGAAAGGTGCATAAGGGGGCAATCTTTTATGGGGGCGCTTATTATGAGGCTTGCAGGAGGGAATCACATTTCTACCAATTGGCGAGATTGGCTATTACGCTCTTGGTAGGGGCGATGCCGAGCGTAGCGAGTGCTCGCCCTTCTGGCGAGTGCCCTCCCTAACCAACGTGGCGAACTCCTTCCCGTGCCGCGTCTTTGTGAAAACCGTGGGGTCCCCATAGGCGGGAGGCGTGAAGGCCAGATAACGACGCGGCGCGCCGCGTCGTGGTAACCGTAGGGGATTCGTGTGTGGTTTGCGCGTATAATGGGCGGTGGGCGGGGGAAT
>LIIK01000091.1 GCA_001421095.1 Candidatus [Bacteroides] periocalifornicus | reverse complement strand
AGCCAAGAAGAGCTATCCTCACAACCCGATGTGGGAACAATATAAAGCAAAGGTTCAGTAAGAGGCGAGGTAATGCGCAATATCTTTTTACTCTGGGGGCTACTCTTTGCCCCCCTTTTTTTATGTGCGCAAACGAGCACGCTCACAGGCAAGGTCGTGGATGAGGAGGGGACGCCCATCTTTGCCGCCAACGTCTTTCTCGCCCAGCATGCGAATGTAGGGGCTATTACCGACCCGAACGGCGCATTCCAAATCGCCATCCCCTCCCCCACCCTACTACACGACACGCTCGTTATTGCCTACATGGGCTACCAGACGCAGCGAATAGCCTTGAAAGGCAAGAGCACCCTCCCCGCCCCGATTGTCCTCAAAGAAGAGCGCGTGGCGATAGCCGATACCTACATCATAGCAACGCCGTCTGCAACCCGCGAGTTTGCTGTCAAAGAGTATAAACCGCTAAATATCTATGCAGATCCTCGCGCCAATGCCGATGTACTCAAGGTAGTCACCTCGCACCCA
>LIIK01000041.1 GCA_001421095.1 Candidatus [Bacteroides] periocalifornicus | reverse complement strand
GCGTGAAGGCTGGATTACGACGCAGCGCGCCGCGTCGCTACGTCCTCCGAGGGACGGGAGAATAGGTTTTAAACCATCGTATTCCAAAAGGGGGACCGCGGCGAAAGGCCCGGATGGTTTCAACCTTTTGGGGGGATTTTCCCTTCTTGTGCGTAAATAGGTTCCGATCAAGAAATTCCATTTCTCAAAGACGGTAGCGGCGTGCCGCGTCGTGATGAAAAATCGCATTTCTATCAATTGGCAAGATTGGCTATTGCGTTCTCGGTAGGGGAGGTGCCGAGCGCAGCGAGTGCCCTCCCGTCCCCGGGGCCGTGGTGTTTTTAGGTGCGGCGATGCAACCCTTTAATCGCGACGCGGCGCACCACGTCGCTACAAAGCCCCCCTTGCCCCGTCCCGTTTTTATCTCTACCTTTGCCAAAAATTCACCACTCCGTATGAAGGCTGGCAGCATCCCCGCAGAGGGATTCGGGGCGAGTACCCCAGAGGAGGAACTCAAGGCCACCGTTGGCAGGCTCTTCTTCAGACAGTGGGATTACACCAAGATCCTTGGGAAGATCGACTTCTGCGTAGGGATGCCGATGCGGCACTCGGGCAGAGGGAGCACCAGCGCGGACGATGAGTTCATCTCCCTCTTGTGGGCAGAAGCCAAGCGGGGGCATGCCGACCTGCGGGAGGCCCTGGTGCAGCTGGTCCTCACCATCGGGCGGGCGCGCACGTTCGACAGGCATCTCCCCCCGATGATGCTCGCGGCTTTTGACTGCGCACGGATCGCATTCGTACCCTACACGGCGGTGCAGGCGGTTTTCCAGCAGAACGACTTCAACTGGCGGGTAGCCCCCAGCGACCACTCTACGAGGGAGTTCAAACAGCTCGACGGGCTCATCGGCGAATCGCTAGAGCGGGAATCGGCCATCTTCTCCTTCTCCAAGGACGANAGGGNACTGCGNGTGTTCATCNGGAANTCGCTCGGCCACTNCGCCGGGGGNATCGGGAAGATCGANATCGACAAGAACAACTTCATCAGCATCTACAACCGGTGGCTCGAGGCCGTGAAGCCCACCATTGGCGTGGACTGGGACCGCTTGCAGAGCCACGGCATTATCGATGGCGACTTCTTCCTGGCCGACGTGCTCTCAGAGGAGAACAAAACCCTGAAGGACAAGCTCTTCGTGCTGCTGGAGCACGACCGCTACACCCTCAACCGGAAGGTGGACGAGAGCGGGCTCTTCACCAGCGCGGAGGCCCACTTCACCGACAATCAGCGCGCGCACACCCAGTTCTGGAATCGCTACGTGCGCCCGCCCGCAGAGGTCTACTGGGACTTCCTGGTGGCCCGGCGCGACCTCCTGGTGCCCCAGGACATCCGCGAGCGCAAGGGCAGCTTCTTCACCCCCCGGCAGTGGGTGGAGCTCTCGCAAAAATACCTGGCCGACACCCTGGGCGAGGACTGGCAGGAGGAGTACACCGTGTGGGACCCCGCCGCTGGCACTGGGAATCTGCTGAATGGGCTCACCAACAAGTACAACATCTGGGCGAGCACCCTGGACCAGCAGGACGTGGGCGTGATGCGGGACCGCATCCGCAACGGCGCGAACCTCCTGGAATCCCACGTCTTCCAGTTCGACTTCCTGAACGATTCATTTGACAAGCTCCCCGCCGAGTTGCGGGCCATAGTAGACGACCCAGAGCGGCGGAAAAAGCTGGTGGTGTACATGAACCCGCCCTACGCAGAGGGGGATGCCAAGGTAGGGAAGGGGCGAAGGGGTGTACACACCAGTAGGATTCACGATGACTACCAGAAAAGGATGGGGCGTGCCTCTGCCGAACTCTTCGCCCAGTTTATCGCTCGGATCTACTGGGAGATTCCTAGCTGCAAGCTTGCGGAGTTTTCAACGTTGAAAATTCTGCAAGCTCCCAATTTCTCTGAATTCAGATCATTTTTCCTAGCGAAGCTCGAGAAAATTTTTTTGGTACCCGCCGATACTTTTGACAACGTAATCGGGCAATTCGCCATTGGATTCAAAATCTGGAATACCGATATAAATCAGCGCATAGCCACGCAAGAGGCAGAAGTCTACAGCGCAAAAGGAGATCTCATTACCCGCAAACCTATTACTTGTTATGACGGGGAAACACTCATAAGCGAATGGCTAGCTCAAGGAGCTGAACCCGCTATCCAATCATCCATTGGCAGCATGGCATCATCTGGAAGCGACTTTCAGAATAATGATGCCGTATTCGTAGAAAACATCGAGAAACGAAAGAAGAAGGGAGGGCGGCATACCCGTATTGGTGCTTGCAATCTGCTGATAGTAGCCTGCTATTATGCTGTTAGAAAGAGCATTGCGCACAAATGGTATCTGGATAAAGACCAATACCTCGCCCCGCATAGTGGGTGGACGCGAGATCGACTATTCCTGGGCGATGCCTTGGTGTACCTGCTGTTCCACGACAAGAACATGGTTCAAGCACAGTATGGCATCAACCACTGGATTCCATTTACCGAGTACGAGGTGGATGCCAAGGAGAAGTTTTCTTCACATTTCATGGTTGATTTCCTCTCTGGCAAGCTTGGCAGGAAGGAGGGTGAATCGGGCGACCTCTTCGCGGAGAGCATGGATCTGATACCCAGAGAGCCCATCGTCTTCTCGCCCGAGGCGGGCGCGGTGCTGGATGCCGGCCGCGACCTCTGGCGCTACTACCACGCCCAGCCGAATGCCAATCCCAACGCCGCCCTCTATGACATTAGGTTGCACTTCCAGGGCTCCAAGCCCAACGGCCACATGAACCCCAAGAGCGACGATGCCCGCTACACCGAGCTGATCTCCACACTGCGCGAAAGGCTTAAGGCGCTGGCAAAGAAAATAGAGCCCAAGGTGTACGAACACGGTTTCCTGCTGGGGTGAGGCGTTTGTAGCGAGGAGCTTAGGACGCTGCGGAGGGCGTTTGTCGCGACGTGGCGCGCCGCGTCGCGATTAAGGGTGGCGCATCGTTTATGCGGGTTTCGCGGAATCCCATTTCAGGATGCGGCCGGCATTTGGATTACGACGCGGCGCGCCGCGTCGCTACGTCCTCCGAGAGACGAAAGAATAGGGTTTAAACCGCCGTATTCCAAAAGGGAAACCGCGGCGAAAGGCCCGGGCGGGGTCAATCGGTTATGGTCTTCCTTTTCTAGAGGTAAAGAGGGTTTAATCAAGAAATTCCATCTCTCGAAGATGGTAGCGACGCAGCGTGCCGTGATTGATAATGCAGCAATGCGCTCCTTTAATCGCGACGCGGCGCGCCACGTCGCTACAAAGACCGTGGGGTCGGGCATTGATGGCCCGTCTGCGGGGAAGGGGGTGCGTAGCGACATGGCGTTTATGTGAGGTTTGCAGAAGAAAATCCCATTTCTATCAATTGGCGAGATTAGCCATAGCACCTTGGTAGGGGAGGTGCCGAGCGCAGCGAGTGCCCTCCCTAACCGAGCCGTGCGTTTAAGACGTTTTGCTAGTAGCGCAACACCGAACGCAGGGAAGCCCACCCCTTACCTCGGGGGCTACGCGCCCCCGCCACCCCCGCGCCCCCTTTCTTTGGATCGCCAAAGAAAGGGGGGAAAGAAAGCTCGCCCCTGGCGACGTCCCTGGGCTTTTGCCTGCGACACGCTACGCCCGCCCTGCGCAGATGCCCGCGCACGGGCGTCGCGGGAGTCGCGCGCACAGGCCCACGCCCAAAAGCCCTCCCGCCCGTAAGCGCCCGCCAGGGGCAAAAAAACGCCGCACAGGCCACCCCACAAAAAAACGCACTACCTCTAGAACCGTAAGTGCGTGATTAAAGGTTTCGTCTTTTCAAGCAAGGGAAGGGGATCACGAAAAACGGAGAATGCACAGAGTCCTCTAGAAAGTCTCGAAGCGGCTCAATCTTTTTTTGGGGGGGGGATTTTCCCTTCTTGCGTGTAAATAGGTTTCAATCAAGAAATTCCATCTCTTGAAGATGGTAGCGACGCAGCGTGCCGCGTCGTGATAAAAAATCGTAGGGTCTCATGGGTGGTGGCCTACGGGGTGGCATGGTATCCTCACCGTGGCGATGGGGCGTGCATGCGCATATAGGGGGAGGGCGTTTGTAGCGACGTGGCGCGCTGCGCCGCGATTATGGTGCGCCTCATAGGGATCTTGGTAGGGGAAGGTGCTGTAGGGGCGCAGTCCAGTTGCCCGTCCTCTCACGAGTACCCTCCCTAACCAATGCGATGTATTGCGTCGCGACTAGGCACGCCGCATCGCTACAAAGACCCTTGCCTCCTATTTTCATCCAATGAATGCGGAGCCTTACCGTACCGCGCATCTGTGCTAGAGTTTTTCTGGCCCCTTCTTTAGCATTCTCGCCTGAAATTCCTACCTTTGCGTATCAAACTAACGAATTCGACAGGTATGATGAAAAAGACGGTATTCATTACAGGGGCAACATCGGGTATAGGACAGGCAACTGCTAGGCGGCTCGCACGCGAGAAATACGATTTGCTCCTGACGGGCAGGCGAAACGAACGGCTAGAGGTGCTGAAAAACGAACTGGAGCAAATCTCGGGCAGCAGGGTGCTTACGCTCTGTTTTGATATTCGCAAACTTACCGAACTGCAAGCTGCTGTGGATAGCCTGCCTAGCGAATGGCAAACCATAGATGTGCTGGTGAACAACGCAGGGCTAGCTCTAGGGCTGGCGCCGCTGCACGAGGGGGCAATAGAAGACTGGGAGTGCATGATCGACACCAACGTGAAGGGACTACTCTATGCCACACGCATTCTATCACCACGCATGGTGGCACGGAAGTCTGGCCATATCGTGAATGTATGCTCCATCTCTGGGAAGGGGGTCTACCCGAATGGTGCTGTATACTGCGCCACTAAACATGCTGTAGATGCCATAACCACTGGGATGCGTATGGATTTCCTCCCCTATGGTATACGGGTTACGCAGGTGTGCCCTGGCGCAGTGGAGACGGAATTCTCAATGGTTCGCTTCCATGGTGATAAAAGCCGTGCCGACAAGGTATACGAGGGCTTTCAACCGCTTACACCTGAAGATGTGGCAGAGGCTATATGCTATGCGATCTCCCAGCCGGCACATGTGAACGTACAGGATATCACCATACTCCCCACGGCGCAGGCTAATGTCTCAATGTTCCATAAGACTACGCGCTAAAACGGTGAACGTTGTAGCGATGCAGCATGCTGTGATACCGAAAACGCGACTGAACATTAGATGGTGAGCGATTGGCGATAAGATCGGCAATTGAGCTAGGAGGGTACTCGCTGCACTGGGCTCTTCCCCTAGCATGCACCGTGTAACATCGCCATGGTCCATTGGGTGAGTTAGACATTTTAATTCTCCCAAAAGGGAAATCGTGCCTGGAGGGGGGCACTGCGTAATGCGGCGCAATCGCAACGTGGCACGCAGCACCGCTATCTGTCTCGTTGATTTTTTCAGCGACCTAGATAGAACAGAAGGACGTAAAAAAAGGCATCAGGAATCCTGATGCCTGGCATGTTCACTGGGGTTAAGGACTATACCATGCCAGAAAAGCCCATGAACGCCAAGGCTAGTATGGCTGCTGTAACAAGGGCTATAGGCATCCCTTTCATCCCCTTGGGCACGTTGGCTAGCGACAGCTGCTCACGAAGCCCCGCAAAGATGATGAGGGCCAACCCAAAACCTAAGGCATTCGCCACGGTGTAAACCACCCCCTGCGCCAAATCGTAGTCTTTCTGCATGACAAGTACGGCTACACCCAGCACGGCGCAGTTGGTGGTAATAAGAGGAAGAAATATCCCCAAAGCTTGGTAAAGCGCAGGGCTCACCTTCTTAAGTATAATCTCAACCATTTGCACCAATGCGGCAATCACCAATATAAAGGCGATGGTTTGCAGGAATGGGACGCCCAGCGGGTTGAGCACATAGATCTGTATAAGCCATGTGGCAATGGTGGCCAGCGTCATGACAAAAAGCACCGCCCCCGCCA
The DNA here is from genome assembly GCA_001421095.1 of Candidatus [Bacteroides] periocalifornicus. Lineage (GTDB taxonomy): Bacteria > Bacteroidota > Bacteroidia > Bacteroidales > CAJPTX01 > Bacteroides_D > Bacteroides_D periocalifornicus. Next base: position 16,911 of record LIIK01000041.1, on the reverse strand, counting down.
TACCAACACTGGTCTCCACCTTCTTGGAAACCCCCAAGAACGGACAGATACCGAGAAACTGTGCAAGGACGATGTTGTTGACAAAGATCCCCGCAACGATAATCAGGATGTATTCCATAGCGGTATGGGGTTATTTCTTAAGAACTAAGCGATTGAAAAGTAGGAGCAGGTAGCCCAGCACCAAGAAAGCCCCAGGTGCCAGCACAAAGAGCAGTGGTCCGTACACAGATGGGAAAATCGACACTCCAAACATGCTGCCTGTACCTAAAAATTCACGTAGCGCCCCAAGTACGGTAAGGCTACAGGTGAATCCTAGCCCGATACCAATACCGTCGAGCATCGAGCGGAAGACATTATTCTTTGCTGCGAAAGCCTCTGCACGACCGAGTATGATACAGTTCACCACAATGAGCGGGATGTAAAGCCCGAGCGTCTTGTAAAGAGCTGGTACGTAGGCCTCCATTATCATCTGTACTACGGTAACAAACGTTGCAATAATCACAATAAAAGATGGAATACGTACCTTATCAGGTATCACACCCTTTATGGCAGCAATTACCACATTTGAGCAGATGAGCACGAAGGCAGTGGCCAACCCCATGCTCATCCCATTGATGGCAGAGGAGGTGGTCCCTAGGGTAGGACACATACCGAGAAGGAGAACAAATGTGGGATTCTCCTTAATAAGCCCGTTAATGACAACGGAAAAGTCTGATTTAGCCATGACTAAAACCCTTCTACTGGATAGAATCTTTAGCAGCGGTACTGCTAGAATCGGCAGTTTTTTCGTCTTGTTTCCGAGAGGCCCCGCTATTGGCATCGATTTCGCCTACGCCCTTATACGCGCGATTCACGGCCTCAAGAAATGCCCTAGAGCTAATGGTTGCAGCGGTTATAGCATCAACCTGTCCACCATCTTTGCTCACCGTGAGGGGCTTTTCTCCAGGGTCGAGCCCATATATATTGCTCTTCTTCTCTACCACGGGCATGGTAAAACCAAAGGCCTTCTCTACCAAGCTGCGGACAGGTGCTTGCGGGGGACGAAACCAATAGGTCATTCTATCGCCCAAACCTGGGGTTTCAGAGTGCTGCAGAACTGAGTAGCCAGAGATTTTCCGCTCCTTATCAAACCCCACCATGACGGAAATAGAACCCCCAAATCCCTTGGTGGAGAATGATTCTACAGCCGTTCCCACAGGTTCGCCATTTTTGGTGGCATGGTAAATCTTGAGCTTTCCACCATCTACCTCCATAGAGGAGGTATCGGCAGCTGGGTTATTGTCAAACTCTGGCAGAACTTCCTGAAGAGCTGCGATAACCTTATTCTCCTTTGCTTCGGCTATGGGCTTTACCGTAACGTAATTGGCTAGCCCCAAGCTTCCAGCTGCAATAGCCGTAATAATCCCCAGCGTAAGGGTAAGATTCTTAAGTGTTGATTCCTTAGCCATGACAGTTTACTTTGCCGCAATTGCAGGTTTAGGGGCCTTGGCTGGCTTCACTCGCCCGAATTTCGGAGGTTTCACATAGCGATTAAGAAGAGGGGTGAAACCGTTCATTATCAGAATAGCAAACGAAACTCCCTCAGGATAAGCGCCAAATGAACGGATAAGAATGGTAAGCACGCCAATTCCGACTCCGTAGATCAACATCCCTAGCTTAGACATGGGGGAAGAAACGTAGTCTGTCGCCATAAAGATAGCGCCTAGCAGAAGACCTCCCGTGAAAAGCTCAATTACGGGGTTTGCAAAACGCTCAGGATTTACCAGCCAGAGAATCCCGCTGAAAACGACTACTGTAGCGAAAATGGATACTGGAATGTGCCACGTGATAACCCGACGGATTAGTAGGTAGGCAAATCCCAATAGCAGCGCAATGGCGCATACCTCCCCAAACGATCCTCCCATCTCTCCAAACAGCAATCTGGAGACCGATGGTAGACTATCACCCAAGGCGCTTATGGATGAACCACCTTTCGCGGCTCCTTTCAGTAGAGCCAGGGGAGTTGCCCCGGTCACTGCATCGGTGTAGGCCAAACGGTCAGCCAAGGGCAAGGGCCAACTCGTCATCTGCACTGGGAATGAGACGAGTAGGAATGCACGGGCAAACAGTGCAGGGTTAAACAGATTGTTACCCAGTCCTCCAAAGCTCATCTTGCCTACACCTATGGCCATAATAGCCCCAATGACAACGATCCACCAAGGTAGGTTAGAGGGTAGATTGAGCGCAAGGAGTAATCCTGTTACTGCAGCAGAGCCATCTGTTATCGTGGGTGTCTGCTTTAGGATAAAACGCTGAATAAGGTACTCAAAACCCACGCAGCATCCCACCGAGATGATGGTGATGATAAATGCTCCAAGGCCGAAAAACCAAAGCCCAACCAACCATGCTGGCGCAAGGGCGATGAGGACATCGACCATCAGCCTTCTGGTGGAAAAGACTCCATGCACATGCGGTGACGGGGCAATGGATAGCATATTGCTCATTTGTGATATCTCCTAATAAATTACAGTCTCAGCAAGGTCTTGCGATTACTAGGTGCAGAATGCTCTCAAAATGGTTGCGACTAAGAGAGACTGAACTGTTCCAGCATTTGCACGCTCGCCCTATCTGTAGACCCTGCAAGTTCTCTTACTATTTTTTCGCACTCCGTGCCCTAATCATTGCCCCTGTCTGCGCTTTACCCAGCCGAATGAAATCGAGCAAAGGGAGTGCTGCAGGACACGTAAAGCTACAAGAACCGCACTCGATACATGACATTACGTAATCCCTCTCCATATCTTCGAGTAACGCATGCTGTGCCTGCTTGTAGAGTAAATATGGCTCAAGTCCCATAGGGCAGCCAAATGTACACTTTGAGCAACGGATACACTGCTGTTCTTTCGACCTAAGTGCCAAGGGTTCTGGCATCACTAGTACGCCCGAAGTACCTTTGGTTACGGGAGCCGCAATATTCTTAAGCGCTTTACCCATCATAGGGCCACCGCTGATCACCTTTCCCGTATCTTCTGGCATCCCTCCCGCAAATTCAAGCAACCGGGTGATGGGCGTGCCTACCCGTGCCAGCACATTCACGGGATTCGTAAGGCTAGGCCCTGTTACCGTTACTACGCGCTCGATCAACGGTTTATTCTTCTGTACGGCCTCATACACCGCAAAGGCTGTCCCGACATTCTGCACTACAGCACCTACGTCTATAGGCAACTTGCCCGCAGGCACTTCTCGACGAGTTATTGCCTCTATCAGCTGCTTTTCGCCACCTTGCGGGTACTTAACCTTGAGCGGCTGCACTGAAATCCCCTCAAAGCCCTTGGCCAACTCGGTAAGGTGGGCTATCGCATCGGGTTTGTTCCGCTCTATACCAATGATTGCAGGCGGATTGCCGAGCGCCTTACGGAGTATGGCTATACCCACAAGCAGCTCCTCACCATGCTCTAGCATAAGCCGATGGTCAGAAGTGAGATATGGCTCACACTCTACCCCATTAATTATGAGGAACTCCGCCTTCCTACCTGGGGGAACCGACAGCTTGACATGAGTGGGGAATGTGGCCCCCCCCATCCCGACAACGCCTGCGGCGGCTATCCTATCTATGATTTCCTTAGGTTCTAGATTACACTCCCGAACTACCGTTGGCGTGCGATCTATTTCGTCCACCCACTCATCCCCTTCTACCGAGATGAAGATAGCAGGCTTCGGATAACCAGAGGCATCGAGAATCTTGTCCACCTTCGTAACACTGCCGCTCACCGAGGAGTGCATATTAGCGCAAACAAATCCCGTAGCCTTTGCAAGCAATTGGCCAACTTTCACCTGATCGCCTTTCTGCACCACACACTCTGCTGGAGCTCCGAGGTGCTGTGAGACTAGCATCACAACCTCTGAGGGTACAGGCATCTGTTCAATGGCCTTACCTGCTGTCAGTTTCCCTTCGAGCGGGTGCACCCCACCCATTCGGAATGTTTTAAGCTTCATATCTACCTCTCTAAGGCTATATATCTACTGATTAAGGGATAGAGGTGGGCATGCACCCCCTTTTCTAATTGTCTGCACTCCCTACCCCACCCTACACTCAGTGCAAAGAGAATACCTTGGAATCCAATGTCATTCTAGACACTAGGCCTCTACTGGAGCTGCTGGGGACGCTGCAGCCTCCTCGGGTTTAGCTGCCGGTCGAGGTGGGAAGTTTACCTCCCAAATGGCGTGCGTTGGGCAAACGGGTACGCACTTACGGCACGACTTGCATTTCTTAAAGTCAATGTAGCTGAGATTATTCTCGATAGTGATAGCATCAAATGGGCAGGCCTTCTGGCACTTGGCGCATCCTATGCAGGCCACACCGCACGCCTTTTTAGCCGGGCCTCCCTTGTCCTCGTTGATGCACGATACGAATACCCGTCTGTCCTTCGGGTTCTTCTTTCGCATTTCTATCACATGCTTCGGGCAGATCTTGGCGCAAGCACCGCATGCTGTACATTTATCCTGATCCACAACGGGAAGCAGGGTTTTAGGATTCATGTGAATCGCATCAAAATCGCATACCGTGCAGCAATCACCCATCCCGAGGCAACCCCACTGGCATCCTGTATCACCTTCGTAGAGCGCAGCAGACACTCGGCAGGAGTAAGCCCCATCATACCTGTTCACCCTAGCCCGCTCCTCTGGGCTGCCCGCGCAACGCACTACGGCAATCATAGGATCCTTGGCCTCCGCCGCCTTTCCTACGATAGCCGAGATTGTGGCCATGACCTTGTTACCCCCTACAGGGCAAAAGAAGTTCGATATATCGCTAGCTTTCACAAAGGCATCGGCAAATCCTCGGCAACCCGGATAGCCACATCCTCCGCAATTTGCTCCTGGCATGGCAGCCTCCACCTCGTCGATGCGAGGATCTTCTACCACTTTGAATTTCTGTGATACGAAGTAGAGTAGCACTGCCGCTACAATCCCTATGGCTAGAAGTACTAGCAGTGTATACAGAATGATATTCATGGCTCTGTTGTTTACACACCTCAGATTTCGCTCAAAATCCGCACCGAACCTATTTGGCGAAAAACAAACCAATCAACTATTTTCTAACGCTTCGACACTTTACGAGAAAAGCGAAATACCCTAAATTTTACCCGCTATCACAAAACCAAATTCACGATTCAGCCGACCTCGCAGTAGGTAGAGTACTAAGTAGTAAGGCACTAGGAAGGCAATACCTATCAAAGCAGCCAACCCCTCCGTTAAACCTACGCCTCTCAATCCGAAGAGCAATATGAGTACCAGCGCAAATGGTACCATATAGCCCAACAGAACCGCCTTCAACCCTTGGCGAGAGGCTATTTGAACCCGAACCGTATCATTCACCTGGTAGTCGCCCCCATTTGCCTGTAGTTCCACTTCGCGCGGCTCAGTTTCAGACATTCCACATACGCCCTTTGCATGGCAACCTGCGCAAGCGGACTGCGCCATAATTAGCACCCGCACCTTGTCTCCAGTCACCCCTACGACCTTCCCCACCTGTTCCACGCACGCTGTTTTTCTGTCCATAGCCTACTTTAGCATTTGTATACCTAGAGAACAGCGTTCAAATGGCTTTGTTTACCCTGCTACGCACTGGCTTAAACCCTCCTATTGGCCAGCCGTCGAGCCTAAAATTTCCCTGTCTACCTCGCCACAAAGGTAGGCAATGCTCTATAGCAAAAGAAAAGCCCTCCGCTAGGGAAGGCCAATTTATAATGAATACAAGAATAACAATACCGCCTCATTACGCTATGAATCAGAATTATACATCCCATTTTTCAGGCAAAACAGCATAGTCTCTTCTAGGGGTTTAAAGGCTAAGTTGTAATCATTCTTTACTCTATTCGCCCTGTACTTTACACGAGAGTATGCAGCCCGTAGCACACCCCAATTCAACGATTTAGGCAGTATTCGCATCCATCTCAGCAGGGTGACGGCGGGTCTCATCACCCAAACACCCCAGTAGGGAATGCGCACTCTGGGGGCTGGCTTTCCTACGGCACTGGCAAAAGTTGAAAACACCTCCCGATAGCTAGAATGCCCGCCAACCAGCGTTGCACGCACGAAGGTCTCTCGGGCTTCGACAGCTTTCACTGCAACTGCCGCAACATCTCGCGCATCTACCCAAGCAAGAATCCCTGTCGGGTAAATCGGAATTCCGCTGGCTGCTATCCTTGTTAGAGCGCCGCTTCCCTCCCTCCGTATGTAGGGGGCAAGCACTACGCCCGGGTTTAGAATTGCCACCTCCAAACCACAAGCCCAGCCTCGTAAGACTTCACGTTCAGCCTCTATTTTCCCTAGAGCATACGGCGAGAGGTTAGGCTCTGGGAGCTGTATGCTATCCTCCTCTACCCAATGATCCTGCCCTCCGCCTCCGAGTACTGCGATAGACCCAATGTGTATTAAACGCCGTACCCTCGCCTGCAATGCTGCCTCTACCACACTAGAGGCCAACAGCCGGTTATAGCGGATAAACCTACGCGCAGCTTCACCCCGAAAAGCGCCCAGTTCTACCGAGGCGGCCGCATTCACTGCCACTTCGCATCCCTGGAGAAGATCTACAACCTCCTGAGAACAAAGTCCTTCTACCTCAACCCACTCAAGCTTTTCTACCAGCTCTAGAGCCTGAACACCATACAGCGAAAATACCTGTTTTACGTGCTGCTTCAGCTCTTCGCGTCGGAAGGCAATGCGCACCTCGTACCCTGCCGCAACCATTGCGTAGGCTATGTGCGCCCCCACTGTGCCCGTTCCGCCTAAAACCGCTACTTTCACTGTTTTTGCTCCCGCCCACGGAAAAAATCATCTACCAGGTTATCGCTGCGCCAGAGCAGCTTTTTGCCAAATCCCAGCCTGTTGTCAGTATACTTCAACAACGTTACATCAAGCTGCCACAGCTTCAAATTCATCAACCTTGCCACTGGGAAACGCTGCTTATAGCGTTGCTCCGCCAATTTCTGCAGCGCGGGGGTTACGGGCATCACCACTCCTTGCAGCTGCAATCCCCGTAATCGCCCCACCCGCCAGCTCTCAAGCACTACACTGCCCGCCACGTAGCAATTGTGGCTCACCTGCTCTATGTGTAGCGTATGGCTGTCTGAGTGAAAAACAAAGACATTTTGCTCGGGGAGGTAAGCGTAGAAACAGTGGGCGCACCACGGCTCATCATTGTAAGTGGTGGCCAACGTAAGCAATCGATGCTTTGCTATAAAGCGTAAAATCTCTGGCTGCACAGGGTTCATGGGCAAGCTCTACTTAGCATCCAAGCCCACAAAACGAAGTGCAAGCACGGATATATCATCAAATACCTCCCGCCCCTCACCCTCCTCGCGAGCCAACGAGTCGTTTATCGCCCCCACAAGCCCAGTGGGGGTATCCTGGCTGAGAATATTGGTGGCGATTATTGAAATATCATAACGCTCATTTCCGCCATTACGGCTTTCCACAAGACCATCGGTATACAGCAGGAGCATACCGGGCGATTCAATCTCAATTCGCCCGATCTTTGCAGTCGGCATCTCAGATACCATGCCGAGTCCCGTGGTAGACGATCTGAGAAGGCTGTACTCTTGGGTGCTCATATCACGGAAAAGCGGAGGATTATGCCCCGCATTCAGATACTCGAGCATCCCTGTTCGATGATGGTAACGCCCAAGGAAAAAGGTGATGAAGAGGCTGCCCCCAGAAGAGTTCAACACCTGGCTATTGAGCGTCTCGATAATTTCATCAAGAGGCGTTGAGCTATCTACCCGCGCCCGAAAATTGGCCTGAAAGTTGGTCATGAGCAATGCGCTCGCAATCCCTTTGCCCGAAACATCGGCTATGCAGAATCCCGTGGTAGCCTCCCCTAGCTCAACCACATCAAAATAATCGCCCCCCACCTCGAAATAGGGCCGGTAGCTCATAGCCACCTCTATACCCGGGGTAGGTGGTAGATTCTTCGCCTGCGGGATCAGCATGCGTTGCAGGCGTGTAGCCGTCAATAGCTGCTGGTGGAGTTCCGCCTCCCGTATCCGCCGAGCCATGAGGATAAAGCTCTGCAGTGCCACGAAGGAGAACTCCGAGATCGTCTGAACATAGCTATAGTACTTCACTATAGGGCTCACGCCAGGCTTGCTCTCGTTGGTATCTCCCAGCAGGATGAAACCTTGCGGATCTCCGTTCTGAACTATCGGAATCACCACATCTATTTCTCGCAGCGCGTCATTCTTCTTGCTGGTGATCACCGTAGTACGACGGAATGGGTAGAGATCATGCGGAATATCTATAGCCCGTACAGCCTCATAGGATACGTTTGCGTTTAGCATCACCTTCCATTCCCCCTCATCGAGGAGAAGGAAGACGACGCGATCCATGCCCAAATCTTCCTCTATGGCCTGGGTAAAAAGGCGTAGCAACGGTTCTGCCGTTGCCCCTTTCTCTAGGATTTGGGTATACGCTTTCAGCATCATCTGCATGCGAGCATTCTGCTGCTGCAGTACCTCTGGAATCACCTTACAGCCCTCTGGCCGCAGTACCAAGTCAGATGCATTCGCACTCCCAGTCTCCTGCATAGTTCTGGCTAATTCCACCATCCGTAGCGATGCCTACACCGTAATGAAAAACCACACGCGCACGGCTAATTCCCACACCACCTACCTACAGCCGCAGGGGTATCTACACACCAACCGATTACACCCTAGGCTGTAGCAAGCCCAAGCACCCCGCTCCCCGCTAGCGTGTGTAGACTACTGCTTAACCCGTTCTGCGTACTCCCGCGTGCGAGTGTCCACACGTATCACCTCGCCCGCATTCACAAATAGGGGTACATTCACTATTGCCCCCGTCTCCAGCTCAGCCTGCTTCATTGCTGTTGAGCTGGCTGTATCGCCCTTCACACCTGGCTCTGTGTAGGTAATCTGCAGCTCTACAAAGGGGGGCAAATCGCACGTCAGCACCCGCTCCTCATCGGCATGCACTAGCATTTCTACACCCTGACCCTCCTTCAGCAGATCGGCATTCTCTATCAGGGAATCTTGCAGCACTATCTCCTCAAAGGTCTCCTGGTGCAGAAAGTGCAACCCCAAGTCATCCTTATACACATACTGATACGGGCGACGCTCCACACGTACAGGGTTTATCTTTACCCCTGCATTGAAGGTGTTCTCTAGCGTCTTGCCCGTTTCTAGATTCTTCATTTTCGTACGCACAAAAGCCCCCCCTTTACCAGGCTTTACATGCTGGAACTGCACTATCACATAGAGCTTTCCATTGTACTCAATACACATCCCATTGCGAAAATCCGCCGTCGTTGCCATAGCCTAACGTACCGTAATATTTAGCGTGTATAACAAAACATTAAAACCCAATCCCTTCCTCTCGCCCCACGGATTACGGGCTTCTAATTGCCGGGGGTATTCGCCATCTCTCCGCAAATCGCCCCCTAGAGCCCGAGCAAAACCCGCCGCAAGAGCCTAGCTAACTACTCTTTTACCTCTTGTGGTTTAGCGTCCTTCTGCCGGGTGAGCACAGAGTCAATCATCCCGTACTCCTGCGCCTCAGCAGCACTCATCCAGAAATCCCGCGACGCATCTGCCGTTATACGATCTAGGGGCTGCCCAGTATGCTCCGCGAGGATCCCGTTGAGCTCGCGCTTAAGCTTTACGATTTCGCGCGCCGTTATCTCTATATCGTCCGCTTGGCCCTGCGCCCCCCCCATGGGCTGGTGGATCATTATCCGTGCATGCGGGAGTGCCACCCGCTTCCCAGCAGCTCCTGAGGCTAGCAGCACCGCCGCCATTGAGGCCGCCATGCCCGTGCAGATCGTCGATACATCAGCCTGGAGGTACTGTATCGTATCGTAGATGCCGAGCCCAGCATACACCACTCCGCCCGGCGAATTGATATAGATCGTGATATCCTTGCCCGGGTCCGTGCTTTCCAAAAAGAGCAGCTGAGCCTGGATTATATTCGCCACATCATCATCTATAGCCACCCCTAGGAATATGATCCTATCCATCATCAGGCGCGAGAATACATCCATCGTCACAGCGTTCAGATGCCGCTCCTCTATGATGCTAGGATTGATATAGCCAGAGGTGATACGGGCGTACTTCTGCTGCGTCGTGCTGCTCACACCGTGCGCTAGGCGGGCATACCGACTAAAATCGTCTGCAAAATCCATTGTGTAAGGTCTCGGTTCACATCCAAATACACACACTACCTCTTGCTGCGTTCAGCCTCCATCTCTTCGCGTAGAGCCTTTATCTGGGCATTGCACTCGGTCATAGTCACTTCGTGCGTAGTCACTTTGGCCATGCGGAGCGCTGCAAGGCTAGCCAGAGCCGCCTCGCGTCCCCGCTCAAACGATTCGGACAGCTGCCCACCATTCCCAAAGATCTGTACCAATCCCAGCATGAACCGCAGCGAGTAGCGCCCCATGTAGGGGAGTCCGCGCTCGGTCAACAGCTGGCCAATCACGCCCCGAGATATAGCACGTCCCACCCGACGCATCTCTGGCGTGTCGAAATCCCCCTCCTTCCATCGTTCCATCAGCCTAAGCACCAGGCCTTCGTGCTTTACCTGGCTGCCGAATCGCTCAAGCCGTTCGGGCGTTTGCTCTTCGCTATCGCCCAGCAAGCGCCTCCGGAATCCCTCTGACAGGGTAAAATCCCACTTGTCCGAGAGGATGTCAAAGCACCGCGTAGCCTGCAGCATCTCATAGCCGTAGGTACTCTCATCGGCAGTCTGTTCATCGTAGAGGTGGCGCAGCGCCCCGAGGTCTTCCGGGAGCTTCTCCTGCCCGAAATCTGGATCCACCCGATTTTCATAGAACTCTGGGGTAAGCTCCGCCAGCTCATGGTGGGCAATCTCCCCTAGCGTGGCAAATATGTGGAAATCCTTCGCCTCCTCTGCCGTTATCCCCAGATTCTCGTAGAAATGGGCAAGCTTCTCCTTATCGCCCAGCAGCTTGACGATGGCATCATAATCCAGCTGCGCACCATCATCCTTGCGCTTCCCGAGGAGTTGCTCTCTCGCCCCAGCGTTGTTGTCCGTAAGATCTATAAACTCCCTACAGTTACCCTTGGGCGGCACTTTTTCCCCCACCTTCTCGCACACCACATCTAGGACCACGTACTCGGTCTTCTCGTCCACAGCATCTTGAGACACCGCGCGTTTCCTTTCACGATCCAGCTCTGCATCTAGCTCCTCCTGGGTAGGCTTAGCCACATAGAGCGGAATCTGCTCATTGGACAGGTCTACATTGAGCTCTGGCAGCACCCCAGCATCGAGTATGAAAACGTAATCCCCTTCTGCCTGAGGGTCGAAAGGAGGCTGATCCGCATTGCCAAGGAACGATGTGAAAGTGACTATCCCGTTCTCCTTCAGATACGTACCCAGAGCCTCGTCTAGCCGCTTCTGAATCACGTCAGATAGCACCCGCTCGCCCACCAAGCGTTTCGCCATTGGTAGGGGCACATGGCCTGGCCTAAATCCTCTAATCGTTAGCGTTTTCCGCTGCGCACGTAGCTGCTTATCGTACTCCTCCCAGTAATCATCATGCGCAATTTCCACCCGAAAAGTGGCTACATGGGGCTCCAGCTCGCTCTGCGTTATATTCATAGATAGACTGCCGAATTATGTTCCTATTAACCAACGAATATCCCTCGGGAAGCTGCATTCACACGCCAGCTATTCCCAGTCCAAAATCCCATCAAACTCCCCACCTCCCGCATTGTTCCTACCCGCAAGCAACCTCTCTGCTGAGCAGCACTCCCGCTTTAACACCAAGGCTACATACGGGCCAAGGGGGTTTGCGTACCCACTACCGCATCGCCTATGCGCACCAGGACCTCGGCCCCCAGCGGCAAGAACACATCTACCCGCGAGCCGAATTTGATAAAGCCCAGCTCCTGCCCCTGCCGTACCGCATCCTCGGGCTTGGAGTAGGTCACTATTCGCCGCGCCACCGCGCCGGCTATCTGGCGGAGCAGCACTGCCTTCCCATCTGGACGCTCCACCACCACCGTAGAACGCTCATTCTCCGTAGAGGATTTGGGCAGCCATGCCACCAGAAATTTCCCCTTGTGGTAACGGGTATACACCACTCGCCCACCCACGGGATACCAGTTGGCGTGCACATTCCAAACCGACATGAAGACCGACACCTGCAGCCGGCGCTCGCCAAAGTACTCCGGCTCCACCACCTCCTCTATCGCTACTATACGCCCATCGGCCGGCGAATACACCACATCGTCGGACTCTACGCACAGACGCTGCGGGATACGGAAGAACCTCACCACGAACAGGAAGAGCAACAGCAATAGGATTCCCACTATCACCGTCCATAGCGCATTCGCCAGCACCCATACCACCCAGGTTATCAATACGCAGGCGAGCAACGTTATGAGTACTATCCGCGTACCCTCCTTATGCACTGTCATCTTTCCCTCCCTAAAGGTTCTTTACACGCACATGTTTAAGCCGCGAAGGTAATCATTCTTACGCAAATTTCCATGAAATGGGAACGAAAATCCTCAGCCCCTCCCGCTGTCCATTGCTTAAAGCGGCCGGATGCCTGGTTTCTTTAATTGCGCAGCACGCCACGTCGCTACAAACGCTGGCGATCCCGCTAGGGCGACACACGGGGTGGGCGGGCAACTCTCGGCCCGCCCCTACAGCACCTCCCCTACCANGGGCGCAATAGCCAATCTCGCCAATTGATTGAAATGTGATTCCCTGCTGCAAACCTCACAAAAACGCCGAGTCGCTACGGTCTTCGAGAAATTGAATTGCATGATTAAAACCATTTTTTGCCTACCTTTGCCCCATATCTAAGCCCAACGAGGGCTTATAATAGAGGGTATGGGGTATAGATTTCGGCTTGGCATACGGCCCAAGCTATTCATGGGCTTCAGCATCATCACTGCGATGCTGGTTATAAGCGATGCGCTGTCTATTCTGGAGATCTCACGGATTGGCAAGCAGGTACGCCGCCTCCTGAGCGACAGCTACCAGAGCGTACAGTACTGCCAAAACATGCTGCAGGCCTTTGAAGGGCAACGCTACGCCCTCCTGGAAAACCTCGGGGCCGACAGCGCAAGGCGGATCGAACTCCGCAAGGCCTTCGAGCAGGCCTCCACGCGCTTTAAGTTCAATATGGCGCTGGCCAAGACCAACCTGACCCATGAGAGCGAAGACCTGCTGATAGACAGCATAGAACGCTACCACGCCGCCTACCTACAGCAGGGCTACATGCTGCTAGAGCGTCCCCAGCCCAGCCTACAGCACTACCTAGAGCTACGGCGCGGCCCCTCTACCCAGCTCTACGGAGCGGTGAACCGCCTGCTGGCCATAAACCAGGAAGCCCTATACAAAGGCTCCACCCTCCTCGAAAAATCGCCCCAGCAGGCCATGCGCCCGGCGCTCATCGTTATTGTGGTCGCCTGCCTATTCACCTTCATGTTCACCCACCTCATAAGCCATTACTACGTCTCGCCCATCATCCACATCACCGAGGCCATACGTCAGCACCTGAAGTTCGGGCGATACCGACCGCCCCAAACCAACTCGCATGACGAGATCCAAGATCTCCGCGAAGCTATAGACCAGCTGGTGGAAGCCCACCAGGAAGAACGGAAGAAACGATGATGCGTCTGGTTCTAATCATGCGCTATGTTGGGCTGATGCTGGTGGTGAATGCCGCCTTCATGCTGGTATGCCTAGCGATGGCCGTGCACAACCACGATGGGGGCGAGATTCCGCTGCTCACCGGGGCTCTCATTACCGGTTTGGTCGGCATCTTCCCGGTGGTCTTTGTGCCCAGCGACACCCGGATTAGCAACCATGAGGGGTACGCCATAGTGGTGTTCAGCTGGCTGGCCGTCTGCTTCTTCGGGATGATACCCTACATACTCTGGGGTGGCGAGTTTGACTTTAGCGCCGCGTGGTTTGAGGCGGTATCTGGCTACACCACCACCGGGGCCACCATACTCGACAATGTGGAGGCCCTACCCAAAAGCCTCCTGCTCTGGCGCGCATTCACCCACTGGATCGGCGGGCTAGGCGTGGTGGTATTCGTCCTGGTCATAATCCCAAGCCTCGGGCGCGCGCAGATGACCCTCACGCGCTTTGAGGTCTCAGCCATCGCGCGGCAAGACTTCCACTACCGGACCGGGGTGCTGCTGCGAGTAATGGCCCTCACCTACCTCGGGATCAGCGGGCTGATTATCGGGCTGCTATGGCTCGTAGGGCTCCCGACCTTCGACTCGGTGGCCGTAGGGTTCTCCACCGTGGCCACGGGCGGATTCGCCGTTACCAACCTCAGCATCGCGAGCTATAACAACCGTTGGGCCGAGCTCGTAATCATAGGGGGGATGACCCTCGCCAGCATCCACTTCGGGCTCATCTACAGCCTCATATCTGGGCATGCAAAATCCTTTTTCCGTTCCCCCATCGTAAGGTTCTTCCTTCTCTTCTCGCTCGGCGCTACGCTGCTGATAGCCATAGATCTCTCCAGCCACTACGCCAGCTGGCTACACGGGCTCCGCCACGCGGCCTTCCAGGTAATGTCTGTGCTCAGCACCACAGGATTTGCCACCACAGAGACCACAGACTGGCCCACCCTAGCCCTGCTGGTGATATTTGTAACCTGCATAATCGGCGGCTGCTCAGGCTCTACGGCCGGCGGGATCAAGATGGACCGGCTGGTGATAGCCCTAGCCGCCGTGCGCGCCACCATACTCCGCCAGCAGCACCCTAAGGCCGTGATTCCCGTGCAGATTGGAAGGATTCGCATAGAGCCCGCCACCATCAACGCAGTACTCATCTACATCTTCCTCTACATCATGGTGGTGCTGGCCTCGGCCATCGTGCTAGCTTTTGAGGGCAATGGGCTCCGCACCAGCGTCATTGCCAGCGCGAGCTGCATGAGCAATGTGGGGGCCGCATTCGGCGCGCTCGGCTCATTCCAATCATACTCAGAGATGTCGGTACTCGCCCGGCTAGTCCTCTCCCTCGTCATGCTGCTCGGGCGCCTAGAGATCTTCGGCTTACTCCTCATCTTCTTCAAGAGCAGCTGGCAAAAATAGCGGGCGAACAATCCTCGTTGGTTGGACGTTTTTAACCCACAGGTACACAATCATATTAAAAATGAACCCTCTGCAAAACCCGCTCAAACGACGCGGCACGCCACGTCGCTACAAACGCAGGGGAGTCCGCTAGGGACATTAATATTCGTAATTGATTGATTAAAAACGTTTTAACAATACCAATAAGTTCCCCTTCTCTACAAATAGCACGCATGCGTATCTTACCCATAGCTCTCTCAAACACTCAATACAACCCGGGCAGCCAACGCCCGCACCGCCGGCTCCCAACACGCAAAACGCCATGTTCACCGGACTGATAGTGGGCGCTATCGCCTTCGTAGTGGTGGGGGTATTCCACCCGCTGGTTATAGCCGTGGAGTACCACCTAGGGAAACGCATGTGGCCAGCCTTCGTGCTTCTCGCTGTTGGGGCGTTTGCCGGCTCGCTGTTCGCCCCACCGCTGGGCTCCATGGTGCTGGGGAGCGTAGGCGCTGGCCTCTGCTGGAGCAGCCTAGAGCTAGTATGGCAGCATGAACGCGCGCGCAAAGGGCATGCCAAGCGAAACCCCAAACGACCCGCTGAGTACTACGATGGCGTAAAATCCTGAAGAATAGCATCCTATCTACCCAAATAAGCCTATAGGGAGATGAACCAACTGGACTTCGACGGAATCCTCATGGGAGTGCTGGTATTCGGCATCATCGCCCTTACGCGATGGCTCTGTATAGCAGGTGAATACTGGCTAAGCAAACGGGTGTGGTGGGGATTCCTCGCCATTGGACTCGCATGTATCGGAACCTCACTCCTAGTGGACAATGTGCTTATATCCAGCGCAATCAGCGTATTTGGCTACTGCCTACTCTGGGGAATAGGCGAGGTGATACAGCAGGAAGAGCGCGTGCGCAAAGGGTGGTTCCCCCAGAACCCTCGCCACCCCGAACGCTATCAGCATGCCCCATCGCCCAACAGCAACTAGCCGATGGCAGCAGGGCAATTCGTAGTTTTCTACCCCGTGGCCATGGCGAAGGAGCTTGCACTCCTCCATGCGCTTAAGGGGCCCCACTCCCACCTCCAGCTCGCAGGCATAGGGAAGGTGAACGCCGCCCTGGCCACCCAGCAGGCTATATGGAGGTGGCGACCCAGCCTGGTGGTGAGCATCGGCACTAGCGGCGGAATTGGCCCCGGGCTAACCCCCGGCGACATTGTGGCTGGCGCCCGATACACCTACCACGATGTATGGTGCGGGGAGGGCAATCTACCCGGGCAGATTCAAGAACTCCCCCAATACTACCCGGGCGATTCGGCCTCTATCGACATTCTTCGCCACCAAAAGCTCCAGAGGGTGCAGCTGGGGGACTTCGCATGCGGTGAGTACTTCATCCCCAGCCCTGAGAAAATCGCGTCCATCCACCACGATTTCCCCCAAGCGATAGCGGTAGACATGGAGTCGACTGCCGTAGCGCAAACCTGCCACCTAGCCGGCGTACCCTTCATCGGGCTCCGCGTAATAAGCGACACCCCGGGCTCCCAGCACAACCACAGCGCCCAGTACCAGCAATTCTGGCAGCAGGAGGCCGTAGCAGCCTTCAACCGGCTAACGAGCCTGGCCAACTACCTGTGCACGCAGCGGGCAGCCCACCGGCCATGAGGCTCTCTCCGCCCCCATCAGCATTACCCACACGAAGCCCCCAACGGGCTAACGCGGCACTCTAGCCTCTCCCCAAGCCTCGGCCCGTATAGACGGCAGATGGACGATGGGCAGAGTTGGCGTGGATATCGCAGCAACGCACTGCCACCGCCCACCATCTACCCGCCCGTAGGAGGTCCCTAATGC
>LIIK01000069.1 GCA_001421095.1 Candidatus [Bacteroides] periocalifornicus | reverse complement strand
GGTAAGGGAGACGAAGAGCGTGCCCTTGGCCTTGTTGGTGAACAGGCACTGTGGCAGGCCGTTAGCAGGTAGGGTAAAGGGCAGCACGAAGTTTGAGGTGACGGTGCTAACCCCGTAGGTATTAGAGCCGATCTTCACCTCGCCCTCCACATTCCCCTGGTTGGCCTTGGTTGCCTGGGCGAACTTGTAGTATGCCAGGAGGCTAAAGCCGATTTCCTGGGTGCTGATCCAGCTGTCTGAAGCTAGCCGATTCGCCATGGTTTGCAGGAGTGTTAGCCCCTGGTCGAACCTCTTCATAAGCGTGAGAGCCTCTAGCAGCATGGCCTGATCTCGGAGCTGCGAGCCGAAGCACCAAGCATCGTTGGAGTAGGGTTTGACATCGGTGGAGGCAGAGCCCACTAGGTCTTCAGCGGCCTTTTTATTGCCGGCCACTAGGTAGGCAGCTGCCAATCGCCAGCGGGCATTGCTGGGGAGATTGGCGAGTTCGCGGAGGCGGTTCATGGCGCCCATTTGCGGTTTTCCGGCCAATGCCAGCGTATAGAGGCGATAGGCTTGCTGCAGCGCCGAATTATCGTAGCTTTTCTCTATGCTCCATTCACGGGCTGTCCGTTCTTGGAACTGCGCCCATTTAGAGAGGATGGAGGGTGAGATTTTATAGCCCATTTCCTTGGCAAGGAGCATGAAATGCCCAACGTAGGTAGTAGCCCAGAAGTGCGGTGTAGAGGTATTCTGCCAGAGCGAGAAGCCCCCGTTTGGCAGCTGGTTTTGCGCTAGGGTGCTGAGGAAGGCGTTCACCTGCTCCGTTATGGAGTCTCGGCGCTCGTTAGACACCTTTACGGCCTCAGGGTAGAGCATTCTGGCCATGGCCTGCGAGGTGCGTTGCTCCAGGCAGGTGTAGGGGTATTGCTCTATGTAGCTCATATGCTCACCGATGGCGATAACCGGGAGGTTGCTGACCTCAATGCGCCCCTCGCCCTCGGAGAGCATGCCGAGCTTTGGCCCGCCGAGCGCAATCTGCTTGCCAGCAGCCACCGATTTGGCCACGGTAGCCTGGATGCGGGCATAGGGATTGCGCACCCCGATCTGCACGGTAGCAGAGGCGGTCTCTCCCCCCCCCTTGGCAGTGACCTTCACAGTGCCGCGCCCCACCTGCTGCGCCACGCGCACGGGGAAGAGGATCGTTTGGTCGCCCGCCTTGGAGAATCCTACACGCTTAGTGGTTTCGCCGACCGACTGCAGCCCACCGGATACCTCTACCTTCACCTCCACGCTGGAGATCTTATCGGTGGTGGTGAACACGGTGATTGGCACGTCGAGCTGCTCGCCAATGCTGAGCACCCTTGGGAGCGTAGCTTGCACCATGAGGGGATTGCGCACCGCCATAGTCTGCTCCGCATGCCCATAGGCATTCTGCTTACCCGAGGCCACCGCCATAATGCGGACAGAGCCGATGTAGCTTGGCATCTGGAAGGAGATTTTCTGCTTTTTCCCCGCCTCCAGATTGTAGGGGCCGAAGAAGCGCACCACGGGCTGGAAGCGGTTGGCTAGGGGATCGTTAGCCTTTTCTTCATCGGCGTTGAGTTCCATTCCATCGCCCCCCCCGATGCTGAGGATGCTATTGATACGCCCCGCGTAGGCACCTATCACCTCCTCGAAGAGATCCATAGTCTCAACCCCGAGCGCACGGCGAGCGTAGAAGTAATCCCAGGGCTTAGGGGTTTTGAAGGCCGTAATGTCGAGCAGCCCCTCGTCCACCACAGCCAGGGTGAAGGCCATAGGCCGTCCATCCTCCTCCTTCACCGTGAGCTCAACCTTCGCATCGGGACGTACCTCCTTGGGGACCAGAATCACTGGGTGCAGGTGGCTCTTGGGGTTCTCCACCATAAGGGGAACCACCCCATACATACGCAGCGGCAGGTCATTGGCCGTTTGGCCGTAGGGCTGTAGGAGGGTTACATTGCAGTAAACGTTTGGCGCCATGCGGTCAGTGATGTCGAGCTTGAACGAGGTTTGCCCTTCCTTGGCCTCTATCCAGAAGGAATTCAGCACCGTAGCGCCGTCCTCCACCGAGACCAAGAGGCTTCCGCCCGCGGGGGTAGGCACAGAGAGTTCGGCCTTTTGCCCTACCTCATATGAGGCCTTGTCGCAGGTGATACCCAAGACGGTAGAGCTCCCTTGGCTACGGTCGATACCCCGTTCGCGCGAGGCCGGCCAATCCCAGAAAACCACCTGCGAGGCCACGTGGCCACTGTTCCTATCGCGCACACGCACCAGGTATCGCCCCCAGTTGGGATAGTTGATCTGGACGGGGAATTCAGCCTTTCCGGAACCATCGGTACTTAGGTCGTCGATCTCCTTGATGAGCTCGGTGGAGCGGGAATCGAGGTAGGAGGCCAGCGATTCGTCATCGTGCTCCCACCACCATCCCCAGGCGAGCTTGTAGACCTGGACAGAGAGGGGGATGTTGCCCTCCGGATGGCCCTCTTTATCTACCGTTACCAGCTTGAATTTCTGATCTTTATCGGTTTCTACGTAGTAGTTATCGCTCTTCGGGACCAGGAGGCCGACGTAGGAGCTGAATGGGGAGAACGGCTTGGAGAAGGACGCAAAGCTATACCCTCCCCCCTCTTCGTAGACCCTGGCATTAAAGGTGGCATTCAGCATGCCATTAGCCCCTCTGACATCGGCAAAGCGGGGCGAAGCGACCGCCACCCCATCATCTGAGAGATGCGTCTCGAGGAGGGTTTGGCGTACCGTGCGGAAGGGGGCGGTTACATCGTTAAATTCGTAATCCTCATAGCCCTTG
Source organism: Candidatus [Bacteroides] periocalifornicus (assembly GCA_001421095.1). Classification (GTDB taxonomy): domain Bacteria; phylum Bacteroidota; class Bacteroidia; order Bacteroidales; family CAJPTX01; genus Bacteroides_D; species Bacteroides_D periocalifornicus. The sequence continues at coordinate 2,786 of LIIK01000069.1, read as the reverse complement.
AAGGAGGTGTGGCGGGCATTGAAGACCACCTCGAGATCGGCCTTCAGGTTACGTGCCGGCGAGCCGTGCAGCCAGCGCGAAGAGAGCCGGAGGGGGTTCTCACGATCGGCCTCGAGGATGTCATAGTCAAAATCGAGATTGATCTTGAGGCGGTTTGGCTTTATGGTCTCCACGCGAACCGACTTGGAGAAGCGGGCATTGCCCACCTTGGCCTCCGCCCGGTAGAATCCCGTGGGGGCATCAGAGCGGGTAGCCGTGGCAAAGGTGTAGACATTGAACTCATTGCTGGTGAGAACCTTCCTTGCCATGCGCTTACCATCGGTATCGTAGAGCGAGAACTCTATGGGGTGGCCCGCCGGCAGCACCGCCTCCCTATCCTCCAGCATCAGGGTTAGGAATATGGAATCGCCAGGCCTCCACACGCCCCTGTCACCATAGATAAACCCCTGCAACCCACCCTGTAGCGTAGCCCCATTCACATCAAAGGTGGAGTAGGATAGCCCGTCGTACTCGCGCACCGGGAGGTAGGAGCGCTGCTGCCCGTGCTTGGCCACCACTAGGAAGGGCTTTTCATCGCGCGGGTACTCTATGCTGACCGCCCCGTCGCCATCTGAAGTGCCCTGCCCCAGTAGCTGCAGCTGGTAGTTCAGCAGCTGGACCTCCACATCCTGCATTGGCTTGCTATCGGTAAGGCTGGTGGTGTAGACGCGTAGGATGCTCTCTCCGCCGCGCTTGGCTATGAGGCCGATGTTAGAGACCACGATGTTCTTCCACTCCACTCCACGGTAGCGGTAGTAATAGGAGTGGCAGGGATTGTTCCGCTCATCCCAATCATAATCATAGTCACCGTAGTAGTAGATATCGCCATCCTCGTCCGGTTCTGGGAGCTCAGAGCAATCCACAAAATCCTCGTTCTCCTGGCCATCGTTGCATTTCGTAATGGCGAGTTCCTTCCGCATTCCCAGTCCTACGCGGTAGATAGCGCCGGGCTGTAGCTGCACCAATGGGCTGAGATCCAGCGCATAGACTCCCTCAACCCCTCTGCTCAGGTCGCCGAGGCGCACGGTTTTACGGAGGATGAGCTTGCCCACCCGGTGGAGCTCGTAGGCCCGGTTATAGCTGTTGATCTGGAAGAACTGCGCAATATTCGATTCAAATATCTGGTACACATACACATCCACAGCCTTAAGCGCAGTAGCCCTGAATGGGATAGTAATCGCGCCGGTGGCCGGGAGAATCGCCCCCTCCTGCAGGAAACTCACCTCAGGCTTCCCGGCCCTAAAGTCCTGCTTCATGGAGAAACTGCTCGTCATCTGGCTCCCCGAGGCGCTGCGCACCGCACGGTCGACATTGAACGTATAGGTCCCCTCCAGGTTCTCGGCCGGGTAGATGTAGAGCATATTGCCATCAACCCGCACGCGGAGATCCACCGGCTCTGAGGTGTAGACCAACCCCTTGAAGTTCTGGTTCGGATCTAGCGGCTTGCTGAACTGTACCCGGAAGCACTGCGCCCCATCGTAGATCACCGCGCCGTCCATTGCGTAGAAATCGCTATTGGCGGGCAGGCCAGGGAACTGCTCGGCATCGAGATCATCACATCCAAGCGCCTTTCCCTCAAATGAATAGATTATATCGTCATCGCCAACGGTAACGACATCGGAGCTGAAGTGGAAATCCCGCTCGCCCTCGCCCATCTCCACCGTTACGGGTATCCGCTTCCCGTCCTGCTTGATCAGGATTCCATTTGTAACCGATTCTACGTCAGCCACATCAGCTGTTGACAGAGTACCCCTAATATGCCCCCGTCCCTCGCCATCGGCCTTGGTGGTGTAGTAGTAGATATCGGTGAAATCGACCTGCTGCTTGATGGTCTGGAAGTTGAAAATGAACTCCTTGGCCTCCTTTGGCACCGCATCGAAGAGCTTATCGAGCCGCACGGTAACCTCATAGTTCTCGCCCGACTGCAAGCCCTGGGTGGGCACATACTCCAGCGTGCGCGCATTGGCCCAGACCAGCTCCCCCTTAACCTTGGGGCTGACCTTGAGGAGCGCGCTGCTCGCCTCCTTGCCCACCTGATCTGGGGTGGCCAAATCACGGGTAAAGACCACCTGCACGGTGGACTGGCGCGAGATGATACCCGAGGTGTAGGCCGATATATAGGGTTGGAAATCGACCCCCGCCATGAGGCGCCTACCGCGGCCACTCCCGCGGTAAAGGACGATGGTGAGGATAAAGGCCGCCAGCAGCACCGCTGCGCCCACACCAATCCCCAGCCAACGTAGCTGCTTTTTGCTCAGCGAAAATATTCGTTCCATGTGTTAAACTAAGCGAATAAGGTTAATCCCCACCATCGGGGCACGCCACAAAGGTAGCGCGAGTTTACGAGGAAAAAAAGCAACGGGCAAGAAAGTGAAGCGCACAGAAAAAAATGGGGGGGATGCGACGCGGAGGGGGTAAGCGACGCGGAGGGGATAAGCGCNATGCGGGGAGAATAGACGCGTATGGTGGGGGACAATGGGCGGGGGAATCTTCGCGAAAACCGCGAAGACCCCGCCCCTACAGTCGGCATTGGCGAGGATATCATTGCGATCCAAATGCCCGCCCGTCGCCGCCGCCACCATGCGCATACCAAGCCGCCCAGGGATCCCCTCGGTTGTTATAACGACGCGGCGCGGGTGGGCGGGCACTCGTAGGTTCGTAGGTGGGCGGGCACTCGCTGCGCTCGGCACCGCCCCTACCAAGATCCGCAATAGCCAATCTCGAAAATTGGTAGAAATGTGACTCTC
>LIIK01000090.1 GCA_001421095.1 Candidatus [Bacteroides] periocalifornicus | reverse complement strand
ACATCTTGGTATCTGGTATGCGCCCCTTCAGTACGATGAGTTTTTTGCGCGTCCGATGTGTCAAGCCTCGCTTCCGCCTTCGCTTCACTCTATTGCGCAGCACCTTCAGCCACAGCACGCTACCTTTCAAGCCCAAGGACCGTACTCACATTTCAATGCTTCGAACCACTTTAGCTCCTCTGAAGGGGAACTCTATGCTCGGGGTTTCTACACGCAGAATCTCGCGCCGGGAGTGAACTTTGCCTTCAACGTGATGCACGCTGAGGATAAGAGCCCGATGGTAAACCTCTCGTCTCGTTACAACTTGGGCGAACTCTATGCCTCGTGGGTACAGGGGCGTTGGTATGTGTCTGGTTCTGCCATCGTAAGGCGGATGGAGCATGCGCTTAATGGGGGTCTTGATTCGCCTTATTGGCAGCGTGATACGGTAATGCCGCAGGGGCAAATGCCTGTCTCACACGTTAAGAACAATACACTTGCTGCTGCCGATCTCTTCACCTTGGAGGAGGGGTTTAATATCTTACAGCAGACCTTTGAGCGGCAAGACACGGTCGAGCAGATTCGCTATCAGTAT
>LIIK01000068.1 GCA_001421095.1 Candidatus [Bacteroides] periocalifornicus | reverse complement strand
TGGTACGGCGAAGGTACGGCGCAGGTGTAGTGCTGAGCAGTGGCTCAGCACCCTTTGGGTTGGGTCGGTTGTAGGCATGAGGGGCGGCTGTAAAGCTGTCCGCCAGGCGAGGGGTACGATGCGTTGTCCAAGCCACAGGGCAGTGCAGCTTTCCCGTGCGCGCACAGCCCATGCGGCTAGGGGGAGATGCCGGGTTGGTAGGTGGGGTAGTGCGCGTTGTGCCCTGGCGGTGTTCGCTTTGGCGTTTAGTAAGAAGTTCGTACCTTTGCCCGCAGAAGTGCCTCGCTATCCGCCGCGAATTGTTCACGAGGGAGGCGTTCTGATAAAAATGCTAAATAGCTGATACCCATGAGCTATCTATTTACCTCCGAGAGCGTATCGGAAGGGCATCCCGACAAGGTGGCCGACCAGATATCCGATGCGTTACTCGATGAATTCCTTCGTCGCGACCCGCATGCCAAGGTAGCCTGCGAGACGCTGGTTACTACCGGGCTGGTGGTGCTGAGCGGGGAGATTCGCACGCACGGCTATGTGGATGTGCAGCAGGTGGCGCGGCGCGTGGTGAACCAGGTGGGCTACAATAGGGCCGACCTCATGTTCGACGGCAACAGCTGCGGGGTGCTATCGGCCATCCATGAGCAGTCGCCCGACATCAACCGGGGGGTTGCCCGGCAGGCCCCCGAAGAGCAGGGCGCGGGTGACCAGGGGATGATGTTCGGCTATGCCTGCCGGGATACGCAAGACTACATGCCGCTCCCTATCCACCTCGCCCACCTGCTGCTGCGCGAGCTCAGCGCCATACGCCACGAGGGGAAGGAGATGCGCTACCTACGCCCCGATGCCAAGAGCCAAGTGACGCTGGAGTACGATGACAACGGCACGCCGCGGAGGGTGCACACGATTGTGGTATCGACCCAGCACGATGAGTTCGATACTGACGAGGCAATGGCGGAAACCATCCGTAGAGACATAGTCAACATCCTCATCCCCAGGCTGAGAGCGTTGCTACCAGAGGGGGAAAGGAAGCTCTTTAGGGATGATTTCAAGCTGCTGGTGAACCCCACGGGCAAGTTTGTGGTCGGGGGGCCCCATGGTGACACAGGCCTCACGGGGCGGAAAATCATAGTAGACACCTACGGGGGGTGGATAGCCCACGGCGGCGGCGCATTCTCAGGCAAGGATGCCTCCAAGGTCGATAGGTCTGCCGCCTACGCCGTGCGCCACATGGCCAAAAATATAGTGGCGGCGGGGCTGGCAGACCAAGCTACCGTGCAGGTAGCCTACGCCATAGGGGTGGCGCAACCCGTGAGCCTCATGGTGCATACGCACGGCACTAGCCACCTGAAGGTGAGCGACGGCGAGCTGGCCGAGCGAGCAAAAAAGCTCTTCGACCTACGCCCTTGGGCTATAGTGCAACGATTTGGTTTACTGAACCCTATATACCTCCCCACAGCCACATACGGGCATTTTGGCCGCGCTCCCTACCGGGGTGAGGTAGAGCTAATAGAGAACGGGCAAACCATGCTGCGCGAAGTGGAGTTCTTCGGCTGGGAGCGGCTCGACAGGGTGGATGAGCTCCGGAGAGAATTCGGCCTGTAAACGCAGCGCCAACAGAGGGTAGGATTGTTGAGTAATTCCCAGATTTTTAAAACGTTGAGAGGTCAAAGATCTCTAAGAGAATAACAGTTCCGTCAATGGCCAAGGTTTGCGATATTACGATCTTGGCAGGGGCGGTGTCAAATCCCCCGAGTATCAGCCCTTTTGGTGAGATGTTGCCCATTGATCCTTCTATACCTGCCCGTCTTCAGGTTCATGTTCACCCGATTCTGCAGCAATCGCATGGTAGCCTGGCTGCGTGGTTAGGTTTGCGACCGTGAAAGGTTTTCCCTGCGGGGTGCGATATTTTTTCAAGAAATAAACATCTAAATGCCCTCATTTATGAGCAGTCCCATATTGGCCAACGTCCATTCAGAAATCGGCGAGCTGGAGTGCGTGCTGGTGCATACCCCCGGCGAGGAGGTAGAGAAAATGTCGCCCACCAACGCCCACTGGGCGCTCTACAGCGATATCATCAGCCGCCAAGAAGCGCAGAAAGAACACACGCCATTCAAAGGTGCACTCGGCAAGATTAGCAGGGTGCTGGAGGTGAAAGATCTGTTGCGCGAGGTGCTGGAGCAACCCGAACCCAAGGCCGAGCTGCTGGCTGCCGTGTGCCCCGAGGAGTACCCTGGGCTGCTGGAGGAGCTGAAGGCGATGGATGCCAATTTGCTGGCTAGCAGACTGATAGAGGGGGTAGAACGCCCCACAGGACGGCTGGCGGATTTCCAGAATGGGCAGCGATTCGCCATTCCGCCGCTCTTCAATCTCTTCTTCATGCGCGATGCCTCTATGACGGTGTTCAACTCCGTGCTGCTCGGGAGCATGGCCTCAGAGGTGCGGCGAGGTGAAATCGCGGTGCTCAACGCCATATACCGCTACTCCAAGACGATAAGGGCCGCGGTGCTTGATCCCCGAACGGTAAAAGGTGCGCACGACCTGCGGGTAGAGGGCGGTGATGTGCACATAGCCCGAGAGGACATCCTGCTCGTGGGCAACGGGCTACGCTCCTCGGCCGAGGGGGTAGACTACCTGGTAGGGCAATTGCTCGAGAAAGGGCTAGAGAAGCCGCTGCACGTGCTGGTGCAGGAACTCCCCCACGCGCCCGAGTCGTTCATCCATCTCGATATGGTCTTCACCCTGCTCGATAGGGATCGCTGCATGGTCTACGCCCCGCTGATTCTGCATTCCCCGCAGTTCCACACCATCCACCTGGAGGTAGAGCCCAGCGGCAAGCGGCGCATACGCTATGAGCATAGCTTGGTAGATGCCCTCCGTGGGCTCGGCATGCCGCTGAAGCCTGTGCTGTGCGGTGGCGCGGAGAACGGGTGGAATCCAGACCGCGAGCAGTGGCATAGCGGGGCTAATTTCTTCTCCTTTGCCCCCGGGAAGATCTTCGGGTACGCCCGCAATACGCATACCATAGAGGCCCTGAGCCAAAATGGTTTCCGTGTGCTGAGGGCAGCCGACGTGGCCAGCGGAAAGGTGAATCCGATGGAGGGTGGGCGCTGCGTGGTAACGCTAGATGGCAATGAGCTACCCCGCGGGGGAGGAGGGTGTCGCTGCATGACGATGCCCTTTGCCCGAAGAAGGGTGGAATGGTAAGGCAATGGGGGCGGTTGGGGAATCGCCCCATTTTTCTGTTCCGAGTAAAACTAACAGAGACTGCTGAAAAAACGGATGAACCGTGCGGTATGCTCCACCATTACGCCGTCGATTGTTGCAAGAGCCCCCTCAAAAAAAACTCCTGTACCGAGCGAGGCTGCCGCGGCAAGGGGAATGCGCACGGGGCTTTCGAAGCGCTCACCAATCACAGCACCGACGCAAGGGGGTAAACGCAGGAAAACCGCTACACCAGAGCCTTAAATTACTGAACCGCTAGATACCCATGTTTCGCAAGCTAACGATGCCAGAGCTAGGGCGTTGCAGCGCAGAGGAGTACAGGCAGCAGCCCAAATGGCCGCTGGCGGTGCTACTAGAGAATGTGCGCAGCCTGCAGAATGTGGGGGCTATATTCCGCACGGCCGATGCCTTTGCCGTGGAGGGGCTCGCGCTATGCGGGTTCACGGGGATTCCGCCACACCGCGAGCTGCATAGGGCGGCGCTGGGGGCTGAGCTCTCGGTGCCATGGGAGCACTACCAGCAGCCCCAGGACGCGGTGAATGCCTACATGGCCAGGGGGTACACCATAGTGGCGCTGGAGCAGTGCAAGGGAAGCACCCGGCTCGAGCAATACCAACATGACCCAACGCAAAAGACCCTTTTGATTCTCGGCAATGAGGTGGATGGCGTAAGCGAAACGCTGCTCGCGCACTGCACGCTCTGCCTAGAGATACCCCAGCATGGCACTAAGCATTCGCTGAATGTGGCCACCGCGGCGGGCATTGCGCTCTGGGCGATGGTAGGAGTGAAAAATCAGCAATATTAGGGGACGGTAGCAGAATGGAGCGAACGATGAATATAGATGTAGTGGTGGTGGGCGGGGGCCCCGCGGGCCTGCTGGCGGCAGGCTACGCAGCCATGCAGGGTGCTAGGGTTACGCTGCTGGAGAAGAATGCGCAGATTGGCCGGAAGCTGCGAATAACGGGTAAAGGACGGTGCAACATCACGAACTCCATGCCAATGGGCCACTACCCAGAGCATCTGCACGGCGATGTAGAGCTGCTGAAGGAGGCTTTCACCCTGCTAGACAATAGCGGGATCGTTGCGATTATTGAGAAGCAGGGGGTACCCACGGTGGTGGAGCGCGGCACGAGGGTCTACCCCGCCAGCGGTAAGGCTGCCGATGTGGCGGGCGCGCTAGAACGGTGGTGCAGTGCGCAGGGGGTGTCCATACAGCTCAATAGCACGGTGCAGGAGGTAACCAGGAATGGCGAGGGGCTATGGTCTGTCCGGGCTACGGCGGGCGGGCATCAACCCATTGAACTCACTGCGCAGTGCGTGGTGGTGGCTACGGGCGGCATGGGTTACCCGGGCTCAGGCTCAACGGGCGATGGCTATCGATTTGCCGAGAATGCTGGGCATCGGTTGGGTAGAATCCTCCCGGGGTTGGTGGGTTTCTGCACAATACCCACCTTCGGGGTGCAGGAGCGTTTCACCGTGAAGAACGTGGGGCTTAGCGCGATGATGGGCAATAAGGAGATCGGGCGAACCTTTGGCGATGTAGAGATTACTCCCGAGGGGATAGGTGGCCCAGCGGTGCTACAGTTGAGCCGAGCAGTGCAGCTGGCCGAGCGCAAGGGAGTCTACCCAACCCTGGTGCTCGATCTTAAGCCTGCCTTGAGCGAAGAGAAACTCCAGGCTCGTATAACGCGTGATTTTGCAAGCAGGCCGGGCGATACTTTCGCCTCTATACTCCGGGGTTTCGTGCCAGCACCCCTTGTACGAAGGGTGGGGGCTGAGGCCCGTATTCCCCTGAAGGATGTGGGCTCTAAGCTTGGACAGAGCGCTGTGCTGGCCCTGCAACGGGCGCTAAAGGGCATAAAACTACAGGTAACCCAGAGCGAAGGATGGCCTAGAGCCGTAGTAACAATAGGCGGCATCGGGGTAAAGGAACTCAATCCTAGCACGCTGGAATCTCTCTGCCAATCCGGTCTCTACTTCTGTGGCGAAGTGCTGGATGTAGATGGCGATACGGGGGGATTCAACCTTCAGATAGCCTACTCAACGGGCGCACTGGCAGGGCAATCGGCCGGCAAAAGGTGTGTGCCAGCAGAACACAGCAACTAGGGACACCGCCCCCGCCATCCGCATTGAACAGTATAGTGTATGGTGCTACATGAAAAGAGAGGGGAGGCCTAGGCCTCCCCTCTCTCTAGTATAGGGCTAGCTCCGCTACCGCTTCGCAAAGCGGAGGGTATGGATGCCGCCTGCGGTGTCGGTAAGGTGTAGCAGGTAGATGCCCGCAGGGAGCGTGTCGGTGGCTACCACCATGGTCTCTGCCCCGTCGTGTGTACGGGTCAGTACCGTCTGCCCCAGGGCGTTCACCATGCGCAGCGACCGTAGGGCAGCCACGTTCCGCAGG
>LIIK01000089.1 GCA_001421095.1 Candidatus [Bacteroides] periocalifornicus | reverse complement strand
CCCCGCGGGGCGCGTTACGGAGCGAAGGGGCTGGTGGGTGCAAGATGCCTTCCGTGCGGAGGTCTATCCCCAGTCTCAACGCACGTTCTACGTAGAATGGGGCGACTACATCGGGCGCATTGCCTACTTTGCGATTGCCTTGCTGCTGCTCGGCGGGCTCGCCTCGCGCCTGCGTCGTTAACAAAAAGCTTGTGGTATGGAAAGAGAGCCCATCGCAATGGTCGACCTCGTGGCACAGGATGCCGCCTATCTACCAGAAATACAAACCGCTATGGCACAAGTGCTCGCCCACGGGCACTTTATCCAAGGGGAGGAGGTCGCCCTCTTTGCCACCGAGCTCGGGGCGTATATGCACACCCCCGAAGGGCAACCCGTAGAGGTCATCCCCTGTGGTAACGGCACGGATGCGTTGCAGATAGCCCTGATGTCGTGCGGTTTGCGTGCTGGCGACGAGGTGATTGTCCCCGCCTTTACCTACGCAGCCACTGCCGAGGTGGTGCTCCTCTTGGGGCTCACCCCAGTTTTCGTCGACGTTGACCCCCTTACCTGCAACCTCGACCCTGCGCAGCTCGATGCGG
>LIIK01000088.1 GCA_001421095.1 Candidatus [Bacteroides] periocalifornicus | reverse complement strand
ATGCACGGCCGAGGAGAAGGAGCGGATCCGTTCGAGAGCCACGAATGCGGGGCGGAAATACTCCGACTATTGCCGAGAGATGTTGCTCAGCGGATCCGTCGTCGCCGTGCCACCGATGGGCGACAACGAGAGGGAGGCGCTTGCCATCCTCCGTCAGACGGCACTATTCTACGCGCACATTTCTAACCNGATTAAGGTCAAAGACGNCTNTTGGGTNGACACCACGAAGGCACTTGCCACCTATGCCAAGGTCGCGTTTAAGCGGTTCTTCAGCCCCCGTTACCGGGTTCCAAAGGAGGTATTTAAGCGCTTAAATATCGAAGACCATGATCGCCAAGTGTAAGGCCATCGCACACGGAAGCAACGCGCTGGAGTACATTTTTCGTGAGGGAAAGCTCGACCGGCTTCTCGCCCTCCACAACCTGTGCGGCGAAACACCGAAGGAGATTCACGAGGAAATGAAGCTGATCAACGACTACAACAGCTGTTGCAAAAACAAGTTCCTGCGCATAGAGATCGGCATCGCCCCGAAGGACGAGCCGCAGATGACATTCAAGACCCTGAACCACCTCGCCTTGCTTTTTGCCAAGCAGATG
>LIIK01000040.1 GCA_001421095.1 Candidatus [Bacteroides] periocalifornicus | reverse complement strand
CCGCCCTAACCATCGTGGCGCACCGCGTCACGTTTAAAAATCACCGCGTCGCGATTGATAATCGCTGCGTCCGATTAAGGATGCCGCATCGCGCTCCTAGGCCCCGATTGAATGGTTTGCGGGTGCTTTTCAGCGGTTTGCCTAGCCGCAGGTCGGGAAAAAGTGCTATCTTGCGGCGCATTTTTTTAGAAGATGATCCTTAAAACGCTATTGCTGATGAAAAAATTGGTCTTGATTGCACTGCTGGGATTTTTGCTGCCGTTGGCTATGTTTGCGCAGCACACGGTGCAGCTCGGTGGGTGCGTCTTCGTTCTGGAGCAGAATCTGGCAGGCGGGCGTGCTGGTAGCAGGGGGCACGTCTTGCGGGATCTTGAGTATCTTGGGCATCCCGTGAACGGCTACAGGAATGCGCTGGTACAGTTGCGCGAGCTCCCGACGCAGGCAGAGAGGGCCGCCCTAGCACGCCAAGGGGTAGAGCTGGGCGACTACGTGGGGGGCAATGCCTACTGGGCGTTGGTGCGCGAGGATTGCGATCCGGTCCGTTTGCGCAGCGGCCTCCTCACCTCCCTGGTCGCCGTTCGCCCTGAATGGAAGCTGGCGATCCCCCTTGCCGCTAGTAGCGACGTGGCGTGCCGCATCGCGGGTAATACCACGAACCGCATTGCGGGTAATGATTCCACGAGCCATGATGCGAACAAAGATGCGGGAGCGTTCAGCCAGATTCCCGCCCATGACCGGGTAGGGACAGATCGGGTGAAGGTTGTAGTTCGCTATGCCCCAAACGCCACGCCCCAGCTTGTATCTGGGGTGCTAGGGCAGCTCGGCGCAAGTGGGGTTGAGCTGGAGGAGAACTTCAGGGCTGGCTATGCGGAACTCCCGATTGCCGAACTTCAGCGGCTGGCTGCCTACCCGTGGGTGCTGGAGGTCGGCTTGCAGCCTATGCCCAGAGAACTGCATAATCGGGAGGGGCGTATTATTGGTAGAGCCTCTGTGCTAAGTAATTCCGCATCGTTGGGCGGTAGGGAACTGCAGGGGAAGGGCGTGCGGGTTGGGCTCTGGGATGCTAGCGTGCCGAGCCATGTGGACTTTGGGCAACGGGTGCATGCGCAGGAGTACGAGAGCTATGATAAGCATGGCTCGCACGTGCTGGGTACAGTGCTGGGTGCCGGGTTGGTGAATCCTGACGGCAGGGGTACGGCGCCCCAGGCGGAGGCTTGGACCTACAATTTCGGCACGGGGAGCAACGGGCTCGACGAGGCGCACGAGATGGCACAGGCGCGCGAGCGTTTTGGCATTACGCTTACCCAGAATTCGTATGGGGTTGCGCTCTACCGTATCTGCCGTCAGCTGCAGGAGGTGGACTACAGCGAGTTTGACCTAAACCTCGATATGGTGGCCCAGCAGCATCCAGAGCTTACGCACGTTTTCTCTGCGGGGAACGACCAGCAGTCTTGCGCCCCAGAGATTGCAGAGCTCTCAGGCAAGGCGGGCTACGGTACGGGTTCTACGCGCGCCAAGAATGTGATTCTAGTGGGGGCTGTGGATGGATGGGGGCAGATGACGAGCTTTAGCAGCTGGGGACCTCAGGATGACGGACGCCTTGCCCCTACGGTATGCGCCAAGGGGAAGGGAGTCCTTAGCACCATACCAGAGAATAGCTACGGGGTGGATGAGGGCACCAGCATGGCGGCGCCGAGCGTTACGGGACATGCGGCGTTGCTGAGTGAGCGCTACGCCCAGCTGAATGGTGGGGCTGAGATGCCGTCGGCGCTGGTGCGAGCCTTCATCGCGAATACCGCCACCGATGCTGGCAGGCCAGGCCCCGATTTCCAGTATGGCTATGGCATAGTGAATGCGGAGCGGGCGGTGGAGGCTCTAGAGCAAGGGTGGTACGCCACCGGAGAGGCGGAGGTGAAGGGGAACTATACCCATACCGTGAAGATTCCGAAGGGCAGCACCGGGGTAAGGGTGATGTTGGCATGGACAGATCCCGCAGTGGCCAAGGCCTATCGCTATGGTGAATCGGTACTGGTGAATAACCTCGACCTCAGCCTAAAGGCCGGCGCGGCAAGCTACCTCCCCTGGGTGTGCAGTTCGCATCGTGACCACCTAGAAGATCCAGCATCGCGCGGGGTAGATACGCTGAACAACATGGAGCAGGTAACCCTGGATGCCAGAGAGCTAGCGGGGGTGCAGGAGCTTACGATAACCGTAGCAGGGGCTAGGGTGGCCACTGGCAAGCAACCCTACGCGTTAGTATGGTATTTTGATCGGGATGAATCTCGCCTCATTGCGCCGGCCGATGGGCAGCTCTGCACTCCAGGGGCTACCACGCTAGTGGCGGTGGAGAATATGGTGGCACCCTATGTGGTGGAGCTCTCGTATGATGGGGGCGTGAGCTGGCAGCCCTACGAGAAGGTGATTGGCGAGCGCGGTCAACAGCTCCCCTACTTCCCCGTTCGCTTTCCGTGGGATGTGCCGTCAACCGATAGGGCGCTTGTAAGGGTAATAGATAGCCGGGGGCGTGTGGCGCAGAGCGCGCATCCGTTCACGGTGGCACCCCAGGTTACGGGGCTTAAGCTCCAGCAGGGTGAATGCGGTGCAGAGGGTTGGCGGCTTACCTGGAAGAAGGCCGATGGGGTTCGGCAGGGCTACGTGGTGCTTCTGGCGAATCCTGACGGTGGAGCGGAGTTCGAGATTATAGGGGAGACGAACCCTGAAACTACAGAATTCGCCGTGCCTGCCGATAAACTCAAGGGGGTGGAACGCCCGGTGCTGAGCGTGGCGGTAAAGCTCGGCGATGGTGTCTACGGGAAGCGGGCTCAGGGAATAGTACCCAGCTACTCTGTACCCACTCAGCTGAAACCCACGGCACTGCCCTTTGTTGAAACCTTCACCACTACGCCCTCTCGCTACTTCAGGATAGAGGAGGGCGAGGGCATCTACCACCGCTGGATATACAAGACGGCGGGCGACCTCCCAGCGGGCTCTAACCTGCTGGCACTGATATGTGATGGCACGAATGAGGATTTTGACCGAGGCGACTACTTCTCGGATAAGAATGCCGATAATATCGCCCGCCTGCGGATGTGCGAGCTAGATCTAACGGCATTTCCTGCAGGCGAGCGGGCGCTACTCCACATCACGGGGGGCTTGACCTCCGGCGATACCTACGATGCTACGGCTGCCCACATTCGGGTGAAGGGAGGCCCAGACGGCACAACCCTTCTGGCCGACACCCGGGGGATACGTGAGCAGCTAGGGGCTACCTATGACCAGGAGTGGGTGTATGAGCTGGAGACGGGCAAGAAACACCAGCTGGTGATAGAATTCGCCGCCCCAAACAACGGGTCGAACCTCTCGGTAGGCAAGATCGCCATAGAGCGCCCTGTGCAAGCCCCCCAGGTGCACCTGCTGCTGGTGAGGGCTCCAGAGGATGCCCCGCGGCTGGGCGTGGAGACCTTCCGCCTGCTGGTGGAGAATAAGAGCGCTGTAGAGCTCAACGATCTGATGGTAAAGGCCTACCGAGGGGATAAATGGGTAAATTACAGCAAGGTAACCCTAAAGCCCATGGAGGGGAAAATGGTGGAGATGGAGATGGATCTTAGCACAGATCGGGCTGAGGGAGAGATCATCCCCATTCGTTTTACCTGCGAGGTCGATCCGCTGCGCCCAGAGGCCAACGGCGAGGAGGAGTACGAGGTTTACAATATGGGCGATATCGTCTTGATGCCGAAAACGGGATTCGTAAGCTATGGCGGGCGGAGTATACCCGTAGACCCTAAGGTAACCCATATAGTGAAAGAAAAGCTGCTGTTCACAGACAACGGCGGACTACTCCGCCCCTACGGCACCGGGCAGCTCTCCACCGTAAAATTTCTCCCCAGCGACCCGAGTATGAAGGTTCGGGTGCGTTTCACCAAATTCAGCACGGTAGAGACCAAGGGGATTCTACAGGTGTTCACAACCCAAGTGACCAATGAACTCAACACGGCAGGGCTGCGCTATAGGGCCTACCTCGCCGGCGAGGCGGTGGGTGATAATGACCCTTCGGTTTCCTACGTGTCTGAGGCTGAGGATGGGGGTGTTACGCTGCACTTCCAGTCGGCTAGCAGCGAGGTGGCGGATGGCTGGGAGGCTGTGGTAGATATGGTGCCAGGCCAGAATCCGCTAGCATTGACGGGGGTTAGGGCATCGCTTCAAGGTGACGACACCGAGGGCGCAGTGCCAGTGGAGGTGAAGATCCTCAATCGTTGGGCAACATCCATGGGCAATGTTACCGTTGGGCTACGTCGTGAATTCAGCGAGATAATCGAGGATGTAAAGCCAGGCGAGCATTGGTATCCTCTACGGGGCAAGGTTACCATTCCTGCGGCAAAACCTCGCAGAATAGAGGCTTACGTGGAGGGTGATGATACCGATGCCAGCGATAATACGCAGCAGTCCTACGCGATATATGACCGGTACTGTATACCCGAGCAGCTGCCAGTGGTAGATTCGCTCTACATTGCGAGCGTTACGGCATTCGGTAAATCGCTATCGTTCAACGGTGTCAAGACTGGGCAGATGGCGTATGTCCTTCAGACCCCGGTGGAGCTCTACAAGGGGGAGGGGAAGGCTGAGGTGGTGATTGCGGTGAAGAACAGGATTCCCGCGGGCTATAGCCTCTCCCTCTGGGTAGATTGGGACAACGATGGCCAGTTTGCCGATGGGGAGCGGCAGACCGTTGAACTCCCTCAAGGAACAAAGGGTTCGGGGCTCTTCACCTACGACCTCAATTCGCTGAAGGGTGGACTTCGCCGCGCGAGGGTAAAGGTGGGCCCGACAGCCTCGGTAGCCTCCCCCTGCGAGAGCCTAGAGAGTGGCGATGCGCTCGACTTTGCCCTAGAGCTGAGAAATGGCCTCTTCACAGGGCATGGAGACTTGGCTCTGAGCAACCTGAACATCGGGGCAACGGGTAGGAATCTGAGCGCCGAGCAACCAATAGAGTTCACCCTCACCAATCGCTCCAACACCGCCTTCGATGGCGTGGCTAAGGTGCGTGTGCTGGTAGACGATAAGCCAGCCCTAGAGGAGGAGCTGGACTGCAGCGGCGAGGGGATGCTTGCCCCCTACATAGGGGAGAAAACGGTTACCCTTGAGGCGAAAGCTGACCTAAGCCAGGTGGGGATGCACATAGTGAGGGTGGAGCTGCTGAACGATCCCGTGCAGGGCAACAATGGGCTGGCAGATACGGTCTACTGCATTGTGCCAGAGCAGGGGGGATTCTACGCCATAGAAACCAAGAGCCTAGAGACACCGGGCGAACAGGTGGAGATGAACTGGGTGGGTAAGCTCCTGGATGCCCCAGAGTGCAAGGAATGGACCATGGAGCTGGTGTTCAAGGCAGACAGGCCACAGTTCAGCGAGCTAATACGTGGGCACGGGTTCAAGCTCCACACTACCTACCGAATGAGTGGCGGGATACCCGACAATGCCATAGCCATGGTGGTGGGCGACAATATGATAGTGAACACGCCAGCCAACGCCATAACGCCCGGGCAGTGGCATCACCTCGCAGTGGTGGTGAAGGGGATAGATCGTACACCCTACCAGCGGCAGTGCAAGATAAACCTCTACATAGACGGGAAGGAGTGCCAGCTAGAGGACGATGGGGGTATGGATGCCCCATACTTCACTTGGAGCGGTGCAACACGTCTCCTGCTGGGCAAAGCGTTCAACGGGCAGGTGAAGCTCTTTAGGGTTTGGGAATCAGCACTTTGGCCAAGGCAGATCAAGAGCTTTGCCTATGTGAGGAATGCTGATGGAAGCCTGCCGAATGGCTGCTTCGCGGAATTCACCTTTGACGAGGGACCGAAGAATCGCTACAGCCTCTCGGGCGACAGCGTAGCCCTAGTAGTGGCGAAAGATCCCCAGCGGCTCAATGCTGTGGATAGCGGCATGTGGCAACCCGTGAAAGGGCTTATAAGGCGGTTCAACTTTGAGCACCAGGCCGATTACCAGCTGACGGGGGCTAATGCCTACACGGTAACCTTTGATAAGGGAACGGACGCTGCTAGCGTGAGGGGGCAGATATTCACGGCTTGGCCAGAGGTTACCCTTACCTATGGTGGGGTTGAGGTTACCGATGCTACGGTATTCAATTTCTCCCAGCCAGTGGCAATAGAAGCTAAAGCTACCCTCTTTGGCCACACTGTGGTGCAGAGGGTGGTGCTTACCTACAAGGAGGATCTCTCCCGAGAGTGCGACCTGCTCTCCCTAACCCTGGAGAAGAGGAGGAACAGCGGCTTGGAGCATGATGTGGTGGTTAGTCCCGTGAGTCAAGATTGCCGTATAGGTGTGCCCAGCGGCTCTATCGATCCCACAAAGGTCGTGCTGAGCTTTACGCTATCAGAAGGGGCAACGGTAACCTCGTTCGGTAAGCCCGTGGAGAGCGGAGTGAGTGCTCTGGATCTAACTACCCCCCGAATGCTAACGGTGTGGGCAGCCAATAGGGAACGGAAGCACTACAGCATACGGATAGCGCAGGCTCAGAGTATAGCATGGGAACAGGCTTCAGCCCCGTTCACCTACGGCGATGCGCCAGTGGAGGTTAGGGCTAGCGCCACATCGGGGCTGCCCATCACATTCACCTCTTCGGATGCCAGCGTAGCCACCGTGGCAGATGATGGCACGCTGAGGATAGGTAGGCCAGGCAGCGCAACCCTTACGGCTACCCAGCCCGGCGGGAGTGTGTGGGCGGCGGCCCCGGAGGTCTCTAAGAGCATAACTGTGGGCAGGAAGCCCATCACGGTGTCCGTTACTCCCAGGTTGTACCCCATAGATTCTTCCATAGCGCTGCAATATACCTACGCCACCCTAGTGAATGCTAGCGATACCTGGAGCATGCCAGATCCCTGGGCTAAGGGCTGCTTTACCGTGAAGGATAGCACTGGGAAGGTTGTAGAGCTCGGCACCATTCTCCCAGTTGGGCGCTACACGGTGGAGGCTGATGCCAGCAGTAAGTACACCACCGATCTCTACGAGGTTACGCCGCTGGACGGGGAGTTTGAGGTGGTGAAGGGCAATCTTTTCCCGTTCATAGTGGAGGTGCGGGATCTTGGGACGTCCAGCCCATTGGAGGATGCCACGGTAATAGTGAATGGCCAAGCCAAGCTTACAGATGCTAAAGGTATGGCTGCGTGGTATCTTAATCCATTGGTTCAATGTTCGATACGTGTGCTTAAGGATGGCTATAGCCCTCTAAGCCATACAACTAAGAATGGGGCTGAAGGTGCGCACGAAGTGTATTCTCTAGGGGCGGCCACACTAGAGCTCAAGTATACTGCCAATGCAGCCCAGGGATGGATAGCAGGCAATGCCACGCAGCGGGTAGCGCGCAACAACCATGGGGAAGCTGTGCTAGCTGTGGCTAACCCTGGCTATAAATTCACCCAGTGGAGCGATGGGAAGCAAGGGGCGCAGCGAGTAGATACGCTTCGCACGGACAATCTTGAAGTGGCTGCGCAATTCGCCCCCGAGTTCTACACGCTTATCTACAAGGTGGGTGAGGGCGGCAAGCTGAAAAGTGCCCCCTCTACCGCAAACCAGACGGTGGGCTACGATGCTAGCGGGGCTGAGGTGGAGGTAGAGCCGCTGAGCGCTGATTACTACTTTGCGGGCTGGAGCGATGGGGTGACCACCCTAAAGCGAACCGATACCCATGTGCAGCGTAGCATGGAGGTGACGGCACTATTTGGCAGGTACTACACACTTCCCGATGCCAACCAGTTTGAGAGTGGCTCGCTTGGCGATGGCTGGTACACCATAAGCATGCAGGATGATAACCCATGGGGCGTTACGAAGTTTGCCCAGAGTGGCCTTAAGCCTCTCTACGGCTCATTCGCCTACTGCAATAGCAGCGTGAAGGGCATAGCATCTAAAACAGAGTCGTATCTCTACACCCCGAAGTACCAGATTGCCAGCGGCTCTGGAAGCATTATCATTAAGCAAAAGGTGCGAATAAAGACCCTAGTTGACTGTGCACTTTGGCTGGAAATGCAGACTGACAACGATCCCTGGGTGGCAATAAAGGCCTACCCGAAGGATACGGAGGCTGAAGGGGAGTCGGTATACAGCTCGCCAGTTTTTGTAATGCCAGGGAAGCTTGCGGGCAAACAGACGGTACAATTCCGCTGGAAGTATATGGATAGCTGGGCCTACGCCGTGGAACTAGACAATGTGAGCATCCGGCGTGCGAACAGCGAGACGGTTCAGTTGGCATACGTTGCTGAACCTGCTACCGGCGGTAAATTCCAGATAGTGTACGAAGACGACGCACCCGATCCGTTGCCAGGGGGAAGCCAGGAGGTTAGGGTGGGTACGCAGCCCGATGATGTGGAGGCTGTACCCAATGAGGGGTACGAGTTCGTCCGTTGGGATAATGGGGCTACAGATCCCGTGATTCGCTACGATGATTTCGGGGTCTACCGAGATGAGACCTATAGGGCGCTGTTCCGCAAGACGACGAAGGCTGTTATTGCCTACCAAGCACAGCCCGCTGCGGGCGGCACATTCATAGTGGATGGGAGTGCAACCCAAGAGCAAGAAGTGGCTAAGGGTGCTGATGCCAAGGAGGTAGTGGCAGTGCCTAACATTGGCTACCGTTTCCAGAAGTGGCTAGACGACGGCGACACCCACCCACGGCGTACCGTGACCAATGTGCAGGCTAGCACCACGCTGATTGCGACCTTTACCCGGGTAGATGCCCACCGAGTGACTTTTACGGTGGTGAATATAGATGGCGCCCCAATGCAAGGGGTAGAAATAGAGGTGAATGGCGAGACGCTCAGTACCGATAATGCAGGGCAGGCCACCACTTCCGATCAGCTAGAGGGCGATTACAGCTACACCGTGCGCAAGGAGGGCTACTTTACGGAGCATGCCAGAATTTCGGTCTCTTCGCTTACCCACACGGTTGCAGTAGTGCTTCGCCGGCCAGAGTGGGTAACCTTCTGGGTGAAGGACGCTAACAGCGGGATCCCAGTAGAAGGTGCTGAGATTGCGGCATACGGCCAAAAGGGGCAAACGGGCAGGAATGGCGAGCTTAAACTCCAGCTCCCCGCAGGGCAGCACACCTATACCATCCAGCACCCTAATTACCAGGAGGCGACAGGGTCGATAGGCGTTAAAGACATCGAGGTGACGGAAGTAGTTGAGCTGCGTCGGCTTTACACCGCAACCTTCGTGGTTACAGCTGGCGGGCAACCGTTGGCAGGGGCGCAAGTACGGATAGCCGATGAGAAGTGGGCGACTGATACTGCCGGGCAGGTGCAGATTCCACTTCTTGGGCAGCGTGATTATGGCTATTCGGTTACCCGTACCGGTTACACTGCAGTTACAGGGAGGATCTCAACGGTTACGGACGACCAAAGGGTAACTGTGGGGATGGCACGGGAGGCATTTGCCATAACCTTCCAGGTTACCGACGGGAAATCCCCCGTAGCATCGGCAAAAGTAGCGGTCGGCGACCTTACGGGTTCCACAGACGAGAAAGGGCACGCGGTGCTCAACCTGCCAGCGGGCGACCACACCTACACCGTGTCGGCTTGGCACTACAGCAGCGCGAATGGCGACCTTACTGCCTCGCGTGAAATGACCGAACCGGTGCTGCTAGAGCTCGGGAAAACGGTTACATTCACGGTTACTGACGGGGCTTCGCCCATTAAAAACGCCCGTATCACCCTGGAGCAGGAGGTGCTGAAGACCGATGCGGCAGGAAAGGCAAGCACCTTGCTAGGCGCAGGGCGCTACCACTACAAGGTGGCCAAAGGAGGCTACGAGACCAAAGAGGGGAGCTTGCTCATGAAAGATGAAGATATGGCAATAGCCGTGGTGCTTACCAAGATGGTTACATCGGTAGGAGACGATTCAGCCTTAGGCAGAGTTCAGGCTATGCCCAATCCGTTCACGGCTGAGCTGGTGATAACCGAGGCTCTTGGAGTGGAGAGGGTAACCCTTTTCAATGCGCTTGGCAATGCAGTATACAGCAGGGTGCTAGAGGGGCAAGCCAGAGCGTCTATACCCACAGAGAATCTGCCGGCTGGCACATACCTCCTGCGGCTCGAAGGCGCGGGGAAATATCGCACCCTTCGGCTCGTGAAGCAGTAGGGGGAGGACATTGAGCCCGCTAGCAGGGGTGCGCCGTTAAAGGGACGCACCCCTTTTTTATTTTAGGGCGCTGAAAAGCTGAACGCTCTGCGGGGGTCGAGTATGAGGTCTAAGGGTAGTGAGGTTCGTTTAAAAGGGTTTTGATCAAGCGCTGATAGCTATCTAAGGTCGTAGCGGTGCGGCTCGTCATGTTATTTAAGCGCGTTTTGCAGAGCTCTCAAGGCGTTTGCATTCGGCAACTTTACGTTGCTGTGCGTGCGGATTTCGGCAAAGCAAAAGGGGGAGGCTATGCCTCCCCCTTTTGCTTTGCAATTTGAAGTTCTGTTACCGCTTTACCACCCGCAGCGTCCGTGTGCCCCCCTGCCTGTCGGTAAGGCGTAGGATGTAGAGCCCTGCTGGGAGGTCGGTGGTCGGTAGAATCAGCATGTTACTCCCGTTGTGCTTGAGGCTCACCACCTCTTGGCCCGTGGTGTTCAGCAGGCTCAGGTGCTGTAGTTCGCCGGCATTCTGCAGGTGCAGTTCGCTGCGGAAGGGGTTGGGGTATACCTCCAGGGTGGCGAGCAACGAGCTCTCTACCGGGTTGATGATGTTCTTCTTCACCTCCTTAAAGGTTGCCGCTATCTGGGTGTCTGCCTTGAGCGTGAAGGTGTAGACGCCCTTCACCACCTGCGCCGTCACATCCACGCCAGCCACCGTGAGCGCCTGCAGCTCGTAGCCATTGCTNGGGGTGGCGATCACCTTTAGCTCGGNGCCCTCATCCAGCTTGCTGCCGGGGGCTACTTCGTCTGTATTGCGCAGCACTTTCAGCGTGCCGTTAGCTGGCTGGGTGAAGGATAGGGTGAATTGCTGCCCAGGCTGCCCTTTGGCCTTGAACGTTGCTACGATTTCCGTATCTTTGGAGAGAGTGAAGGTGTAGATGCCCTTCACCGCCTGCGCCGTCACATCCTCGCCAGCCACTTTCAGCTCCTTCAGCTCCCATCCTTCAGCGGCCTTCACCGTGAGGATTGTGCCCGCGGGGATCGGGTCGCCAGCCTTGTATTCATTGCCTTCAGCATCCATTACGAGTAGCGATGCTTCGGCGGGCGTTGTCTGGAGGGTGCAGGTGTAGTAGACAGCGGGGTTGGCAGGGCTAAATACCACCCACTCTTCTACCACCAGTTCGCCATCTTTCGTTACGCTGTAGGTGCCGTCTTCCTCGGTTATCTTTGCCCCTTCGGGTTCTTTCAGCGTGCAATCATCCCAGCCAGAGTACCCGCTTAGGTCGATATCGTACACCCCGCCCTTGGCTTTGAGGGTGCTCTTGTTCACGGTGAGCGTAGCCCCGTTACCCTCTATGCCGTAGGTGTCGCCTTCAAATTCCACCGTGCAGCCTCCATCTACCATGAGGCTTTTCCCGTTGTAGGCGTAGGCATCGCCCCTGTAGGCGCTGGTGGTGCTCTTCACGTTTAGGGCGCCAGCCCCTGTAATGCGGAGCTTGGGCACAGCGAAACCATCACCCTGCGAGGTTATCCTATTGGCCCCTAGCAGCTTGATAGTGAGGGTTGCGGGGAAGTCCATCTCGTTGGCGGCGATGCCTCCATCTATCGTGGCGCCCTGTAGGATGAGGGTCTGGGTAGTGAAGTCATAGTGAACCTGTTGCCCCTTTATAGTGCTGCCGTTCACTAGGTTATCGGCGTTGGCAGAGGTTACGGGGATGCTGGCTATAGTAAACCCTGCTGGCGTAGGCTTGTTTAGCGTTACACGTCCCTTCACCACATTGCCCTCGGCATCTACCACAGAGTGCTTAGCCTCATCGTAGCGGGCGCCTGTGGGTTCTATTATGCTCATTTCACCTTTCAGCTTCAGGGATACATGGGCTATTGCGCCCGCTTTACCCTCGGCCTGTAGGTATTGAACGGCCACTTCCAGCTCTTCGGCATCGGAGCCTACTATGCCATATTTCTCTCCTGTGGCCGTCACCCCAGAGCCGTATTCTAGGGTAAGCTTAGCATCCCGCTGTAGCTCTATGGCGTTGCCCTGCGTGGAGGTGAAGGATAGCATGCCGTCTGTGCTGGATTGGAGGGTTATCAGCTTTGCTTGTCGGTTGAGGAGTAGCCCCGAGGTAGTCGATTTCAGCTGGGCATTGCCTCTGAAGTCTATGGTGTAGGTGACATCATCATCGTTCGTAATCTCTAGGGCCGGGGAGTCGCCGCCATCTATTGTGGCATTATTCCCTAGGTATAGAGTATAGTTTGCGAATCGGATGTTGCCTGTGGCCTTGGAAGCCCCCAGCGCGGCGGTGAGGTCAGAAGCGTTGAGGTCGGTAATCTGTAGCCCTGCGATGCGTACCCCAAAGGCCATGCCGATCTCCACTTTGCTCTTTATGGGAGTATTGGTGGCATCAGTGAGCCCCAGCGAGCTGACGATAGCGCCCGAGGGATCCAGTATGGATACGGGAGGGTCAACCACGGGCTCTACACCTACTATGGCCCCCTCTGCGCTGCTGGCAATGGTGGTGCGGCTCTGGATGTAGAGTTTGCTACTGGAGGTACCCGCTATGCCGCGCTTGGCACCTTTCAGTATGCAGGTTATATTCGCCCCGAGGGAAAGCTGCGCATCCACCAGGTTAAAGGCAGCCGCATCGCTCGTTACTGTCAGCGTTGAGGCAATGTCGTAAGCTCCGCTGACAGGGTTCACCGTCACCAAGGCGTCGTTGCCCATCTCCACGGCATTCACCTTGCTAGAGAGCGAGCCACTCCCGTAGATTGCCAGGGCTAGGTTTTTCCCCTCGAGTAGGCGTATGGCCGGCTTCTCTCCGCCGTTTATGCTGGCGTTGTCGCCCAGCCAGAGTTCGTGGGTATCGGCGTTGAAGCGGGCTTCGCCGCTGAGAATATCGGGGCCTAGCGTGCTGGCGAGGTCACCCGCATTCGCCCGGGTGATGGGAATCCCCGCAATCTCTAGCCCGAGCGATTCCTCTATCTCGAGCGTCTCCGCCACTAGTTGCCCATCGCTATTTTTTACCCCGTGCGGGTTGTCTACCACAGCGCCCTTTGGTGTGACTACGATGCAGGAAATGAGCGAGACATTGGCATCGGCCAGGCAAATTCCCTTTTTCTTTACCTGATTCTGGTCGTTGGTGATTCTGGCCTGGAGGGTAAGGGAGGCCGCTAGCACCCGGAGCGTAGTCTGGGGTTGGGCATCGCCCTGTATGGCCCATACCATCTTGTCCTGCACATTGGGGTTCTCCTCTGGGAGTTTCTGCTCAGCCACTATGAGTACCGCCCCGCCGTTTATGACCAATTCGGCTTTTGTGAGCTTAACCCCATGCGTAGTACCCGTGATGGAGAACATGCCTTGGGTGCGGCTTTTTATGGTGAGCTTCACCCCCTCGGAGAGTACTATCCCCATCTTCTGTGAGCTTATGGAGCCCGGCTCGCCCTCTACCGCTAGGGTGTACTCGCCGGCCTGCGTGAATTCGAGGGCGTTCTCCTCGCCCGCCGTAAGGGTTACGGACTCGAGCTGCAGGAGGTGTTCCCCCGTTTTGTAGGTGATGGTCCCGGCGGTGAGCTTGCTGGCCCCTAGGGCCTCATCCAGCGAATTCACGTTCGCGTCGGTCACCTCTACCCCAGCTATTTTGAATCCGTAGCCATCGGCTAGTGCGTGTTGACCTCCCAGGAGCAGTGCTCCCCCCAGCAGCCAGGTGGCTAGGGTTCGAAGGTATTTGATGTGTAGCATGTAAATGTACTGTATGTTTGTTAGTTACTGTTGATATGCCTGTTCATTCCAGGCTGCAAAGGTACACACCTGGGCTGTAGTGGCCATATGGGCATCCGCTACGCCCCTTGGTAGGATAGCCAGGCGCAGCGAGCCATTGAAAGAAAGAGGATGTAGAGGAATGGAATGGCAACAGATAGCTTGTAGCAGAGCTTGTTGCAAATTGAAATTGGCTGTAGATTGTGCTGAACCATACACATTTTTCAACTCCCATAACGTCGAGTGTTCTCCCATTTTCGCCGGCCCGATTTTCCCAATTTGTTCTGGGGTTCCCAAAATAAAAATACCCAAAAATAGGCATAGGGTCAGACGGGGGCGAGCTCGGGAAAAGGCGGCAGACGACCCAGCAGCTGCACCAGCTTGTAGAGGCGATCTGTTCCCTTTTTGGGGTATCCATCCAGGGGGCAAAGCCGTACCAACTCAATACCAACTTAACACCAACTCTAGTGCACCCTCGGATTTTGGCATGAAATCCGAGGGTGCAGCGGCCCTGGTACGGCGATGGTACGGGGTTGGTACGGCGCATACCTAGATGAAACCCCTATTTGTGGACACTGGAAAACGCATCGTTCGGGCGGGGCTGTGCATCGTGTGCGGGCTACGGATAGGGGGCTGGTGGTAAATATTCGCGGGGGTTATGCGGTCTCCTCCAAAATAGCTACCTTTGCGCAACGTAAAGGCTAAAATGGGTGTGCTATGGGGGTTAATAGAGTTATCCTTATCGGGAATGTGGGGGCGGACCCCGAGGTTCGCTACCTAGAGGGAGGCGATTGCACGGCGGTGGTTCGGCTGGCCACCACCGAAGCCTATCGTTTACGGAGCGGCGAGCGCCGGGAGCAGACGGAGTGGCATAGGCTCGTGTTTTGGCGTGGGCTGGCACAGGTGGTGGAGAAGTATGTGCATAAGGGCGATAAGCTCTACGTGGAGGGGCGTATTACCTACCGGCAGTGGGAGGATAAGGCGCAGATTAAGCATTACATTACAGAGATCCTAGTATCGGGCATGGAGATGCTGGGCGGGGGGAGCGGTCAGTCTAAGCCGAATGCCACGGGCTATACGAGCAGTGAGGATGGGGGGATGGATGCGTTGCACGAGTCGGAGTCGCCAGAGTATAAGGTGGTAAACCCCGATCCCGATAGGCCCGACCTCCCGTTTTAGAGGCAGAGTAACCCCATTGGATTTTGGATTCGTCAGGTTTGCTTACGGTGCAGTTTCTCCGGCCGGGGGGCTGGGTGTGGGTTGAGCTCGCGGTGCTAGTGGTGCTGCTGTTGCTATCGGCCTTCATGTCGGGCTCAGAGGCTGCGTTCTTCTCGCTCCGCCCTAGGGATCTCGACTGGCTGCGCGACCGCCAGGAGCGGACTCCTGCCTGCCGCAGGGTTCTCCAGATGCTCGATAGGCAAGAGCGCCTGCTGGCCACCATACTCATCGGTAACAATTTCGTGAATGTGGGGATCGTTATCCTGTCTGAATTCATCACGAACGGGCTGGTCGATTTCTCAGATTCCCCCGTGGCGGGCTTTGTGGTCAAGGTGGTTGCTATCACCTTTATGCTGTTGCTCTTTGGCGAGATTATGCCTAAGCTGCTGGGCGCGGGTTTTCCGCTCCGCTACTCGGTGGGCGCTGCGCTCCCGTTGTACGGGCTCTTCGTCATCCTCAAGCCA
This sequence comes from Candidatus [Bacteroides] periocalifornicus, assembly GCA_001421095.1. Classification (GTDB taxonomy): domain Bacteria; phylum Bacteroidota; class Bacteroidia; order Bacteroidales; family CAJPTX01; genus Bacteroides_D; species Bacteroides_D periocalifornicus. Next base: position 8,674 of record LIIK01000040.1, on the reverse strand, counting down.
TTCTCTGGGCTGCTGGAGTGGGCTGCGGTTCGGCTCAACAGCCGCTTTCAGCCAGAGTATACCCTGTCGATAGATGACCTCGGGCAGGCCCTCGAGATCACGAATGGGCATGAACCTGAGGAACGGTCGATACTCGAGCGGATAGTCCACTACGGGCACGTGGAGGCTGTGGAGATCATGAAACCCCGACTAGATGTGGTGGCGGTAGAGGGCTCTGTGGACTACAATACGCTGAAGCGCACGGCGCTCGAGAGTGGCTACAGCCGCCTCCCGGTGTTTGAGGAGACGCTAGACAGCATACTCGGCGTGCTCTACATGAAGGACCTGCTCCCCCATATAGACGAGCCCGCCGACTACCCATGGCAGCGGCTGCTTCGCCCCGCCTACTATGTGCCTGAGAACAAGAAGATAAAGGATCTTTTTGCCGAATTCCAGAAGGAGCATATACACCTCGCGGTGGTGGTGGATGAGTACGGGGGAACGTGCGGCATAGTGACGCTGGAGGATATCTTGGAGGAGGTTTTCGGGGAGATTGGCGATGAGAGCGACGGCAAAGAGGAACTCTTTGTGCGGCAAGACGATGGGGCCTACCTATTCCAGGCCAAGGTGCAGCTGAATGATTTCGGGCGGATTCTCGGGTTGGAGGAGGGCTACCTCGACGATGTGCAGGGGGAGGCCGAAACGCTGGGAGGGCTTATCCTAGAGCGTTTGGGGCGATTCCCCCTTAAGGGCGAGACCCTCGTGGTGAAGCACCTCAAGCTCTCGGTGGAGGAGGTTACCAACCGGCGGATAGAGCAGGTGCGCGTGGAGAAGGTGGGGTGATGGATGGGGCCCGTTCGGCAGCCCTCCAGGCTGGTTGAGCTGGAACTTGCAATGATCAACGACCGTAGCGAAGCGGCGTGCCCCGTCATTTAGCCGCTTTTTGTAAAGGTTGAGGTCTTTGAATCAAATACTTACGGTTATCGTAGGAGGGGGCAATGCGGCGAGCCTTGCGGTTATAGAGTTTTTTGTTGAGGTATTGAGTTTTGAATCGGATACTTACGGTTATTGAGGTGAGGCGAACGCTTGTCGCGGGCAGTGATGGTGCGGCACGCCATATGGCGGTAAGATACGCTCAAAGGATGAAATGGATTCTCGGGCTACTCCCCCTAGTTGCGCTCTTTTTGGGGTCTTGCGGCACACCGCCGGTACCCAGGCCCGAGGGGTATCCTCGTATAGCATTGCCTGAGAAGGTGTATCGACTGGTAGACACCACGTTACCCTACCGGGTGCAGTTACCCGTCTACGCAAAGCTCCAGCTGCTCGACGATGGCATCGGGCAGGATGTTCTGTTCCCCGACCTTAAGGGGACCTTGCATCTTACCTACTACTACCGCCCGGGCGCCCTGGACACCCTGGTAGACGATGCGCATCGGATGGCCTACAAGCATACCATAAAGGCCGATGCCATAGAGGAGCTGAGCATAGATGTGCCAGAGCATCGGGTGTACGCGGTGCTATTCAAAATCTACGGGAATGCGGCTAGCAATGTGCAGTTCTACGCTACCGACAGCGCCAGCCACTACCTGCGGGGCGCGCTTTACTTTGACTGCGAGCCGAATGCCGATTCGCTGGCCCCCGCGGTGAATTTCCTGACGGCTGACATAGAACGACTAATACAGACGTTGGAATGGAAGTAGGGGTGAAGAGGGGGAAAGGTTCAACCATCGCGCCCTCTCGGGTTTGCAATCCCCAGTGCCCAGCCAACGAGGAGAGACTATAAGCTACCAGTAGAGTATGCGGTGCAATCACCAGCTTCACGTAAGAATAAACACCTGCCAGCCATGCCAGAATTCCTCAAGGTGAACACCGGGGTAGCGCAGCTCGCCATATGGCGCATAGAGGAGGATGAGGATGCGCTAAAGCGGATCATCGGGGGCGACTCGTTCCCGGTGCTCATGCAGTTCCAGGACCCCAAGCGTCGGCTCGAGTGGCTCGCCACCCGGTGCTGCCTGAAGATGCTCGGGATAACCGATAGCATCATCTACGCCCCCAATCGGCGCCCCTACCTGAGCAATGATCGCCAGCACATCTCCATCTCCCACTCGTACCCCTACGTGGCGGTGATTGCCAGCACAGATTTCTACGTAGGGCTCGATATCGAATCGCTCGATCGCCCCTACGCGAAGATTGCCGATAAGTACCTCACCCTCGGGGAGATCGCATGGATAGATGTGCACGATGATGATAGGATGGCCCTGGTGTGGAGCGCCAAGGAGGCCTTCTACAAGCTCCCCGGCATGGAGGGGCTGAACTCTTTCGTGGATATTACGATGCTGCCCATAGCGCGGGTGCAGAAGCAGGGCTTGCTGCGGATGCGCGTGCGGATGAACGGGAGGGTGCAGACCTTCAGCATGGAGTACGCCTTCCTGGAGGGCTACGCGGTAACCTGGGTGGCGTGCAACCCGAATATGCTGGCGGGGCTAACCCAAGCGTGACCACATGAAGCAAACTACCGTCTACCTTTGCCAGAATTGCGGCGCCAGCTCCCCTAAGTGGCTCGGCAAATGCCCCCAGTGCGGGCAGTGGAATACCTACGTGGAGGAGCGCGTGGCCAAGCCAACCAAGGGGCGTGCGGGGCTGGTAGAGGTGTCGCGCAATGCGGTACCCCAACCCCTGAGCCAGGTGCAGAGCAGCAACGAGCGGCGTATAGACTCTGGGCTGGAGGAGGTGAACCGCCTGCTGGGGGGCGGCATAGTGCCAGGCTCCATGCTGCTGCTGGGGGGGGAACCGGGTATAGGTAAATCGACCCTCTCGCTGCAGATTGCCCTGTCGGCTACGCTAGATCGCGTGCTGTACGTATCGGGGGAAGAGAGCGCCAACCAGGTGAAGATTCGGGCAGATCGGCTAGCTGCTAGCACAGACAGATGCCTGGTGCTGAATGAAACCCTCCTGGAGAATATACTCACCCAGTGCCAGGGGGTAAACCCCTCGCTGCTGGTGGTAGACTCCATCCAGACCCTCTACTCCGAGGCCGTAGAGTCCTCGGCAGGCTCGGTATCGCAAGTGCGGGAGTGCGCTGCGGGGCTGCTGCGCTACGCCAAGACCAGCGGCGTGCCTGTGCTCCTGATAGGGCATATCAACAAGGAGGGAACAATAGCGGGGCCTAAGGTGCTGGAGCATATAGTAGATGTGGTGCTCCAGTTTGAGGGCGACAGCACCCACATGTACCGGGTGCTCCGGAGCGTGAAGAATCGCTTTGGCAGCACGAGCGAGCTCGCCATGTTCGAGATGCAGGGCGATGGGCTTCGCCAGATAACCAACCCCTCAGAGCTGCTTCTGGGCGAGCGGGATGCCGGGCTGAGCGGTGTGGCGGTAGCCGCAGCGGTAGATGGTGCAAGGCCCATGCTGGTAGAGGTGCAGGCCCTGGTGAGCAGCGCGGCCTACGGCACCCCGCAGCGTTCTACTACGGGGTTCGACGTAAGGCGGCTGAATATGCTGCTTGCCGTGCTGGAGAAGCGCGCGGGTTTTAAGCTGGCCACCAAGGATGTATTTTTGAATATTGCGGGGGGGGTGAGGATAGTAGATCCGGGTATCGATTTGGCTGTGGTGGCAGCCGTGCTGTCGTCTAACTTCGATGTGGCTCTACCGCCCGATACGGCCTTTGCCGCCGAGGTGGGACTTAGCGGTGAGGTGCGTGGGGTAGCCCGGCTAGAGCAGCGGATAGCCGAGGGGCAACGGCTGGGATTCGCCCATACGATGGCCGCGGCGCACGCAAGGGAGGGCGCTATTCCCCAGCGGCTAAAGGCCCACTACCGCCCCATAGCGCGCGTGGAGGAGCTGGCCAAGTGGGTGCTGGGGAGGTAAACGGGCAGGCTCTGGGCGGCGTCCTGCTTTCCCGGGGAAGGGGCAACCTGCTGATTTTTATGAAATGGCAAATCCCTCGGGGTATTCTGCTGTTTTGGGTAGGGGAACTCGCGGTAATGGTTAGAAAGGTACGGCCTCTGCTACATGCGCAAGCCTGTAGATGGGGCGTTCCCTATTCTTTCGGTGTAGCCGGTTTGAAGATTTGTTGTACCTTTGCTGCGCAATGATGCAACGTGGTGTAACAAAATAACTAACCGCAAAATGAATCAGATAATTGCGATTGTAAAGGATGTACTTTTGAATAAGTACGCGAAGATCACGGGGCGGGCCAACCGCACAGAGTTTTGGACGTATGTTCTCACAGTAGCTATTGTTGTAGGCATAGTGAATGGGATATGCTACGCCATCAGCTCGTATCTAGGCTACGTGATAAGCACTATTTTATGCCTTGCGCTGATAGTGCCGAACATCTGTATCAGTGTGCGCCGTATGCACGACCTTGGCAAGGGGGGCGGCTACATCTTCGTAGCGTGCATCCCGCTGGTGGGATGGATATGGTACTTGGTACTCCTACTCACGCCCAGCGAGCAGCAGGCCAACCGATTTGGCGATGTTCCGACCACAGATTTGAACATCCCAATCGATGCGGTGAAGAACTAATCGCAGAGCTGCAATAGCTAGAATCCTATTGATATTCAGAGGGCATACTCCGATGGGGTATGCTCTTTTTTTTTGAACCTGAGGGAATGGCAGCGCATGCGCAGAGGCGGTCAGGTCTTAGTAGCGGCGTGGCGTGCCGCGTCGTTTACGTGATTTTTGCAGCGGTCTTGCTCCATAGTAGGAGGCGCGGGGAGTTGCCCTTTGTGCAATCGGGAAATTGTGTCTATCTTCGCGGTGTGAAGGCTAGCCCACTCTGGGCTCTAGCAATGCGGGAAATACGATGGTAAAAGGAGAGATATCGCAGGTTATCGGCCCGGTGGTGGACGTGAGCTTCAATGTGGCGAGCACCGAAATGCCCACCATACACGATGCGCTGGAAGTGAAACGTCCCGATGGTTCGCGCCTGGTGCTAGAGGTGCAGCAGCACATTGGCGATAAGGTGGTGCGCACCATCGCGATGGACAGTACCGATGGGCTGAACCGTGGCATGGAGGTTACCACCAATGGGCAGAGTATCACCATGCCGGGCGGCGACCAGCTGCGGGGCAGGCTGCTGAATGTGATAGGGCAGACCATAGACGGCTTGCCCGACGTAACGGTGCCCCGTGACCACCCAATACATGTGCCACCGCCTCGCTACGAGGATCTGAAAACCGAGAAGGAGGTCCTCTACACGGGTATCAAGGTTATCGACCTCCTAGAACCCTACATGAAGGGTGGGAAGATCGGGCTGTTTGGCGGTGCTGGCGTGGGTAAGACGGTGCTGATCATGGAGATGATCAACAATATCGCCAAGGGCTATAATGGGATGACGGTATTCGCAGGCGTTGGCGAGCGTACCCGTGAGGGGAACGATCTGCTACGCGAGATGATAGAGTCCAACGTTATCCGCTATGGCGAAAAATTCAAGCAGGCCATGGCTGAGGGGAAGTGGGATCTGAGCCTGGTGGACCAGAATGAGCTGGCCAAATCTCAGGCTACCCTCGTGTTTGGGCAGATGAATGAACCCCCAGGGGCGCGCGCCACCGTGGCGCTATCGGCCCTTACGGTGGCAGAGTCGTTCAGGGATGAGGGGAAGGATGGGCAGGGACGCGATATCTTGCTCTTCATAGATAACATCTTCCGCTTTACCCAGGCGGGGTCTGAGGTGTCGGCACTCTTGGGGCGCATGCCGTCGGCAGTAGGGTATCAGCCCACGCTGGCTACCGAGATGGGGGGGATGCAGGAACGTATAACCTCCACTAAGCGAGGCTCTATCACCTCTGTGCAGGCTGTATACGTGCCGGCTGACGACCTTACCGACCCTGCGCCAGCCACCACCTTCAGCCACCTGGATGCCACCACGGTGCTTAGCCGTAAGATCTCTGAGCTGGGTATCTACCCCGCGGTAGATCCTCTAGACTCCACTTCGCGTATCCTCTCGGAGGAAATAGTGGGTAAGGAGCACTACCAGACCGCCCAGCGTGTGAAAGAGCTGCTGGAACGCTACAATGCGCTGCAGGATATAATCGCTATCCTCGGGATGGACGAGCTGAGCGATGAGGATAAGCTCACGGTGCATAGGGCAAGGCGCGTACAACGTTTCCTCTCGCAACCCTTCCATGTGGCAGAGCAGTTTACCGGGCTCAAGGGGGTGATGGTGAGCATAGAAGACACCATCAAAGGGTTTAACATGATAATGGACGGCGAGGTGGACCAGTACCCAGAGGCGGCTTTCAACCTTGTGGGGACGATAGAGGAGGCGATAGAGAAGGGCAAAAGGCTAATGGGGGAGAGCGGTAAGGCTTCCTAGCGTATACCTCTGGAGCAGGGTCGTAGTACGGCGGTAGTGAGGTGTGGAGGAAGATAGCTGGTACGGCGTGCTGCACAGCCAATTCCATAGGCAAGGGAACGGAACTCGGCAGAAATAGCTACCGCTAGGGTAGCGGAAACCCTCCAGCTGCGGTTGCGGGCGGCTCAATAATGCGAATGCTTAGCCATGACGGTAGAGATAGTAACTCCAGAGGCCACACTCCTTAGCGGAGAGGCTAGCCAGGTATTAGTCCCGGGCAGCAAATCGCCTTTCGCCATGCGAGAGAACCACCAGGCTATAGTGTCATCGCTCACTCCGGGGGTGGTGAAGATTACCCGCCCCAATGGTGAAGAGGTCAGGGTGCGGATATCGGGCAACTCCGTGGTGGAGCAGCATGCGAACCGGGTGGTGATAGTGGCGCAAGAGGCAGAGATGGCGGAATAGGCAGATTATCCTGACTGCGCACGGGATACCCCGCACCTCCCGTATGAGGTACCCCAAATTATAATAACCGCGACGAGGCACGCCACGTCGCTACTAGGGTAAGGCGGGCACTCGCTGCGCTCGGCACCGCCCCTACCAAGATCGCAAGGTTCAAACCGCTGCAATTTATGTAAAGGCTATTCTTGCGAGATAAGAATAGCTGCGAATCGTGGGCGGGAGGCTCAACAAAATGGAGAAGGGGCGGCGGTTGATGTAAATCAATCGCCGCCCCTTCTGGCAGTAAGGGTGGGCCCAGCTGGGCTTGAACCAGCGACCCCCTGATTATGAGTCAGGTGCTCTAACCAGCTGAGCTATGGGCCCTGTGGGCTAAGCAACCCCTAGCCCTAATCCAGCCGCAAAGGTAGTGCTTTCCCGCGAAAGGGCAACACCCCGTTCTCTAAAATGGGGTCAGCGTGGAGATGCAGCATTTTTCATTGAAGTGTAGCATCCTTGATTAATAGGTGATTATCTATAGATTAGAAGTATTCGCCCAACTGAAAATTTTTCCTTTCGTGGAGATTTGCTACCTTTGCAGCGCATTTGGGTATCGTGGCCGAGTGGTTAGGCAGAGGTCTGCAAAACCTCGTACAGCGGTTCGATTCCGCTCGATACCTCTAGTTAGGGGACACCTTTCGATGAGAGGTGTCCCTTCTTTTTCTGTAGAGGAGAGAATGCAGAAAAAAAGGTGGGGACGTAAATCCCCACCCCAGAATTCAGAAGTTAGCGTGTCCCTACTGCTTTACTACGCGTAGGGTTCGCGCTTCATCGTCAGCCAGTATGCGCACCAGGTAGACTCCTGCGGGTAGTGTGGCTACGCTTAGCGTTACTCGTTGCTCGCCGTGCAGTCTACGTTCGAGTACTACTGCGCCGGCCATATTCAGCAGGACGATCATCTTGGCAGCACCGACCCCCTGAGGGTTAGCTCCTCGGTAAATGGATTCGGATTGGCAGCGGCCTCTGCGAGTAGGCTGGTTTCCCGTTGTGCAGGGTTCGGCAGCCTTTCTAGCTTTACGATAACCTCTTGGGGGGCATCGGCCACTCGCACGATGTTCTGATAGGATGTGTAGCCAGGAGCTTTACGGTAAAAGTGGCGTAATGGACAAAATTAATGGTTGAACAGCTCCGAACCCCTTACTATTACTACCTTTACGGAAACTGAAAGGTTATGAATAAAAAAAGTGCCCTTTTTGCCGGTCTTCGGACACCCCAAAATACGGGACAGTCCGCGGGGTTCAACGCTACCGATGCAATGGCTGTAACAGGCAATTTTTAGGCGGTGAGCGCATTGATAATCGGGTACTATGGGAAGGGTATACCGAGAAAAAGCAGACCCTAAAGCAGCTCGCAGCGCGGTATAGATGCTCGGCGAGGACGATACAGCGGCGATTGGACGCTTTCCCGCGGGGAAATCCCCCCGCGGAGGCGCGCAGGGTCATCGTGCTGATGGATACGACCTACTGGGGCCGGAACCTGGGCCTTACGCTGTTTAAAGATGCGATAACCAATCGGAATCTGCTGCGCTACTACGTCAGGAGCGAGACGGTTCAGGACTACATTCGGGGGGTAGAGGAGCTGACGCGCAGGGGCTTCGAAATCGTGGCGATCGTTTGCGATGGCAGGCGGGGGCTGACGCGGGCGTTCGGGGGCATCCCCGTTCAGATGTGCATGTTCCACTCGCGGGCGATCATCCGTAGGTACCTGCCCCTCAAGCCCAAGCTAGAGGCCTCCCGGGCGCTTGTAAAGATCGTAGACGGCATGAAGAACGCCGATAGGGCCTCCTTTCTAGCGGCCTTGGCGCGGTGGGAGGCGCAGTGGAGCAGTTTCATCGAGGAGCGGAGTATCGATAGGAACACGGGGAAGGGGCATTACACGCACAAAAGGCTGAGGAGCGCG
>LIIK01000087.1 GCA_001421095.1 Candidatus [Bacteroides] periocalifornicus | reverse complement strand
GCTGTTTGGCCCATCTGATGAAGTTCGGCAGGGTGTACCAGTTGAAGCCGAGGATTACGGACGGCATGTCGTTCGTATCCCGATAGGCGGTCAGGGGGCCGATTTCGCGGAAGGCGTGGAGAACGATGTAGTCATCCGAACTCTCAACCACCCCGCTATAAATCTTCGCTACACTGTGCACCACCGTCCCATAGCCGTGGATGCGAGAATCTCCTGCCACTTGCGACATCTCCATGAGTATGCACTCGTCAAAGACTTGGGCGTTATCGCGGGCGAGCGATTCGTCCAATAGGTAAGCGGATCCCCATACTTTGGCATTATCGGCCACCCATGCGTCGCCTTTCAGGTTGTGCTCGCTCTCTACGAAGCCGCCCAGATCGCCGGCATTCGCCCAGTAGCTGTTTCTCGTTGCCTCGATACGGTGCAGGGTGTGCCCTTGCCACTCGATCGTCTCCTCTGTCAGCTTGAAATGCTTTTCCATCTTTCTGTTTGTATTTGTGTGTTGCTATTTCTTGCCCCGGCCGTGTGGAGGGGTGGGGGGCTTTCGCCTCTCCACGCCCTCCTGCAGGGTTGGTTTCATTGTTTGCGTTTGCAGTTGCCTTTCTTGGT
>LIIK01000086.1 GCA_001421095.1 Candidatus [Bacteroides] periocalifornicus | reverse complement strand
CTTGTCGGCTGGAGTGATACTCCAGATATTCCCTACGTCCAAGAATAATGCCGATTCAAACTTCCAAAAGAGCCAAGAACGGTACTCTATGTTCCCCTCCAGTTTCAAGTCGCCCGTTTGGTTCGGAAACGAAAGACGTTCCTCTTTGTAAGACCCTGGCCCAAGGTCGCGCGCGTGCCAAGCCCGTACACCGTTCGCTCCTCCCTCGTAATAGCGTTTTTCAAACGGCAGGGCGTTCGAGTTACCGTACGGATAGCCTAGCCCCGCAAAGATGCGCGCCGCAATCGAATAGTAACGGCTCGGGCGAAAGAGCACAGCATAGTTCACATCCCCCTTGGCATACTGCGCAAAGGGCAGTCCGAAGAACTGATATACACCATTCACCTGTTGTAGCTTAAGCGAAGGTGCCGCTGCACGAAGCATATTCCCCGCACTCTCTACGTTCACCTTAAAGAGGGTGGTCGAAAAGAGCGCATTCGGATTGTTCGACGAGTAGGAGAAGCTATAGCTCAGCAAGGAGATGAACTGGCTAATGTAGGAGTTGGCTAGGTAGGTTTGCCGAATACGCTGCGCAAAAGCCTCGTCTATAGCAAAGATTTTCAAGACGTCTAT
>LIIK01000011.1 GCA_001421095.1 Candidatus [Bacteroides] periocalifornicus | reverse complement strand
TGCTGAGGGGCACGTGGCCAAGAGTCCCCATCCATTTACTATAGCTCCCCAGCCTGAAAAGCTGGAGCTGACTACGAGCGAATGCGGTACTAGCGGCTGGAAGCTGACATGGGAGAAGAATGCGGCGGCCACCAATGGCTACGCAGTGCTGCTGGCCGATCCTGATAAGGGCGGCGAGTTTACAAAGATTGGCGAGACCACTGCCGACAAGACGGAATTCGATATCCCGAACGGAAAGGTCGACGGCATAGAGCGCCCAATATTCAGCGTGGCAGCCAAGGTAGAGGGCGATATTGTGGGCAAGCGTGCCGAGGGCGTGCTAGGCCTATACTCCACTCCCGTGAAACTGGCGGTGGAGAACCTGCCATTCGTGGAGGATTTCACTAAGTACCCCTCGCGCTACTTCAGCGTGAAGACGGGGGCGAATGTAGAGGCGAAATACATCAACTCTTCATACGAGGCTGCTGGTGGTAACCTCTTCGGGCTGGTATGCACCAGCTCTGTTGCTGGATTCAATACCGACGACTACTTTGATGCCACAAGGAATGCGACAAACATGGGGTCGCTCACCCTGTGCGAACTCGACCTCACCAGCATCCCGGCAGATCAGAATGCCCTACTGCACATTTACGGGCAGATTGGGACGGCCGATGAATCTGACTACTCGACAGCTCGCATGCGGATAAAAGCTGACGTAAACGGCGATAAGATACTCACCAGCATTGCAGGGCTCAGGGAAAATCAGGGCACAGAGTACAACCAAGACTGGTGCTACATGCTCCAGGGTGGCCAGAAGCACAAGGTGGTCATGGAGTTCTCTGGTCGGAGCATGAATGACCTCATCGCGGTGGTGAGCATCAAGGTTGAGAAGCCCGTGCTAGAACCCGCTGTGGACCTGGCTACAATAAGCATGCCCAGCGATGGCGCCAACCTCACCACAGGGATCTGCAAGCTCATGCTGGTAAACCAGTGCGCTAAGACCCTCAACAATCTGGTGGTGAAGGCCTACCGTGGTGATAAGTGGATAGCCCAAGCCACTGTAGAGGAGCTCAAGGGGAGAACCGGGCAGGAGGTTGGGCTAGAGGTAGACCTCTCCACAGCCAACCCGCTCGGCGAGCAGATACCCCTTCGCTTTGAGTGCGAGGTGAATCCGCTAGATCCCTCAAAGAACGGGCATCTGGAGTACACGGTGAATAACATAGGGCAGGTGATGGCGCAGGGGGATACCAAATGGGTTAACACCTGGTTTGGCCCAATGCCGAGAGATCCTAGAATCACCTACAACGTTAAGGAGAAGGCGATATACACTGACATGGGCGGTGTGCTGGGCAACTACAAGAGCCAGCAGCAATCGACAGTTAAGTTCCTACCGACCGATCCGAACATGAAGGTACGGGTTCGCTTTAAGAAGTTCAAAACCGTAGACCAGCGCGCTGAGCTGATAATCTACACTGCCGATGTGCCGAGCGACCTCTCTACCCGTGGGGTTCGGATGCGCGATGTGCTCATGGGCGATGTGATTAAGGAGGGCGATGAACCTGTAACCTACATCTCAGAGGCTTCTGATGGCGGTGTTACCTGCTTCTTCTACGCGCTGACCAACAGTGACGATGAGGGCTGGGTAGCAGAGGTTGACATGGTGCCTGGCAAGAATCCGCTGGCCATAACGGGCGGTACCATCTCGCTGGTGAAGCCCGACGGTGCTGAGCGTGAGAACGTTCCCGTTACGGTGAAGATAAAGAACCGTTGGGATACTCCCGCGAAGGACGTAGAGGTTTCCCTACTCCAGAACAACAAGTATCTCATCATAGAGGAGATTCCCGTGGTGAATCCTGGAGAGCAGGAATACACCCTTAACAAGAAGCTCGGGATGCCGATATCCTACCCTGTAACGCTGGAAGCGGCCATACAGGGCGATGATAACGATGCTAGCGACAACCAGACAGACATCCTAGCACTCTACGATCGCTACTGCCTCGTAACTGGGCTGAAGGGTAAGGGGAACTACACCTCGAATATCCGGATCTACGATGCCATAAGCTGGGGCACGACGCACAAGGATGGAACCATCCGTTACAACCTAGCCCGTGCGCTCCCGGTTTACAAGGGCGACAACCAGCTTGAGATCAAGGTAACACCTAGCTACGGTGCGGCAGAGGGCTGGAAAGTTGCGGCGTGGGTCGACTGGAATGATGATGCCCAGTTCTCCGATTCCGAGAAGGGAGAGGTGCAGATGGTGAAAGACAGCAAGGATCCCCTGTCGGTAGTCTTCCCAGACCTGGCAAGCAAGGATCTGGGCGTAAAACGGGTGCGGATAATAATGGCCCCGGCTGCCGATATCACAGGCCCTTGCGCTACGCTACCTGGTGATGGCGACGTGCAGGACTTCGCGATAGAGCTGAAGGATGGGCACTATCCGCAGGCTGGAGACCTTGCGCTCTCGCAGCTGGATATTGGGAAGAGCGGCAAGAGCCTGAAGACGGATCAAGTTATCACCGTAATGGTTTCCAACCTCTCGAACCACGATTTTGACGGGAAGGCCAAGGTTAAAATTACGGTTGACACCCAGGCTCCTGTGGAAGAAGAGATCGATTTCACTGGTGCCCAGAAGCTTGAGGCCTACAGCGGGAAGAAGGCGGTTACACTTACCCACAAGGCCGACCTCTCTGCTGCCGGACGGCATACCGTAACGGTTGAGCTCCTGAATAATCCAGTTGAGGAGAATAACACCGTAACGGCTTCGGTATTCTGCTCTACTCCGACCTCTACGGGGCTGTTCGCGCTCAATGTGAAGAGCCTGGATAAAGGACGTGAAGGGCTCGAAGGGGCTACGCTAGGCAAGAAACTTACGGGGCTATCGAACTTCAGCATCGATATCATGTTCCGCCTCGACAAGGCCCAGTTCAGCACCCTGATAAACGGGAGCCGATTCAAGCTCTATACCACTAAGAATGTGGTGGCGGGCGGTACTCCAGTGCCCGATAACGCCCTGGCAATGCACATAGGCAATGAGATGCTACGATGGACGAAGGGCGATATAGTAAAGCCCGGGCAGTGGCAGCATCTCACCATCACGGTGGCTGACATTGTGCCCTCTACAGCATGCACGCTCAAGATCTACATCGATGGTGTAGAGTGCGAACTCGACGGCAATGGCCGGAATGGCGCTCCTCGCTTCGGTGGCACGGAACCCTGGGTATTCCCAATAGTTGACGGGCAATTCAAGTTCCTCCGCGTGGCCGATGTGGCGCTTGAGCCTGCCGCTATCAAGAAATTCCAGTATGTACGGCAGACTGATGGCACGCTCCCTGAGCACTACCTCGCAGAGTTCACCTTTGATGAGGGTACCGGGAACAAGATGACCTTCTCTGGCGAGGATGCCATGGAGATCCTCACCCCCGACCTCGACCGTATCACTGCGACTGAGAACGGTCTCTGGGTGAAGATAGAGAAGCTGATTGCGGGCTTCAAGTTCGTAGGGCAGGCTAAGGTAGAAGAGACCGGCGCGGATGCCTACACCATCACCTTTGACAAGGGGACGGATAAGGCGCACGTGAAGGGTACCATTGAGAAAGAATGGCCAGAAGCCAACCTAACCTACAATGGCAACCCGATAACTGAGAATACGGAGTTCAACTTCAGCTCTCCTGTGCAGATAGTGGCGAACGCCAACCTATTCAACAAGCAGCTGACCCAGACCGTAACTCTCACGTTTGCCGAGGATGCCTCCAAGGAATGCGATCTGCTAACCCTACAGCTCGAGAAGAGCAAGAATGCAGGATTGCAGAAAGATGTGACCATCAGCCCAATTACGCAGAGTATCCTAATCCGACTGGCTGAGGATGACGGCACGCTGACCGACCCGACGAAGGTGAAACTGACCTTCAGCGTGTCGCCCGAGGCCGAACTCTACCATCTGGATACAAAGCTTGAGAGCGGCGTAACGGAGGTAGACCTCGCGAGCCCAACGGTAATCACCGTGAAGGCTGCCAATGGCACCAAGAAGAGCTACACGCTACAGCTAGCCCAGACCCAGACGATAGCCTGGAAGCTGGACAAGACCGAGTACACCTACGGGGATAAACCCGTAGCATCGGGCATCACGGTGAACTCTGGCCTGGCGCCTGTGGTTACCTCAGACCACCCAGAAGTGGCCTCGGTAGCAGGCGGCCAGCTCGTCATCGGCAAGCCTGGCATCGCAGCTCTCAAGGCTACCCGACCAAGCTCTGGCATGTGGGATGCCGCCGAGCCTAAAGACATGGCCATCACCGTGGGCAAGAAGCCTGTAACGGTGATGGTGGCCAACAAGAAGTATCCTGTGGGCTATACGCTAGATCTGGCTTATGACTACACAACCCTAGTGAATCCACAGGATGCCCGTAGCATGCCGAATCCTCTCGACCAGAACTGCTTCACCGTGAAGAATGCCGATGGTGCTACGGTACAGCCCAATGGCGCTCTCCCGGTAGGCAAATACACGGTAACGGCAGATCCTGCCAAGACCTACGAGACCTCCTACTACAAGGTAACCCCAGAAAGCGGATCGTTCGAGATGGTACAGGGCGACCTGTGGCGCGTGTCCATATCGGTTACCGAGAATGCCAATCCGCTACAGGATGCTACCATCATCCTGGGTGAAGAATCGGAAACTACAGGTGCCGACGGCGTGGTGGCTTGGTATCTACCCGCAGGTAAGTCCTACAGCTTCACGGTTCGCAAAGAAGGCTACTCTGATGAGATCGCCACGGCTGACCTAACCACAGGGAAGAACGTGGATCTGACAGTAGACCTCAAGAAGGCAACGCTCACCCTAACCTACAGCGTGGATGGCTCGGGCGGTAAGCTGGTTGGCAATCTCAATCAGACGGTTGCTCCCGACGGGACAGGCCAACCCGTAATGGCTGTGCCAAATGCCAACTACATGCTGGACAAGTGGAGCGATAACACGACCGAGAATCCCCATGTGGCTCGGAACGTCGCCCAGAATACCGAGATAAAGGCCATCTTCAAGGAGATCAAGTACACCCTGACCTACAAGGTGGAGGATGGCGGGAAGTTCAAGGATGCTACAAAGGCAACCCAAGAGGTGGTGCGGCTCGCGAAGGGTGAGGAAGTAGAGATAGAGGCTGCTGATGAAAACCACTACTTCAAGGGCTGGAGTGATGGCGTTACAACCCTGAAGCGGCAAGATCAAGCCTTGGCCAACATGGAGGTCACCGCGCTCTTCGGCACATACGCCACCCTGCCAGGCTCTAACGACTTCGAGAATGGTTTGGGCGATGGCTGGTACACGCTAAGCTCTGGCAGTGCACCTACACAGTGGACGGTAACCCAATCGCCTCTGGCTGGCTACCCAGCGCTCGACGGCCATTTTGCCGGCATAGAACCCGCGTGGCCTAAACCTGATGGCAAAGTGCAGGCGGCTCTCTACTCGCCCTGCTACAAGCTCGAGAACGGGTGGAATAGCGAGCTGGTGGTGAGCATGAATTACACCGTATACTCACCAATGGGCACGCTGAAGCTGCAGATGTGCGTGGACAACGATGGAACCTGGAGGGATGCTCTAGGCGCTTTCAAAACTGCCCTGAGAACTCCTGGCTTTAAGGCGCATACCGTACCTGCTGCCCAACTCTCAGGCAAGAAGTCTATACAGTTCCGCTGGCTCTACACAACTACGACTTCCTCTGGTGCAGAGCTGGATAACATTCTGATTACCAAACCCTCTACCGAGAAGTTCAAGGTTCACTACATTGCAGAGCCTGCGGGTGCTGCAACCTTCGACAAGCTCAAGGATGATGGTACTGTAGAACAGGCTGGTATCACCGAGCAGGAAGTGGTAATGGGGCAAAAGCCTGCCAACGTGGAGGCGAAGGTGAACGGTTCGTACAAATTCGTTCGCTGGAGCAATGGTGAGGATCAGGTAAAGCTCTCCAAGCAGCATGAGGTGTACAGAGAACAGACCTACACTGCCTACCTCAGCGACCCAGCCATGGCAACCATCACCTACCAAGTGATGACACCCGATGCGGGTTACGTTGAAGTGGAGGGATCAAAGGTTCAAAGCCAAACGATACCCAAGGGGACTGACGCTAAAGCCGCTAAAGCTGTGGCTAATCCAGGCTATAAATTCCTCTTCTGGGATGGTGACCTCGGAACAAGCAAGGAGACGATAGCACCAACGAGTGTACAAGAGAACTTGACGCTCACCGCCCGCTTTGTACAAGTTCCACCAGAGTACACCGTCACCTTCACGGTTACCGATGCTGACGGCGGTGCTGCTCTCAATGGTGCCACCATCGAGATCAACGGCAAGACCCTGGCTGCCGATGCCAGCGGCAAGGCCACCATCGACCTGCCAAATGGCAACTACCCCTACACCGCCAAGATGGACGGCTACGAGAACAAAGCCGGCAGCGTCACGGTGAACGGCGCAGCGGTAGATGAGGCGGTGACCCTCACCAAGAAGGCGACCGCAACCTACACCCTCACCTTCACGGTGCGGGATGCGCAGCCGCAGCCACTGGCCAATGCCATCATAAAGATCAACAACCAGTCCCTGCGCACCGATGCGAAGGGCGTAGCCACCATCAGCCTACCAAACGGCACCTACCCCTACACGGTGACGCTGAATGGCTACAAGACGGCCAATGGCACAGCCCAAGTACAGGGTAAAGATCGAAGCATCTCGGTAACCCTGGTCAAGGAGATCTTCAACGCGGTGGAGAGCTCGCTGCTGGCGGGCGTAGAGGCCTACCCGAACCCCTGCGATGCGGAGCTGCACCTGCGGAACGTGGCCGCCCTACGGTCGCTGCGCGTGGTGAACGCCCTCGGGCAGACGGTGCTTACCCGCACCCACGACGGGGCGGAGACCATGGTGGTAGCCACCGATACGCTCCCTGCTGGTGTCTACCTGCTACACCTCACCGACACTGCAGGCGGTATCCATATCCTTCGCTTCGCGAAACGGTAGCGAAACCTGAGCATAAAAAGGGGGGAGGCCTAGGCCTCCCCCCTTTTTATGCGACTATGCAGCATATAGCACCGCCCTAGCTCTAGGAACGGGGCCTTCTAGTACCCCGCATCACCAGAGAATCGCCCAGAGGGGGATTGCTCCTCTTGCATGATGGCAGCATCTATCTCAGCCAACAGCCTCGGTTGATCTTTGGAGAGTGTACCCTCCAGCGGCAGGCTATTGGAGATGTGGTTGCTCCGGAATATTGTGGCGTTTAAATGTAAACCCTCTATAAAAGTTCGCATTTCCCCCATTAGCTCCAGCACCGTTTGCGGCTGATACTCACCCTTAAACCGTGCGGCATAGACCTTTTCCCCCTCTGGCAGAAAGAGCGATAGCGTAGAAAGAAACTTCGGCTGAAGTTCGTTGATTAGCTCTGCCGAATGCCTAGCGTGGGCCTCGCTAAAGAGCCTTCCGCCCAACCCCGTGATTATCATAGCCGAGGTGCTAATCCCAGCGCCATGCGCCTTGGAGAAGGCCTCGCGATAGCTTACAGGTGTCTCTGGCTTGCAGATGGCCTTTAGGAGAACCGCATCACCCGTTTCCACACCAATGTAGAGGAGCGAGATCCCCAATTCTCGCAACTCCTGGAGCTCCTGTTCGCCTTTGGCCAAAATGTCGCGAGCCAACGAATACGCCGAAATCCTGTGCAGTTGCGGAAACACCCTATGCGCCTCTATAGCGATGGCTTTCAACGTATGGAATGGTAAAGCAAAGGCATTGCCATCGGCCAAGAACAGCTTTCGACAGCTTGGCATCCAGCGGGCTAGCGCCTCAAGATCTCGCACCACCTCCTCTAGCGGGCGAACCCTGTAGTTCTTGGTGGCGTACATGCTGCAGAAGGCGCACCTATTCCAGCTACAGCCGAGAGTCGCCTGCACAAAGGCTGAATGCGCCTCGCTCGGAGGTCTGAACAGCGGTTCTTGGTATACTGGGTACTGATTCATGGTAAAACCTGCCTCGTGCAAGCAAGGTAACGCCACCCACTGGGGAATACGACGCATTCGCCGTTTTGGACTCCACCATTTTCACCATCCCATCGCATCACCCCCACATAATAGAGTCCGGGAATCAGAAAAAAAGGCGGCACATCTGCCGCCCCTTCCATCCATTCTGAGGCCTACTTACCTCCGTGGCCAGCCAAATAGCTGGAAACGCCCTCCTGCGTAGCCTTCATCCCCTCCTGCCCCTTATGCCAGTTGGCAGGGCAAACCTCCCCATTCTCCTCAAAGAACTGCAGGGCATCTACCATCCGCAGGGTCTCCTCCACGCTGCGCCCCAGCGGCATATCATTCACCGTCTGGTGGCGCACTATCCCCTCCTTATCTATCAGGAAGAGGCCACGGTACGACTGGCAAACCCCCTCGAATGACGGTTCCCCATCCTCGTCAAACGAGTAGGCCCCCGCCAGCACATCGTAATCATCGGCTATGGTGTGGGGCTGATCTGACACCAAGGGGTACTTCACGCCCCGTATTCCACCCTGCGCGGGATCCGTCTGCAGCCACTTCCAGTGAGAGAACACGGAGTCCACCGAACAGCCCACCACCTGCACATTCCGTTTCTCGAATTCCTCAGCCTTCGCCTGGAAGGCATGCAGCTCCGTAGGGCACACAAAGGTAAAATCTGCCGGGTAGAAGAAAAATACCACGTACTTCTTCCCTAGATATTGAGACAGCGAGAACTTCTCTACAATTTCGCCCCCGTTCACCACTGCGGGTGCTGAGAATGAGGGGGCATGCTTTCCGACTAAAACCGCCATTGCCTTCTGCGTATTACGTTTTATAAATTCTAACGCCATACTAACACTTTACCCTGCCATAGGGTTCAAATCCACTCTTCCACTTCTCCTGGACACGGGCAACAGACCCCTCGTTGCTTAGCAGCACCTCACCGTTGCGTGAAGCATTCGCCTCCTACCGGTCTACCACCAACCGCTCCGTTCTATAGAGCGCACCCTCCACATCTATCCTTACGAAATAGACCCCTTTGGAGAGCCCATCGGCCGGGCATTGCACCAGTGTTCCCCCCACAAATGGGGTAGAATAGACCGGCGTTCCTAGGATATCGACCACCGAGACCTCCCCCCGCTTGCTCGCCGGGATACCCTGTAGATTGATGTACACCGACCCGCTCTTCACCGGGTTTGGATATATGGGTATCACCATGGAGCGCACACGGCTGAGGAGCTGGGAAGGACGCCATGCAAGTTCACCTCCCGGTGCCCGAAGCCCTGAGAGATTGATGGTCAAATGCCCCACCTCCACATCGGGATTCTTGGTATGCAGGTGCACCCGTATGCTCCCGCGGGTAGCCATGGCAAGACCCGCCAAATGCAGGAATACCACCCTACGATTATCGGCAAGCTGTAGGAGCTCTGTCCGGCCGAGGAGGAGTTTTCCCTCGCCGCACACCGCGCTGCGCCCGTTGTACTCCAGCAACACCCCTCGTAGCGATGGGGAGTCTGGCCCCGAATAGGTGAGGTAGAGCTGCCAATCTCTCCCCGCGGGCAGCGTACCTGCTATACCGATGCGCAATGGCTGGCCAAAGCCGTATTCGCTAGGATTCACCTCGCACTGCCCACCAGGGTACACCACGCCATTCACAGAGAAATAAACGCCTCCCTGCGCCCAGCCGAATAGACTGAGGCAAGTAAGCAATCCCATGAATAGTACCCTTTTAGCCCCTACCATACGCACTTATAGTAACCGCTAAGGTAGCTATTTCTTGGGAATTAAAGCCGAGCGCAACGATTTGAACAGCGCGCCCCCACCCTGCGGAGGTTGCCATTTACACACATCCTACCCGCACTCACTGGGGCTTACGCGCCACCACCAGTTCTACCACCCCCAGCGTGTAGCATTCCGCCCGCACTATCGGCATCCCGCTAGCCCCTATGGCCCTCGGCAATGCGCCGCTCCTCGCGAAGGACCTTATGCTACGCGGCAGGTAGCGGTACGCGCTGAACGAACCCGAAAGTAAGCCGCCTACCAATGGCATCACGGTAGCTGAGTACGCCCCGTACAGCCCGCGAACCACCCTACTCCCCGGGAGGGTAAACTCCAGCACCACCAGATGTCCGCCCGGACGGAGAACCCTGCAGCACTCGCGCATAGCACGCTCCAGGCTGGCAAAGTTCCTCACCCCAAAGGCTATGGTCACCAGATCAAATTCCCCCTCGCCAAAGGGCAGATCCTCAGCAGCGCATCGCCTTAGTTCCACCTCCCTGCCAGGCAAAAGACGCGCCATCTTCCGCTGGGCTAGCTCAAGCATCTGAGCGCTGAAGTCGGCAGCCACCAGCCGCTGTGGCGTTAGCCCCTCGGCCAGCGCTACGGTAAGATCGCCCGTACCGCACGCCAGATCCAGCACAGCCCCATGGGGGAGCTGGCTAGCGCACGCCACCGCACGCCTACGCCAACCCCTATCAGCACCGAGGCTGAGCAGATGATTCAGCAGATCATACCGCGGGGCTATTCTGCCGAACATGCTTTGCACATTCATCCCCGCCTACTCCATTTGCCGGGCTATGGCCTGGTCGTAGAGCTCCTTGTAGTCATGCACAAAACCGTATGACACGTCGTCTACCCGAATCTCAGACTTCGTCACATGCCCGAGGGTGTTCATGGGTACCCGTTGCTCTATCATGAAGTCGAGGAAACGCTCTTCACACCTGGGCTCTACCGTTACCACCACCCGGCTTTGCGATTCACCGAAGAGGAACGCATCGAGCCGTACCTCGGCATCGCTGGTTATATCGAACCCCAACCCATTGGGCATGGCACACTCCAGCAGCGTGGTGAATAGCCCTCCCGTGCTCACATCGTGCGCCGAGGCTATCAGTTCGCGCTCTATCAGATTGCCCAGCAGGCTCTGCACACGGCACTCGGCCTCCATGTCAAAGTACGGCGCAAGGGTATTCTCTATACCGTGGTAGCCCACCAGGTACTCTGAGCAGTTCAGATCATTGCGCGACACCCCTATAAGGTAGATCATCATCCCCTTCTCGCGGAATGCCAGCCCTACCCGCTTGCGGGCATCCTCCAGCACCCCCAGCATGCCTATTACGGGCGTGGGCTTCACCGCCACATTCTTACCGCCTATGGTGCTCTGGTTATAGAAGCTGACGTTGCCACCCGTCACCGGGGTGTTGAGCCTACGGCAGGCCTCGCCGATCCCCTTCACCGCCTGCACGAACTGCCAGTACACCGTCTTATCGTAGGGGTTGCCGAAGTTCAGACAGTTGGTAATGGCCATGGGTTGCGCCCCGCTGCACACCACATTGCGCGCGGCCTCAGCCACCGCGATCATGCCGCCCACGTAGGGGTCTGCCGCCACGTAGCGGGGATTGCAGTCTACCGTGAGGGCAAGCGCCCGCTGGCTGCCCCGTATGGCCACTATACCCGCATCGCTCGGGCAATTCAGGCTCAGGTTGTAGTTGCCCACCATGGTGTCATACTGCTCATACACCCATCGTTTCGACGCAATGTTGGGCTGCTGCACCAGCCACTGCGCTACCTCCTTGAGGTCTGGGGGGAGGGGCACGCTCTCCATATCAAAACCCCTATTCTCCCTGTAGTAGGCCGGTTCCTCCCATTCCCGTTCGTATACCGGGGCCCCACCACCCAGCACCAGGCTCTCGGCAGGCACTCTGGCCTCCAGCTTCCCCCCCATGTAGAACTCCAGTTCCCCGCCATCGGTCACCACCCCTATCTCTGCGCACAGGATATCCCACTTGGCGAATATTGCCCGGACCTCCTCCTCATGCCCCTTCTTCACCACCACCAGCATCCGTTCCTGCGATTCGGACAGCAGGATTTCCCAGGCCGCCATGTTCGGCTGGCGTTTCGGCACCCTATCCAGCTCTATGCGCATGCCGCAGCCCCCCTTGGCGCTCATCTCCGAGGTGCTGCATATTATGCCCGCGGCCCCCATATCCTGCATGCCCACTATGGCATCGGTCTGCGCCAGCTCCAGCGTAGCCTCCAGCAAGAGCTTCTCCGCGAAGGGGTCGCCCACCTGGATGCTGGGGATATCCTGCGCGGAATCTTCCGTGATGTTGGCCGAGGCGAAAGTAGAACCGTGTATGCCATCCTTGCCCGTGGCAGAGCCCACTATGTAGACCGGGTTACCCGCCCCCTTAGCCGTGGCAGAGATCATCCGCTCTGGGCGCACTAGCCCCACCGACATCGCATTCACCAGGGGATTCGTCTCGTAGCTTGGGTCGAATACCACCTCGCCCCCAGCCACCGCCACGCCAAACGAGTTGCCGTAGTCGCCTATACCCCGCACCACGCCATCGAGCAGCCACCGGGTACGCGCATTCTTCAGGTCGCCGAAGTGCAACGAATTGAGCTGCGCCACCGGCCGCGCCCCCATGGTAAAGATGTCGCGATTGATACCCCCTACGCCCGTAGCAGCCCCCTGGTAGGGTTCCACCGCACAGGGATGGTTATGGCTCTCGATCTTGAAGGCGCACCCCCAGCCATCGCCCACGTCCACCAGGCCTGCGTTCTCCTCTCCAGCCCCCACCAGCAGGCATGCGCCCTCGCGCGGGAGCGTTTTTATCCACTTGATAGAGTTCTTGTACGAGGCGTGCTCGCTCCACATCACCGAGTAGATGCTCAGCTCCGTGTAGTTCGGCTCTCGCCCGAGTATTCCCTTTATCTGCTCATACTCCTCGGGCAGTATGCCGAGCTCGGCCAACGTATTCTTCAAGTTCAGCTCTTCCATAGCTTTAGCCATTCATTTCTACCAAGGTGCAGATACCGCAGGTGGCAGAATCCCACCGCAAAGGTAGCAATAAACTGCGAGAAAGCCGTGGGGGGCGCTCATTCCCAATACTCCATCACCAGCATACACCACATGCCCGTAGAGGTCTATAGGTGTATACTCTTCATCGCCCTGCGCGTAGACCGTAGCTCCTGGTATAAGTAGCAAAATCAAAACGAGCCCGCAAATTCACCAACTACTCCGCATGATTCCAGTAATGAATTCGATAACAGATCTAGGATAACTCGCGTAAAAAAACTAACACCCCGGCCACTCCTAAGCCAGCACCCAACTTCCCACACCTACTCCCGCCTTCCAGAGAAGAAATCGGCCCTTAGCCGTCTGTATCTCACTGGTTTCGTAATATATCGGGTTACAGGTCCCCGTGCACCACCCACATCGGCCAACCGAAGCGATGGCACCGGGGGAATGTGTGGATTATGATACTTTTGGGTAGATGCAACACCCTTGCTATCAGGCATTCTCACCGTGGAATCTGCACCCGATACGCAAGCGCCGGCATCCTCCGCCTGCCCCTTGCTTTCTGCCAAATCTGGGCACGCCTCCTTTACAACTCCAACGGGCTTTTTCACAGGGGATACCGCTGCGTAGGTAGAGTTATACCGCCCCTTCTCCCCAGGCCTCCACGGCGCCACCCACACATCGAGGTAGGCCCTATTCCACCCCTTCGGGAGGTTGATAGTGAGGCCTTTCTCTCCGGTGCTGCAGGGCACCAGCTCACAGCGCGCCTTGCCCTCCGTTCTATTCCATATACCTATGAGCATCATCTCGTTCCGCACCGGGAGTGCCCCTGTCCACCCTATCTCCATCTGCCGCCCCACCACGGCCACCCGCACTGTGCCCAGCGGGCTCTCGCGCCCCTCAGAGAGCAGCACCTTCTCTGGCACTAGGGCTACGCTATCTGCACTGGTAATCAATCCGTTGGTAAGCAGATGCCCTAGCGCCTGCTGGTACCCGCCCACACGCCGATAATTCTCCAAAATCCGGGGGGCAAACCCCAGCTCCACCACTGGGCGAAAGCCTGCCAAGAAATGCGATGCTACCCGCATACGCAGGCGCTGCAGCAGCTGGGCGGGCGACCGTGGATCGCGAATAGACGTGGGGCGGCTGCGCAGGAAAAACTCCCCGTGCATCACGTAGTAGATGGGGAGGCTACGATCACGATACTTCGGACGATGGGGTATGATCTTTGCCATAGCGTGCTGATGTTTAGTGAATTTGCCGCGAAGATAGAGAATCCTCAGCACCCGATATGGGGAATAGCCCACAAAAATTTTTACATCCTATGAATCAACCAATTACAACTTTTAGAATCGGGGAAAACGCGCAACAATAGATCCTCATCCTCCGAGATCTCCCCGAAAAATTCAACTTGAACCCGACAACACCCCCTCTTCTACCGTGGAGAACGCTGAAAACCGCCCACAGAAAGGGGAAAATGGCAGCCGCCGTGGAGGGCATACGCTCGTAGATCCTCCTGAATTCGTACAATCTCCTGATAATCAACACTTAAAAATTCCACCATTTTCACAACAGGGCTACACCAACGCCGTACCATCCTCGTACCATCGCCGCTGTATCTTGGGATTTCGCATTGAAATCCGAATATACAGCGGCGATGGTACGGCGTTGGTACGGAGATGGTAGGGGCAAGGGGGCAAATAAGAGGCATGCGGGGTTTGGGAACGCGTGTCAGGATTTTTGGGGTGCACGATGCGTTTTTGGGGGGAGCGTGTCGCGGGGTTGGGGGAACGCGACGCGGCACGCCACGTCGCTACAAAGACCGTGGGGTCTTCATTGATGGGCGGCATGCGGGGCGAGCATGGGATGCGCAACTGGGCGATGAAGGGGGACGCAATGGGGTATGCCGAATCGCAATGCGAGGTTTGGGAGCACGACGCGGGGCTTGGGGGAGCGCGACGCGGCACGCCACGTCGCTACAAAGGCCGTGGGGTCTTCATTGATGGGCGGCATGCGGGGCGGGCATGGGATGCGCAACTGGGCTGGTAGCGACGAGGGAGGCGCTGGGCTGGCCCTTCGCAGTTTGCGCAAAGATTCCCACGCCGGCCATATCCATACGCACGTGCCACGCCCACCGTTATGCCCCCTGTGCCACCACCTGCCGCCGCTCAGCAGGCGGCGCGGACGGTTTTTGTCGCGGAGTGGCGTGCCGCGCCACGATGAGAATTCCGCCGCGCCGCGATGAGAATTCCACTGCGCCGCGATGAGAATTCCACTGCGCCGCAATCACCCCTGCACCACTCCCCTAAAAAATCAATTCGCCACAACTGCCTCCCTACAAACACCCATCCACCTCAACCACGCGCATATATCACCACCCCCCTTCTCCTCCTGCCGCCTATCAACTGGCGATACGGACGGTTTTTGTCGCAACGTGGAGTGCCGCGCCGCGATGAGAATTCCGCTGCCTTGCGATTAGGTGGCAACGTATTGCGATTAGAATTCCTCTGCCCCGCGATTGGGACGCTCCGCCTTGCGATTAGAAATCCGTCGCTCCCTCTAGCCCTCGCCTACAGCATCTCGAGCCAAAAAAGGGGAGGCTTTCGCCTCCCCCATCATTCAGATACATTCGCAGCTTACTTCTGCGAGAGCTTTTCTATCAGCTCTTTCGCCTTCTTCTTGCCCATATCGTAGGCCAGCGGAGCGGCTATGAATATGGAGCAGTAGGTCCCCACGATTACCCCCACCGAGAGGCTGAAGACGAACCCTCGGATGCTATCGCCCCCAAATATCACTATCGGGATCAGCACCACCAGGGTACTCAACGATGTGACGAAGGTACGGCTCAGCGTGCTATTGATAGCATCGGAGAATATCACCTCTGGCTCCCGCTTAGGATAGAGCTTGATGTATTCTCGAATACGGTCAAAGATCACCACCGTATCGTTGATAGAGTACCCAATAATGGTGAGGATAGCCGCAATGAAAGCCTGGTCGATCTCTAGGGTGAATGGGACTATACCCCACAGGAGCGTGTAGACCCCGATAACCATGAGCGAATTGTGCGCAAGGCCGATGACAGCAGCAGCGCTGAATCGCCAGTTCTTGAAACGGAGTAGGATGTAGAGGAAAATGGCCAACAGCGCCAGCACCACAGCCACTATGGCCTCTCTCCGAATATCGAGCGCAATGGTCGGGCCCACCTTAGTGCTACTGAGCTTGTTCTCGGTGAGGAACTGATCTTTGGTGGTACCCGTTGGGAGCATCGGCTTGAGGCCTACGTAGATGAGGGAATCGACCTCGTTGTCTATGTTCGGATCGTCGTCCTGAATCTTGTACTTGGTTATGATCTTCACCTGGTTCGACTCGCCGAATACCTTCACCTGCGGCCTCTGCTGCAGCACGCCTTCTAGCAGCTCTGCCACCTTCTCGGTCTCTACGGGTTCTTTGAACTGCACCTCGTAGGTTCGCCCTCCCACAAAGTCTACACCTGCATCAAAACCACGCACCACCAGCGATACCACAATGGCAAGCGCCACGATGCCCGAGCAGATGTAGGCCGCTTTCCTATTGCGAATAAAGCCAAAGTTTGTACCCTTGAAGAAATCCCGGGTGAAGGGGAAGGAGAACGTAAGCTTCCAGTTCCGCTTCAGGAACATGAGGATCACCAGGCGGCTGATAAATATCGCCGTGAACATTGAGGTCAAAATCCCGATAACGAGGGTGGTGGCGAAACCCTTGATAGGGCCAGACCCGAAGATGTAGAGGATAACCCCCGTGAGGAGCGTGGTTACGTTCCCGTCAATAATGGCTGATAGGGCATTTTTAAAACCGTCTTCCACCGAGAGATTCAGCCCCTTACCCTTGGCTAGCTCCTCCTTGATTCGCTCAAAGATCAGCACGTTTGCATCTACCGCCATACCAAGGGTTAGCACGATACCCGCGATACCCGGCAGGGTGAGCGTAGCCTGGTACGAGGCCAGAATCCCCATGATGAAGAAGAGGTTGCACAGCAGGGCAAAGTCGGCTATAAGGCCAGCCCGGAGGCTGTAGAATATCACCATGAAGAGCAGGATGACGATAAGGCTGATGATGAACGAGTTCACCCCCGAGGTGATGGCTTTCTGCCCAAGGCTCGGCCCCACAATCTCTTCCTGTATGATACGGGCGGGTGCGGGCAACTTACCAGACTGCAAGACGTTCACCAGGTCCTTTGCCTCCTTAATGGTAAAGTTCCCTGTGATCGATGAACGCCCACCCTTAATCTCGTTCTGCACGGTGGGGAAGGAGTACACATAATCGTCGAGCACGATGGCGATGGAGCGGTGGAGGTTATCTGCCGTCATACGGGCCCATACCTTAGCACCCTCGGCATTCATCCACATGGAGACCTCGGCCTCACCTCTGGTTTGGCCAAATTCGCTGCGTGCGCCAGCTATGGCGCCCCCGTCGAGCTTGGGCTGCCCGTCTCGGCTGGTTACCTTGATAGCCACCAGCTGGTAGATGCTCTGGGTTTTATCCCACGAGGGGGATTTCACCGTCCACAGCAGGCGGAGCGTTTTGGGGAACAGCTGCGCAATGCGGGGATCGTGTAGAATGGCATTGATAGCCGCCGTGTCGCGGTAATGCGCCATACCTACTACAGGGCCAGGGTAGAGCTCGCCCTGCTGGGTCATGGAAGGCGTAAGGAGCGCAAAGAGGGGATTCTCACGCAGAAAGGCCGCGCGGTCAAACTGCTGGGTAGAATCCTTCTTCCCGCTGGCCTCTACTTCGCTAAGAAGATCGTTTGTGGTGGAATCTGGCTCTCCCTGGGTAGCTGCACTATCCGATGCGGTGGCGGCGCTATGCTCGGCCTCCCCCTGGTTCGCCTGCCTATCCACTTCAGGCTCTGCGGGCTGCGCCACCGTATCATCATGCGCTGGGGCTACCGATTCGCTGGAAGGCTGGGACTGCTGTAGCAAATCCTCAACACCGGCAGCGGGTGCTTGGGGGGCATCGGAATTCTCCGTCTGGCGAATCTCGCGCATCCGGGCATTGGCCTGCGCAAGGTACGGGTAGGCCTCCTGATTCTCGTAGGTTTCCCAGAACTCTAGGCTGGCCGTCCCTTGCAGGAGCTTACGCACCCGCTCTGGCTCCTTCACCCCGGGGAGCTCCACAAGGATACGCCCGCTACGCTCTATCCGCTGCACGTTCGGCTGGGTAACGCCAAAGCGGTCGATACGATTCCGGATGATGGTATAGGAATTGTCAATGGCCCCCTCGGCCTCCTCGGCAAGGACTGAAAGCACCTGGTCGTTGGTGGCATTGAAGGGGATCTTATCGCGGAGCTCCACGGTGCTGAATATCGCGGCGAGCTTTCCCTGGGGGGCTATCTCTTGGTAGACCCTGCCGAAACGGGTTACAAAGCTCTCGCTAGGTGCCATCTTGGCTGCCCGGTTCATCGCCTCCAAGAATGCTGCATCGGCACTGTGGTTGGAGAGCGACATGAGCACATCGTACACCGAGACCTCGAGCATCACATTCATCCCGCCCTTAAGGTCGAGCCCGAGGTTGATCTCCCGCTCCTTGCAGTCGTTATAGCTATACTTTCGAATCCAGAAGAAGTTGTAGACCGTTTCGGAGGCCATGGAGTCGAGGTAGGTGTTTTCGGCCTGCTTGAGGGCCTTCTCCAGCTCGATGGGATCTGTAATCCCCACCACGGCCCGCTTGGCATACTCTGCCGCACGGTGCTCTACCCGCGAGCTAAACCAGGTGAATGATAGCTGATATAAGCACACCAGCGCTAGCGCGATGGCAAATATCCTTACCGCTCCTTTATTCTGCATTGTAATACTGTTTACTCATCAAATCTTGCCCAAGAGAATGCCTGTAAAAACCGCGCAAATGTAGGTAAATTTTGGAAAAGAAACACCATTTGCCGCAATATTTCGCCCGAACAATGCTGCTGGAAACCGCTTAATGCTAGGATTCTTACACGCTCTGAGGGTCAAACGAGCCTCTGCTCACTGCGTATTCCCAAAAGGGGAGATTCGGGGTGAATTGCCCTTTCCATTCCCCTTTACCCTGGGGTTACCGCTCCAGAATTATAAGTTCCTCCAAGGCACGCTTTGGCACGTAGTGCACCCCGCCCTCACGATAGTATTTCACGTCGCCCCCGGGCTGCAAGGGCACACACTCTACCCGTTCGATGGGTTTGCCGAGGGCTAGCACCAGTGGGATTTTTTGCCCTTCCGAAAGCCCTAGAATCCCCGAGAGTTCGCTGCGCTTGACCGTGGCAATCATGCAGCCGCCCAACCCCATCTCCACAGCCCCCAGCATCATGCTCTGGGCCGCAATGCCCGCATCCAACGGGTGAACCGTACCTTCCTCTACTATAGCTATATAGCCTGTGGGGCGCTCCCCCTCTGCCGGGCCTGCCCAGTGGGCAAGGTAGGCCGCCCAGCCCAATGTGCCGAACACCTGCCCCCGCAGCGCAGGGTCGGTAATGAGTGCAAAGCGCAGCGCCTGTTTATTGCCCGCGGAGGGCGACATCCGGGCGAGATCCACGAGTTCTCGTAGCTGCCCCAAGCTAACGGGCGGCTCCTGGGCAAACCGCCGAAAGCTGCGCGAGGTGTAGATGAGATCTTTAAGCATAGCGTTCTTCTGCATTTGGATAGCGGGGCAAAGTTAGCAGCTTTTCTGCTTAAAATCAAGCGAAAAGCGAATTAACGTTCTCCAATGCCGCCTACCTGAGCCTCGGCAAATCCATTGCTCCGCTCTCCATTTCCGCGGGGTTACGCTTTGAGCAAGAACACGCAAGGACTGGAAACGGTAGTCGTACAACGCTAGACACAACCTACAAGAATCTATTTCCCCACCTATCGGTTGGGCTTCGCCTAGCCAAGGTAAACCTGAACCTATCCTACTCTCGTCGTATCTACAGGCCAACGTACAGCCAGCTGATAGCGAAAACGGTATACATAGATCCTCTCTCGTACATGGTGGGAAATCCCCTGCTGAAGTCCACCCTAGCGGATATCCTCTCCCTCCTGGTACAGCGAGGAGGATTCGTAGGCGCCTTGAGCTACGAATTCCAGCGTAATAGAAGGGTGCAACTCTCGCTGCTAGAGGAGAAGGGCGGTGCGCAGAGAATCCGTTTTACCTACGCCAATATCCCTTACGCCCATAGTTTACAGGCCTATATGGCGTATAGCTACACGATCTGGCAGGTGAGGGGAAATGCCTCATTGGTACTCCACTCAACCCACATGGAGTACCGCCAGAAGACCTACGCCACATTCAAGGATATTGGCGTACACATGAAGGCTACCGTTGAATCTCCACTCTGGAAAAATTCTACCCTTATGCTAACCGCAATATATAGGAGCGCAATGCGGGAGAATTTTGCCAACCACCGCCCCTCGTTCAATCTATCCGCCTACCTTTCACAGGATCTCCTACGAAATCGGCTTAAAATCAGCCTTTCGGTGTCTGATATTTTCAATACGTCGAGATTCAACAATTGGGTGGAGAACATGGAGTACTCCCAAATCCGCATGGCCACCAATGCAGATTCTCGCCTCGTAAGCCTCTCAGTCCAGTACGTATTCGGACGCTACAAGGCCGAGAGCCAAGCGAAATCGGCAATCCTGGAGGAGACGGGGCGGATATAGAGGCACGGCGAATACGCCCACTCCCCTTACCGCTAGAATTTAACCTTCAGCGACACGAGGAATTCCCGCCCACGCAGCGGGATTTGCTGTTCGTAGGAGTTGGCCGCCGAGAGGGTCTTGAGGGTGAAGAGGGTGGTGTTGAAGATATTGTTCACTGCCACGCTGAACTCCAGCCGCTTGAACTGGTAGCTGCCCGCGAAGTCGCAGAAGGTGAATCCTATCGGTGGCCTGCACCTGGTAATCGGGCGAGAGCCCCACCTGTAGATGCTCCATGCGAACCTGCTGGGCTGGGGCAAAGAGCAGGCCCGTGGTGTTAGGGTTCAGAATATCCACACTATTTGCAAGCGTCTTCCACTTGTAATTGCAGTACAGCTCTAGGTATACCCGTTGCCCAAACAGGCTGAATGATCCCCCCACCCTATTCTTCGTCACAAGGGTGCGGGTGCTGAACTTTTCGGCTAGAGTATTACGTTGGGTAGCAGCTATAAACCCATCGACCCCCTCGGCATTCTCTGCGTACCGAAGGAATGACTTCACCTCCAGCGTCTTACCTCCCTCAAACTTCAGCAGCCCCTGCAGCCCATTCTGCACGTAGTAGAGCTTGCTAGCGTTGGACAGCGTATAATCAACAGGCATCAGGGCAGAGCGGGTGTTTACCTTCTGCTGTGAGTAGACCGCCTCATTCTGCAGGTAGGCGTTGGTAGAATTGAGCTCGTAGGCGGCAGACACGCGGCTGCTCCCCGTTCTCCGTGTAAGGCGAGATTGCTCTAGAATGTTCAACGTATCACCACCCGTGGCGAGATGCTGGAGTAGACTGTAGTTCTGCTCGGTGGCATCATTCCCGTGCGCAATGCTCACCTTCAGCTCACCGAATTTCGACAAGGGTACCAGGGTGCTAGCACTCCCGAGGTAGGTTCTGTTGAACAGATGCCGTTCCTGCGGCAATGGCACGCTACGAGGTGCTGGCGCCGATATCATGTCGCTGGGTAGCGGTTCAAAGAACCAGCCGAACCCGAAGAGCCTGTCGCCCATCTCCCCCAGGATGTAGTGGCACGTATTCCCACCCTTGAGGTTGACCACAGCCTGCGCCCTCGGATGGAAAAGCCCCATGAATGCGCTACCGGAGTAGAGGAGCGGTGTACCGCCCACCCCAGCCCGCACCTCGCCGAAGGGACGTATGGTGTAACCCTTCTTCAGCTTGAGGTTGAGCGCAGCCTGCTCGGCAAACTTCACCCCTTGCAGCGCCCTTATGGGTTGGTGGTGCTCCATCACCTCCACTGAGCCCACCGCATCGGCACTCAGGTTGTTCGTGGCCAACCCATACTGCCCGCCCAGCAGGTCGCGCCCCTCCACGTAGAGCTTGCTGATAGCCTCGCCCAGGTACGATATCTTACCCTCACCATCCACCGTAATCCCCGGGAGCTTCTTGAGCACATCGGCAATGTACCGATCCTCCTGCCCCTTGAAGCTGGCCACATTGTAGGCGATGGTGTCGCACCGCTGAACGATAGGGGGTGCAGACACCCGTACCTCCCGAATATCCACACTCGCGGGGACCAGCTCTACCCGCCCGTCCTTGAGGGCTAGCAGCTCGCCTATGGGCATGCTACGATCCTGATACCCCAGCAGCTTGAAGAGCGCCGTGCTGGCGCGCTGGGGGATGGCTACCGACACGCTACCATCACTACCAGAGAAGGTGAAACCCACCATCTTCCCGCCAGCATCCAAAAACTGGAGGATAGCATTGTCTACCCCCTTGCCGTCCTC
Source organism: Candidatus [Bacteroides] periocalifornicus (assembly GCA_001421095.1). Lineage (GTDB taxonomy): Bacteria > Bacteroidota > Bacteroidia > Bacteroidales > CAJPTX01 > Bacteroides_D > Bacteroides_D periocalifornicus. The sequence goes on along the minus strand of LIIK01000011.1, from coordinate 39,640 downwards.
AGCAGAAACGATATGCCCCTTGTAGACAGACTGGGTAGGTTGGGCTTGCGCACAAAAAAACGCCCCAAGCCAAAAGGCCAAGGGCGAGTATGGTAAAGCGGTGAAACATGGGGGATTTAGATAAGAGGAGACTTCTGCAAAAATCACATAGACGACGCGGCACGCCGCGTCGCTACTGTCTTCGAAAAATGGAAGTGATTGATAAAAAAACTATTTACTTGCAAGAAGAGGAAAGCCCTCCTATAAAAGATTGAACCCTTACGGGACTTTTGCAGAGGTCTCACGAGGAGAATGTTGAAAGCGGCGTGTACGATGCAGCTCGCCCTTTCACTACACCCTTCGGTAGCCGTAAAATAATCTAACGCTGCGATATCCGTTGCCTCTTCGATATTCGGCCTACTCCAGCTCTATTGGATTAAACGGGCGTGGCTTGCTCATCCTCTTTTGCGCTTCTGGTGATGGGGTATATGTGATTCCCTGCGCTTTGAGTGTCTGCAGGATTGCACCTGGGTTACTCACCATGTTCACGAGCATCTTACGCACCTCATCTCGGGTGGTATTCTCCACATTCTTATCCTACAGGTATAGCGGATCATTCCCCTCCACCTTTTGCAGCCCATTCATAGTGAAATGGTAGTGGTCACGGGTGTCGTAGAGCTCCAGTATGAGCCCGGGCAGGCCGCCGAATACGTATGGGCCATCGCCCATCGCCAGGGCGGGGGCATACCAGGCCACATAGCTACGCCCCCTATGCGTGCAGGTAGCCTTCTTGCACTGGTAGCCCTCTATGGTTCGCTCCCCATCCTCCAGATTCCATTGGACCTTAATCCCCTTATCCTCGTACCGATACAAACCTCCTAAGCCCACCTTTTGCTGAAATGTGTAAACCCCCTTGGTAGGGTAATTCCTCATTACTACTGGTGAAAACGCGATGTTCCGACTGATGGGCAAGATCCTATTCATGATGTCTTGCGAGCCGACGCCAGACTTTGCCATGGCATTTTCTATAGAATCGCTTCGCAGCTTATTATAGTCTAAAAATTCGCTGTACCGCCCACCTACTAAAAGTACCGTTTGCCCGGTGTACTTGACATCGGCAGCCGCAGAATCTGGCGTGTAGCGCATCTGGTAAAAAATCCTGTACTTCGCATTATCCAGGACTTTCCACGATACTGGCTCACTGGGGGTGTTCTTTAGCCCCTCTACCCTTATCTGAGCATAAATGGCTACCGAGGAGAATAATACTATTGCAAAAGGGAAAAAAGCTCGTAACACCTTCTTCATATCACGTATTCATTACAATAAAAACAGATGGTGCGCTGTACCACTCCATCTGCCGACTCTAAAAATCGCAATCCTACCGTTAGAGGGCGTTCCACCACCCCCTTTCAATTGTAAAGTACGGAATATAAATGCAAACCACCAAATTTTTCTACTTTTTTATTTTATACACACTACATTACTGATAATCAATAAATAAATTTTACACCTGTGTACAAGTCAACGAGAGAATATAAAACCGCCCATTTGCCTCCTACTTCACCCTAAGCCCCCTATACCGATTGAGGGCGGCGCAGAATTCCTGTTTCCTCGGCAGGGTCATATTGCCAGGGTGGCCAGTGTAGGGCGAGATGGAATCTAACCCGTGTTGCGCAATGTGTAGGTAGAGGCTCTCGGCCGCCTGCGATATGGAGAGCCTCTCGTCTAGCACCCGTCGCCTGAGGAAGTCGAGCATTACGGCGATGCAGTTCGTCTGGTTAGCATCCACCAGTTGCTCTAGGCAGGAGAGGTCAATGCCCTCATGCCCGTACAGTATGGTATACAGCCCCTTTGCCCTGAGCCGATCGTCACGTCCCGATGCAGGGAACGAGCTTGCCAACGGGATACGGGCGGTTCTCTCGCCGAACCCCTCGGGTTGCCGTTCCCGGGTGTGCGCATCGCTGGCCGCTATCCGTTTTGCCTCTTCCGTTACATCCCGGGGCACGTATTCATCCAACATTATCACCCTATCGGCCACGTCGAAGTAGTCGCCCGAGCCGCCCACTATGAGGATGGTAGAGGTACCCAGCTCGTCGTAGAGCGGGCGCACCTTGTCTATGAAAGGCGTGATAGGTTCCTTCTCCCTGGCTATCAACCGCTGCATCCGCTGATCGCGAATCATGAAGTTGGTAGCCGAGGTATCCTCATCTATCAGCAGCAGCGAGGTGCCCGCCTCCAGAGCCTCTATCACATTGGCAGCCTGCGATGTGCTGCCGCTGGCGTTCTCGGTGGTGAAGTGATGGGTATCCTTATTGCCCGGGAGATTGTTGATGAACGGGCTGATATTCACCCTCTCTATGCTTCGTCCATCCTCGGCACGTATCTTCACCGCATCGTTGCTGGTAATCACCATCTCGCGCCCATCGCCCGGGATATGGTTATACACCCCGCGCTCCAGGGCATTCAGCAGGGTCGATTTGCCGTGGTAGCCACCACCCACAATCAACGTAACCCCCTTCTCAATCCCCATTCCCTCGATGCGCTGCCCACTGGGTAGCTCTAGGGCAACCTCTAGGCTCTGGGGGCTCTGGAATGGAATTCCGCCCTGCAAAGGCCTATCAGACACGCCGCTCTCCCTAGGCAGGATGGCTCCATTGGCCACAAAGGCCACCAGGTTTCGCCTCACCAATTCAGCCCTCACGTACTCTTGGTCGAGCATAAGGGCTATCTGCCGCTTCAGAGCCCCTTGGTCTATATTGCTGTACAGCAAAGCCCTGTCCACTATTTGCGGGATCATCTGCCGGAAAATCTGGTCGGCTGCCCGCCCTAGCACCCTTCGCCCAGCGGCTGGCAAGCCCACCTCAAACCTCGCCTCTAGGTGATGCTCCTTTATCAGCACCGAGGTCCGCTCGAGCATCTCTTGCCCGCACCTATCGATAACGATAACGCCGCTCGAACCCGTGCCGCCCACATCCCTGCTGAACCTACGGCACTCCTTCCAGAAGGCCCTGGTCAGGAAGTCAGATACCGCAATGACTTTCGCCTTAGAATCCAGCAGCTCGGCAGGAATACCCGCTTCCCTTCGCCCCATAATAACCCGAACCTTGGATGGCGGGGCGAACGGGTCGGCCTGCACATGATCTACCGAAAGGGTGTACTCCCCAAAGTCATACTCTCCCTTCAGCTCCCTGTAGGCGGGGTAACCCCTCCCGTCTATAGAGAGCAATAAACGCTGGAGATCCTGATGATTTCTCAATTCCGAAACGGTTTTTAATTCTACGCGAGATGCTACTCGCCGCTCCGCAAAACCCACATAAACGACGCTGCACGCCGCATCGCTACGGTCTTCGGTAAACTGTATCGCCTGATTAAAACCTATTTACCCGCAAGAAGGGGAAAGCCCCCATAAACCCATACGAAACCTATGCAGAGGTCTCAACATTCACAAGGAGGGGGCGGGTGGGGCGGGCGGGCACTCGCTACGCTCGGCACCGCCCCTACCAAGATCCCAAAGAGCCCGAGGGAACGATGCTATTCCCCGCTTTTTCCACAGCATGCTAGAATCTGGAAATTCTCCCTCCCTATATGAACTTTGAGGTTCGCCCCTACACGCCTACCCTTTACGCAGCATCTCCTCTGTAGCCCCCGTTGCCAAGAGCCTTCTAACGCACGCAGACGTTACGCAGTAAGGTTTCTGCCTCTAGCCGCAGGTGCACACCAGATTACGGTCTCCGTAGCCCGCATCTATCCGGCTCACGTATGGCCAGAATTTGCATTCCCTTATCCACTCCAGCGGGTAGGCTGCCTGCTCGCGGGTGTAGGGGTGTTTCCACTCGTTGGCCACCAGCTCGGGTGCAGTGTGGGGGGCGTTCTTCAGCACGTTGTCCTCCCTATCGGCATTGCCCTGCTTTATGGCCTCCATCTCAGCACGTATGGCCTCCAGCGCCTCGCAGAAACGGTCGAGTTCCGCTTTCGATTCGCTCTCTGTGGGCTCTACCATGAGGGTCTCGTGCACTGGGAACGAGAGGGTTGGAGCATGGAATCCGTAATCCATCAACCGGCGGGCAATGTCGGCAGACTCCACGTCGTAGTCGGCCTTGCAGTTTCGGCAATCCACTATCACCTCATGGCCTACCCGCCCGGTTTCACCGCTGTAGACCACCCCGTAGCTATCCTTTAGCTTAGCCGCCAGGTAGTTTGCTGCGAGTATGGCGTACTGTGAGGCATGGGTTAGCCCCTCAGGCCCCATCATCCTGATGTAGGCGTAGGTGATAGGCACCACGAATGCGCTGCCCCAGGGCGCCGACGATACCGCATGGATAGCCTCGGGGTGATACCCCATGTAGACCACGCTATGCCCGGGTAGGAACTTCACCAGATGCTCTGCCACGCAGATAGCGCCCACGCCTGGCCCCCCGCCCCCGTGCGGTATGGCAAAGGTCTTGTGCAGATTCAGGTGGCAAACATCGGCCCCTATGTAGCCCGGGCTGGTAAGCCCCACCTGGGCATTCATATTCGCGCCATCCATGTAGACCTGCCCGCCGCACCTGTGGATGATGTCTACCATCTCCCGTATCCGGCTCTCGAATATCCCGTGGGTGGAGGGATAGGTTACCATGAAAGCGCCCAGCGTATCCCTATGCTCCTCTGCCTTCCTACGGAGATCCTCTATGTCAATATTGCCCTTGGTATCGCAATCTACCGTTACTATGGTGGCGCCAGCCATTACGGCACTCGCGGGGTTAGTACCATGCGCCGAGGCAGGAATAAGCACCGTGGTCCTCTGCCTCTGCCCATTGGCTATATGGTAGGCCCGTATCACCAGTAGCCCTGCGTACTCGCCCGCCGCCCCAGAGTTCGGCTGTAGTGAGGTTTTGGCAAATCCTGTGATCTCGGCTAGGAAATCCTCGGTCTCCTGGAGGATCTCACGCGTCCCCACCATCTGGTAGGCAGGCGCAAAGGGGTGGATATTCCCGAATTCGGGCCAACTCAGCGGGATCATAGAGGCCGCCGAGTTCAGCTTCATGGTGCAGCTACCCAGCGGGATCATGCTATGGTTCAGGGCAATGTCTCGCTGCTCCAGCTTGTAGATGTAGCGCATCATCTCGGTTTCGGAGCGGTAGGAGTTGAAGACCTTCTCGGTGAGGATTGGGCTGGTGCGCCGTAGCTCGGGGGGTATGCACTCCTCCACCTCTGCTGGGAGTGGTACGGCACGCTTCCCCTGGGCCTGGCAAAAGAGCTCTACAACCCACTCCACCTCGTCATCTGTGGTCAGCTCATCGAACGATAATCCGATACCTTTCAGGCTATGGTGGAAATTGAAGTGCGCATCCTCTGCCAGCTTGCGGAGCTTGATCACAGCCTCCCCACGCGAATCCACCAAGATAGTGTCGAAAAATGGGCCCTCCGCCAGCTTGTAACCCGCCTTCTGCAGCGCGTGGTGCGCCAGCAGTGCCGCCCTATGGGCGTTCTCCGCGATGCGCCGTATGCCCTCTGGCCCGTGGTACACGGCGAAAAAGCCCGCCATGGTGGCCAGCAGCGCCTGCGCCGTGCAGATATTGCTGGTGGCCTTCTCGCGTTTTATATGCTGCTCTCGGGTCTGGAGCGCCATGCGGAGCGCAGGGTTGCCGTGCCTATCTACCGAGACTCCGATGATACGCCCGGGCATAGAACGCTTGAACTTATCGCGGGTGGCGAAGTAGGCAGCGTGCGGGCCTCCACAGCCCATGGGAATGCCGAACCGCTGGGTAGACCCCACCGCGATGTCGGCCCCCCACTCGCCCGGGGGCACGAGCAGGGCTAGCGACAGGATATCGGCAGCCACCGTTACCAGCACCTCGGCAGCATGCGCCCGCTCAGTCAGTCCTTTGAAGTTCCGCACTTTCCCCATGGCATCGGGGTACTGCACCAGCAGCCCGAACTCCTTCCCCGTGAACTGGTAGCTATCTAAATCCGTCTGTAGCAGCTCTATACCAAGTGGTGCAGAGCGGGTTACAAGCACATCGTAGGTCTGAGTGAATACTTCGGTATCCACCACAAAGAGGTTTCGCCCCTCCTTTACCGCCTGCCGGCTCCGTAGCCCGTATGACATGATCATCGCCTCGGCAGCCGCCGTACCCTCATCGAGCAGCGAGGCATTGGCAATCTCCATGCCCGTGAGGCTCACCACCATGGTCTGGAAATTCAGCAGCGCCTCCAGTCTCCCCTGGCTTATCTCGGCCTGGTAGGGCGTGTATGATGTGTACCACGTGGGGTTCTCGAACACATTTCGCTGGATGACTGGCGGCAGGCAAGTACCGTAGTACCCACGCCCGATGAGAGAGCGGTACACCTTGTTCCGCAAAGCCTTAGAGCGAACCTCCTCCAGGTACTGCCATTCGGTAACGGGCTCGGGGAGCGCGAGGCGTTTGGGAAGACGAATATCGTGCGGTACTACCTGCTCTATCAATTCATCGAGCGACTGAACCCCTACGGCCTTCAGCATGGCCGGCAGATCCTCTGGACGAATGCCAAGGTGGCGCGTAGCGAAAAGCTCTTGACTCATAGCCTAATGGTTGATTATCGTTGCGATATGGAAGTCGGCGCAAAGATAGGAATTTTGTTTTACTAGAACACCAACGAGCACGCGGAGTATCGCCCCGTAAGCCCGGCAAGCTGCGCGAGGAGGCTGTTCGCCAGGCCCCCGTCAGTCCCTGTTCGGCTTCCCCGCCCCTCTGCCGATTTTCCAGACCTGAATCTGCGGGACTATGGAGGGGCAACCGCCCAGCAGGAGCGCGAACTTTCGCAAACACCATATGACCGCACCTTCGCCGTACCATCGCCGTACCATCGCCGTACCTGCGCCGCTTCATCCTCGGATTTCATAACGAAATCCGAAGATACACTAGAGTTGGTACGGCGTTGGTACGGCGCAGGTGTTGAGGAAGTACCGCCCAAGCAGGGCAAAAGAGGGTGTAGAAAAAATACGATTCAGACCGCTGGGATGTCGTGGCACCGCGACGCGCTTAGGACCATCCCCCCCAGCGTTGCCAACCACGGTTTACGTCCATTGCAGGAGGCACGCCCCCATCGTTCCGATGCCTTTCGCGCTGTTACCCTTCCATCCCCATAGCGAATCGCTACCTTTACCGCCTAGCCAATCCGTTTCATCAAATCTTGCCAATTCGCCATAAATTTTTCGTACTTTTGTCTGTTAATTTCTGGGAATTGGGCAGAAGGGGGAGAGGCGAATGAACGGGACTGTACGGAGGGGGTGGGTCTGCAATCCGTTGAATTTCTATTCGTTCTCTTCCTCCAAAATCTTCTACTCGCGCTCCAGAAAGAAGAACACACTCTAACGAAAGCCCACGAGGATGGGCGCAACAGCTTACCTATCAACAACACGCAATAGTCGGCATACCATGAAAATCTCCAACCTCAAGACGCGTACCAAGCTCTTCCTCAGCTTCGGCATCGTTATGGCCCTCATTATGGGCATACTGTACGTATCGCTCAAGGGCACCTACTACTACTACGGAATAACGGGCCTGCTACGCTACGGTTGGAAGACCGACTCGTACTTCATCTCCACCCGCCATGCGCTGATGGATTTCTACTTCGCCACCCACGCAGACCAGGCCCCCAAGGCTCTCGCCTACTTGGACTCCAGCCTATCTAACATCCGACAGTTCAATGAGATTAGCCCCAAGTACAGCATGGAAGCAGCCTGGCAGGGCGCGAACACCCAGCTAGAGGGGCTCCTGATGGAGTACAAAAAACTCGCCGATGAGTACATTGGGCTGGTGAACCACGAGGTGGAGCTGCGCAACCAGCTGAAGCCGCAGGTAGAGGATATTACAGACTACTGCTTCTCTACCTCCATCGGGATGTACGCCCCCATGTTCAGCAGCCTGATATCCAGCATAAATAGCTACCTGGAAACCCTCGATTACGACTACCTCGGCCCGGTGCAGCGCGATGTGGAGAGCATCCTGCAAATGGCGCCAGACCAGGAGATTCGCTCCCAGGTAGAGGAGTTCCGCAGCACCATAGCCACACTCGTGCCTGTGGCTCAGCGCATTAAAGAGCTGCAGAAAAAGGCCGTGGAGCTTGCCCAGGGCATCCAAACGCAGAACGACCTGATACGGGACATACTAGAACGCACCTGCGAGGTGCTGCGAACCCGCATAAACCTCATCATCCTCTCCACCTTCCTGCTCGTGTTGGGCCTCGGCTTCATCTTGGCATTCATCGTATCGCGCTACCTTGGGAGAACGATCAAGGGCTTTGAGGACAACATGGACAGGCTCGCCTCGGGGCAGTTCAACCTCCAGCTCCCGGCACGCCTACTCGCGCAGCGCGACGAATTCGGCTCCCTCGCCCGGAGCATCAACACCATGCTCGTGGCCGTGGGGAATTCCGTACGCCGTATTCTGGCCAGCGCGCAGCACCTGGGGGCAGCCAGCCAGGATCTCAGCACCGTGTCGGCCCAGCTACGCGAGGGGACGGGCACACAGGCGGCCAGCACCGAGGAGGTAAGCAGCGCCATGGAGCAGATGGCGGCCAACATCGACCACAATTCCGATAGCGCGCAGGAAACCAGATCTATAGCCGATAGCATGGAGGAGAAGATGAATGCGGTAACCTCGCGCGCCAGCGAATCGCTCGAATCGGTAGAGGCCATAACCCATAAGATCGGCATAATAACCGAGATAGCGGGGCAGACCAACATCCTCGCGCTGAATGCTGCCGTAGAGGCCGCACGCGCCGGTGAGCATGGGCGCGGCTTCAGCGTGGTGGCCGCTGAGATTCGTAAGCTGGCAGAGCGCAGCAGGGAGGCGGCCGAAGAGATCCAAAAGCTCTCAGGCTCGAGCATGGAGGCCACGCAGAATACCAACGCCGACCTCTCCAGCGTGGTGCCCGAGGTGCAGCGAACCGCACGGCTGGTGCAAGAGATAGCCCTAGCCAGCCAAGAGCAGCGCTCGGGGGTGGCCCAGATCAATAGCGCCATACAGCAGCTCAACGAGGTGGTACAGACCAATGCCGAGGTTGCCCAGCAGATGGCCCAGAACGCCACAGAGCTCAATGCGCAGGCAAAAGAGCTAACCCAGGCGGTGGCCTTCTTCAGCATAGGGGAGGAGGGCGCCGGAAGGGCAAAACGCGCTTAACCGGCGGGGCGACTCTTTACCGCAATACGGTGCCGCTCTTATCGCGACGCGGCACGCCACGTCGCTACAAAGGCAGCGGACACTTTCCATTCTTAACCACCATGGGCCAGCTCTCTCCACGTCAAGCGCTCAGCAGCAGCTATCGGCAGGCAGCAGTAGGGGATGGGGATCTCCACCGCTTTACCCAGGCTCTGCGCGGATTGCTGGAGTGCGCCAATGAGGGGCAGCGCGAGGAGGAGCTGAAGATGCACCTGCGCGACTTCCTGCGCGATACCTTCTACTCCCCATACCGCATTGGGGTGGCCGATGGGGATATCGACCTCGCGGTACGGTTAGGCAAGGGCAGGAATGCGCGCATCGGTCTCATAGTGGAAGTGAAGAGCCTCGCCAACCGAGACGAGATGCCCACCCCCGGCATCCTCAACCGTAAAGCACTCCACGAGCTGCTCCTCTACTACCTACGGGAACGGGTGGCCAATGGCAACACCGATCTCAAGTACCTGGTGGTGACCAATGCGCTGGAGTTCTTCATATTCGACGCGCAGGAGTTCGAACGAAAGTTCTACACGAACCGCGAGCTGGTGGAGGAGTTCGAGGCATTCAGCGCCAAGCGAAAGGTGGACAGCAAGACCGAGTTCTTCTACCGTGAAATAGCCCACCCGTGCATCGGGGCCACTGAGGCTGAGCTCGATTACACATACGTAAACCTGCGCGACTACCAGGGCGACCTCACGTCTGCCAGCCCGGCATCTCAAGCCCGGCTACGCGACCTCTACCGGCTACTAAGCCCCACCCACCTCCTCAAGCTCGCGTACCACCGAGACAGCAACACGCTCGACCAGGAGTTCTACCATGAGCTTCTGCACATCATCGGCATTGAGGAGCGCAAGGACAGCGACCGTACAGTTATAGTGCGTAAGGCCCCCGCCAAACGTAACAGCGGCTCGCTGCTCGAGAACACCATCTGCCGCCTTGTGGAGGGCGACTGCCTCCGGAATCTGGACGACACCGAGGTGTACGGGAACAGCCCAGACGAACAGCTCTTCAACATTGCGCTGGAGCTCTGCATCACCTGGATCGACCGTATCCTCTTCCTCAAGCTCCTGGAGGCGCAGCTGCTCCGCTACCACGGGGGCGAGGCCGACTACCGATTTCTAACCTCAACAAGGATTCGTAATTTTGGGGAGCTCAATTCGCTATTTTTCAGCGTACTAGCACTCAAACTAGAGCAAAGAGAGGGAACGTTTGCGCAGAGTTTTGCACGCATCCCGTACCTCAACAGCTCGCTCTTCGAGATCACTGACCTAGAGCGGTGGACCCTAAAGATCAACAGCCTCTCGCAGAGTGCCGAGCTGCCCGTACTCCTCCGCAGCGTGCTACGTGGCAAGGGGCATCACCTGCCCAGCGAGAACCTCCCAACCCTCCACTACCTATTCGCCTTCCTCGACTCCTACAACTTCGCGAACGACGGCAGCCTACCCACCGAAAGCCAAGGTAAGACCCTCATTAGCGCCTCGGTGCTGGGGCTGATATTCGAGAAGATCAACGGCCACCGCGACGGGGCGGTCTTCACCCCGGGCTACATCACCATGTTCATGTGCCGCGAAGCGATAGGTGCCACCGTGGTGCAGGCGTTCAACAAGCACTACGGCTGGCAGTGCGGCACGCTCACCGACCTCTACAACCGGCTAGGGGAGGGCACGGACTCGGCAGCCCGAATAGAGGAGGCCAACGCCATAATCAACAGCCTCCATATCTGCGACCCCGCCGTGGGCTCTGGGCACTTCCTGGTCTCGGCGCTCAATGAGCTGGTGCGGATCAAGTTCGACCTCGGGGTGCTGGCCGATAGCAATGGGCGGCGTATAAGCCCCTTCAGCTGTACGCTCTCCATAGAGAACGATGAGCTGGTGGTGCTAGACGGCAACGGGAATCCCTTCGCCTACAACCCTGCCAACCCCGAGAGCCAGCGGCTGCAGGAGACCCTATTCTGCGAGAAGCGGCGCATAATAGAGGGCTGCCTATTCGGGGTGGATATCAACCCCAATGCGGTCAAAATCTGTCGTCTACGCCTCTGGATTGAGCTGCTGAAAAATGCCTACTACACCCGTGAGAGCGGCTACAGCCAGCTAGAAACCCTCCCCAATATCGACATCAACATCAAGCAGGGCAATTCGCTGCTACACCGTATAGCCTTGGGTAGCAGCCTACAGCGGATACTACGCGAAGCCCGCATAGACCTTGAGCGCTACCGCGATGCCGTGGCTAAGTACAAGCACGCCACCTCTAAAGACGAGAAAGAAGACCTGCGCAAGCTCATAAGGGAGATAAAAGGGCAGCTCAGGAGTGAAATCGACCGCCACGATCCCCGCCTAGCCCAGCTAAGCAAAAAGCGCACCGAACTCGAGCAACTCTCTACGCAGCTATTCCCCCCAACCAAGCGGGAACAGAAAACCCACGAGCGGCAGATCGCCAAGCTGCAGAAGGAGATTGGCAAAATAGAGGCCGAGCTCAGGGAACTCCGCGAGGGACTCGCCTACCGTGCCGCGATGGAGTGGCGGATAGAATACCCCGAGCTACTGGATGGCGAGGGCAACTTCACCGGATTTGACCTCGTGCTCGGCAATCCCCCCTACATCCACCTGCAGAGCCTACCCCCACGGCCCAAAGAGGCGCTACAGCACCAGGGCTACACCACCCATGACGGCAATGGCGACATCTACTGCCTCTTCTACGAGCTGGGTTGGCAACTGCTCAAGGAGGGCGGGTACCTCTGCTACATCACCTCCAATAAGTGGATGCGTGCCGCCTACGGACAGGCTCTGCGGAAGTTCCTATACAGCAAGACGAACCCGCTGCTTCTGGTAGACTTCGCAGGGGCTAAGATCTTTGGCAGCGCCACCGTGGACACCAACATCCTCCTCTTCTGCAAGGGGGAATACCGCGGCCAAACCCGTAGCGCCATCTACAGCAAAGCAGAATTGCCCTCAAACGGAGATCTTAGCGAATGGATGGCGACCCACTCGGTGGCCTGTAGCTTCACCGAGGCTCCCTGGGTGGTACTCGACCCTATAGCCCAGCGTATCAAGGCCAAGGTGGAGGCGGTAGGCGTGCCGCTACGAGACTGGGATATCCAGATCAACTACGGGATAAAGACGGGGTACAATGAGGCCTTCGTCATCACCACCGCCAAGCGCGATGAGATCCTGGCCAACTGCCGGGACGAGGCCGAACGCGCACGAACAGGGGAATTGATACGGCCAGTACTCCGAGGGCGCGACGTGGGAAGGTATCAGGCCAAATGGGCGGGCCTGTGGCTGGTCTACATCAGCTGGCACTTCCCCCTGCCCGAAAAGGAATGGACGGTGGTGGATGCCCTGGGTAGGGAGGCGCATCGCCCTGATCTCCTACAGGCTGCCGAGGGTGCCTTTGCCGCGCAGTACCCTGCGCTCTACGCCTACCTCCAGCAGCACGAGGAGGGGCTACGCGCAAGGAATAAGGAGGAGGTGGGACGACGCTACGAATGGTACGCCCTACAGCGGTACGGGGCTGAGTATACGGGCGGTTTCCGGCGGCCAAAGATGATATGGAAACGCGTAGGCTCTATACTCCGATTTTGCTACGATGAGCGCGGAATGCTGAGCCTCGACAGCACCTGTATTGCGGTGGGCAACCATCTTAAGTACCTCTGCTGCCTACTCAACTCCAAGATGGGGCGCTACCTCCTGCAAAGCACTCCCACCACAGGAACGGGGGATCTCCTCGTGAGCGTGCAGGCAGTAGAGCCATTATTGATTCCTCCGCCCCGTGATGATTCCTTCGACGAACTCTTCAACAGGCTTGCAGGTGTTTGTAGCGACGTGGCGTGCCGCGTCGCGGACGAAAATGAAGCCCCTCGGCAACTAGAGGCAGCTTGCTACGCACTCTATGGGTTGGATGCCGAGGAAATCGCGTATATCGAGGCGTACATAGGTGGGGCTTGAAATGCTGCGATGCCCATAAGGGCGCGCTGCGCCCGCGACGCGGCACGCCACGTCGCTACTAAAGCACATAGCCGCCATATCCCTCATCGGATCTCAATATAGCCAATGCTCGCAATCTCTTCTGGTGTAAGGCCGTAGTGTGCAAAGATCATTTGGTCGATAGCCTCAGCCCGCTCGCGGGTATAGGTCTGCTGTATGCCTTTTACAGCAGCAAGGTATCGCACCTCATCCTCCTCGTTCACTGGTTTTACAGGGATGTTATCGAAAAAGACCTTGCTCAGCTCCCGTGTTCTTCCCTGTAGCTCGGGGAAGCTATCGGTGAAGCAGTACTTGAAGAGCGAGGAGTTGAGGAAAGCCGTGAGGTAGCCGAGCTGTATCCCCGTGATGATGAAGCACTTCTGGTTGGTGTAGTAGCCCTGCTCATCGTAGACGAAGGGAAGAAATTTGGTCATGTTGGGATAGACAATCTTTGGCCGCCGGAAACCGCCCGTATAGTCACTTATGGCGTATCGGGTTTTCCTTTCAGCCCCCTGTCTCGGATAAAGCGCCCCACGGTTCCGCGGTCCACCTTCACCCGACGGGCAATCTCGCGCTGGGATACGCCTTCCGCGAGGAGTTGGCGAATCTTAGCCTCTTGGCGGTGGAGCTTGTGCTTCTCTGGGGCAGTGCGTCGCCCTTTGGGACGGCCCAGCACTATGCCCTCGGCCCGCTTGCGCGCTAGTGCCTCCTTGGTGCGTTGGCTTATGAGGTTACGCTCTATCTCGGCGCTAAGGCCGAAAGCGAATGCGAGCACCTTGCTCTGGATATCGTCGCCTAGCCGGTAGTTGTCCTTTATAGTCCAAACCCTGCATTCTCGGCTCAGGCATAGATTGAGGATCTCCATGATCATGAAGAGGCTACGCCCTAGGCGTGAGAGTTCTGCGCAGATGATGAGATCGTCACGCCCCACGCGCTGCAGCAGGCGTCCCAGCGCACGTTTGCGGTAGGTGGTGGTACCGCTTATCGTCTCCTCTATCCACCCGTCGATAGCCAGCCCGTTCCCCTCGCAGAATCGGTTGATCTCATACCGCTGGTTCTCCACCGTCTGGTGATCGCTGCTCACCCGGATGTAGCCGTAAATCATGGCGTAGACTGTTTGGCTAGATAACGGGGAAAGGGGGTGCAGCTATACGGGCGCACCATTGGTGGAGACGTTATTTTCGCACGGCCAGAAAGATGGCATCTCGCGGATTTCGGAATTATCTAACCGACCTGTTGCGCTATCCTTCCGTTCTCTTCTACGGAAAAAATATCATTTCTATCTTCCTAGAAACCAGCATAAAAACGAAGAGATTCCCATATTCACCCCCCGAGAGGGGCGGGTTTTGCAACATTATCCGAGCTGAGCTAGTTAAAGTGAATGAATGGGGTAAATGGATTCATTCTATGGGTTGGATGATCCACACCCCGGGTTACGTTTCATCTATTCACCTCAAACCCTCGCGTCAATGTCTATCTCTAACCTCCGCACCAGGGCTAAGCTCTACCTGGGCTTTGGCCTCATCCTCGTCCTGTTCGCCGTGGGTTCGGGGATCATTGTCATCCTCAACTACCGCTCGGGGCAGGCGCAGTCGCTCATGAAGAGCTCTGGTCATGCAGAATCAGACTTCCTTGCCTCTCGCCTGCACTACTTCAACTTCCGCGGCTTGCTGGCAACCGCAGAGCGCGACCAGGCTGAACTCTACCTCGACTCTAGCCTAAGGCAGCTCTCCTCCATACAGGCGCAAGTAACAGACCGCAAGCTGACGGATGCGCGGGGTATGCTGGAGTCGCTACAAAGCCAGCTCACCGAATACAGAAGGCAGCGAAACGTATTGATGGATAGTGAGCTAGATAATCGCGCCAAGCTAGAGACGTTCTCTGGAGTACTCGTATCCCTCTGGGGGCTAATAGACAATACTGCCGACCTCTCCCACTCCCTCCTTGGCGAGTTCGGCAAAGTGCAACTCCAATGCATTGACTACTTCCGGAGCGACGACCTCCAGAATCTTCGCAATGCCGTAGAAACGATGTCGGCACTCAAGAACCACGAGGGCATACCCGCCCCGCTCCTCACCCAGCTGAACGAACTCAATGCGCACGGAACCTCGCTGGTAGCCTCCATAGAGCGCACAAAGAGCCTGGAGGCGGAGCTTACCGCTATGGCTACCGGGCTGCTAACCGATCTGCACTCGCTTACCACTGTGCTGGACAGCCAGTCGGCAAGCCTAGACCAGGCCATCAACATCTGGGCAGCCCTCCTCCTCCCGATAGTGGCGTTGCTCTCCCTGATAATTGTGCAATGGCTAGCCCGCTTCATCCTGCTACGGCTCAACGCGATGGTCCATGACTTCGGGCTCTTCGCCAAGGGGAATTTCAGCTTTAGCGTGCCGCAAAGTTTCCTTACGCAGAAGGATGAGTTCGCCAACCTAGCCCGTGCTGTAGACTCCATGCTCAGGGGGATTTCAGAGTCAGTAAACACCATCCTCAATGGTACAGCCAACGTGGCGCAAGCCAGCCAGCAGCTAAGCGAGGTGAGCCAGCGCCTCTCGCAGGGTACGAGCTCGCAGGCCTCTAGCACCGAGGAGGTAAGCAGCGCCATGGAGGAAATGGCGGCCAACATAGACCAGAATACCGAAAGCGCCCAGCAGACCCGTGCCATAGCGGTGAGCATGGAGGGGAAGATCAATTCTGTAAACGAGCTCTCTAACCAATCGCTAGGCTCTGTACGTGCCATCACCCAGAAAATCAGCATAATCACAGAAATAGCCAACCAGACCAACATCCTTGCCCTGAATGCCGCAGTAGAGGCAGCCCGCGCGGGTGAACACGGACGCGGATTCAGCGTGGTGGCCAGCGAGATTCGGAAATTGGCCGAGCGTAGCCGCGAGGCCGCCGAGGAGATCGAGCAGCTCTCGGCATCATCAGATAGCGCCACCGAGAGCACGAATGCCAATATCCTGGCCGTGGTGCCCGAGGTGAAACACACCGCCCAGCTGGTGCAGGAGATAGCCGCGGCCAGCCAAGAGCAACGAGGCGGAGTAGAGCAGATAAACAGCGCTATACAACAGCTCAACGACGTGGTGCAGGCCAATGCCGCTGCCGCCGAGCAAATGGCCACCAGCGCGGAAGAACTCAGCGCCCAAGCCGATGCGCTAAACACCGCAGCCTCCTTCTTCAAAATCAAGAACAGCTAAGCAAGCAACGAAATCGGCCCCCGACTGGCTACAGTCGGGGGCCGATTCGTTAGGGGGACAACTCGCAGCGGTGGTTAGGGCGGAATCTCGCATCCTTAGTTAGGGCGGGCACTCGCTACGCTCGGCGCCGCCCCTACCAAGAATGCAATAGCAAAGCGCGAAGATTGATAGAAACGTGATTCGCTGATGCAAAGGAACATAAACGATACGGTGCGCCGTACAGCACTAGAGAACACTCTCGTACCCTTACGGCAGACCTCGCAACGTAACATTTCTGTCCCGCGATGCGTATTCCTTTTACACACGTTAAGAGTATCGATTTTCGCCTTCCTAGCCAATGAACGCTACGTCGCGGCACCACTGGGACTTCTCGGGTTTTACCCCCTTAACAGATACTGGGGTTTGCCGCGCAACACCTCAAGGCTACGTGAGTAATTCAGGTATAAACATATACAGCAATGCGAATTGTCGACATTAGAACCCGGGCTAAACTCGGGCTGAGCTTCGGGCTCGTCATCCTCCTTGTGGCGATAGGGGCGATGTTCAACATGCGGAATAACCTGAGGTTCAACAAGCTCATCCTTCTCCACCAGTACGGATGGCTCGTGGATTCCTACTACCACGCCGGGCGTTACAACATTTCCACCTCCTACTACGCCTCCCTGCCCGAACGCCTCCCCCTAGGGCTGGTAGAGATAGACTCCAGCATCTACTACAGCCAAAAACTGGTAGAGCTAAGCCTAGCCTCGAGCTACGATGGGGAGCTGGGCCCGGTGGGCGAATCGCTACAGCAACACATCAAGCAGTACCACGACTACATAGGGCAATTTTCCGCATCCTCGAGCCGGGAGGTCGACCTAATAGCGCAGGCCGATAGCCAGGAAGCCGCGCTACTCCAAGGCAGCCTAGAGACGGGTGTAGGCGAGCAGAGCGAACCCCTCTCGAAGATTATGGTGGATTGGGATCAATTTCTGCAATCAAAACGCTCTTCCCTTCTCCCGGGTATAGAGGATCGAGTGAAAGGTGTTCTGAACAGCAACTCTTTAAGCCCATCGCTCCGTAGCCAGCTCGAGTCGTTCCAGAAGACCCTCAGCATCCTTACCCCCACCGCGCAGCAAGTAGACGATCTCATTGCGAAAAGCCTCCAAGAGACCAAGATCGTCACAGAGCAGTCTGATGCGCTGGTCTCGCTCATGTACCACTGCAAGGGGCTGCTCAATGCCTCGGTAGCGCGCGTGCTTAGCATCAATACCTCCTCCATACTCCTGCTGGCCTTCATCCTATCCATTGTGGTATCCCGATATTTCGGGCGTGGATTGGGGAATGCTGTTAGCCTCCTTATGCAATGCTCACAGGGGAATTTCCGGCTGGAGATACCCGCGGGACTGCTAGCCCAACGCGATGAAATCGGCGACCTTTCACGCGCGGTAAGCACCATGATACAGGGTATAAGGCGCTCGGTAGCTGAGATAGTCCAGGGGGCTGGAAACGTGGCGCAGGCCAGCCGCCAGCTTAGCGCAGCCTCCTCCAGAATATCGGAGGGTTCGAGCAACCAGGCCTCTAGCACCGAGGAGGTGAGCAGCGCCATGGAGCAAATGGCAGCCAACATTGACCAGAATACTGACAGCGCCCAGCAAACCAGGAGTATCGCTCTAAGCATGGAGGCAAAGATGAATACGGTGAGCCATGTGTCTGCCGAATCGCTAACCTCTGTGCAGGCTATAACCCAGAAGATCGGCATTATTACCGAGATCGCGAACCAGACGAACATCCTCGCCCTCAACGCCGCCGTAGAGGCTGCCAGAGCCGGTGAACATGGACGGGGGTTCAGCGTGGTAGCCACAGAAATACGTAAGCTCGCCGAACGGAGTAGAGCAGCCGCCGAGGAGATTCAACGCCTCTCAGCCCAGAGCATGCAGGCCACCGAGAATGCCAATACCGACCTCTCGGCAGTAGTGCCCGAGGTGCAACGCACGGCCCAGCTGGTACAGGAAATCTCGGCAGCCAGCCAGGAGCAACGTGGTGGCGTAGAGCAGATAAACAGTGCTGTGCAGGCTCTGAATGTGGTGGTACAGGCCAATGCCGCCTCTGCCGAGGAAATGGCCTCTAGCTCTGAGGAACTGAGCGCCCAGGCTGACACCCTAAAGGAGGCTGTGGGATTCTTCAAAGTCTGAGAGCACTGCAATAGGGCTAACCGACATGTTGTAAAATACTAGCTACCTTTGCGCAGAAACTACAACACGACCTCTGCAAAACTCGCATAAACGATGCTGCGAGCCCCGTCGCTACGGTCTGCGATAAGAAATGGAACGATTAGAATCTCCACCCAACCACAAGAGAGACTGCGACAAAACGGACTTAAACGACACGACATGCCGCATTGTGACGGTCTTGGAGAAATGGAATCGTCTGATTAAAACCAATTTATCTACAGAAAGAGGAAAGCCTCCCTATAAAGACCGAACGCTTACGGGACTTTCGCAGGGGGCCTCCAAGAAGGAGGAAAAAACTCTGCAAATGGACGCATACGCAAGCCTATAGCGGGGATCGCTATTTGGCGGCTAGGCGTGGAATACGCTCAACACCTGATGGGATGACGTGCTAGGGCAACTGTTGGCGTTAAGCTGCCTTCTTCCGATGCTAAAAAGCCACAAGATCGTGATAACCAACTAAATTCCAGCATCTATTAGCTCGCACCACTACTTTTCATTCGTTATTATCTGCAATTTTTGTAACTTTGCGGTGGTTAAAAGCCAGCCAAATTCCCTGACCAATGCCAGCGCAAGAGCTTTACATCTACAACAGCCTATCGCGACGCAAAGAGCTATTCACGCCCCTGCACGCCCCACGGGTAGGGCTGTATGTATGCGGCCCCACGGTGTACGGCGATGCACACCTAGGACACGCACGCCCAGCAGTGACCTTCGATGTGCTATTCCGCCTGCTCTCTGCCCTTGGCTACCAGGTGCGCTACGTGCGCAATATCACCGACGTGGGGCATCTGGAGCACGATGCCGATGAGGGGGAGGACAAAATAGCCAAGCGCGCACGCCTGGAACAGCTAGAGCCAATGGAGCTCGCCCACCGCTACACCGAGCGTTACCATGAGGCGATGCGGGCTCTCAATACGCTGTCGCCCTCTATAGAACCCCTCGCCTCTGGGCACATTATAGAGCAGATTGGGCTGATTCAGAAAATACTGGATGCTGGCTATGCCTACGTGGTGGATGGTAACGTCTACTTTGACATAGAGCACTACGATAAAGCGCACCAATACGGTATCCTCAGTGGTCGGAGGCCAGAGGATATGGTGGCTAACACTCGGGTACTGGACGGGCAGGAGGGGAAGCGGCATCCGCTCGATTTTGCCCTATGGAAAAAGGCCAGCGCGGTGCATATAATGCGCTGGCCATCGCCGTGGGGAGCGGGATTCCCGGGCTGGCATCTGGAATGCAGTGCCATGAGTACCAAATACCTGGGCGAGACATTCGATATCCACGGGGGGGGATTAGATCTTCTGTTCCCACACCATGAGTGCGAGATTGCGCAGTCTGTGGCGGCATCTGGGCATCAAGCTGTGCGCTACTGGATGCACAACAATCTCATCACCATAGAGGGGCAAAAAATGGGCAAATCGCTGGGGAACTTCATCCAGCTCCACGAACTCTTCAGCGGCAACCACCCTAAGCTCGAGCGTGCCTACAGCCCTATGACAGTGCGCTTCTTCATCCTACAGGCACACTACCGGTCGACCCTAGACTTCAGCAATGCGGCACTTTTGGCGGCCTCTAAGGGGCTAGAACGGCTCTGGGAGGCAATGCAGACCCTAGAGCGCATTACCCCTAGCGAGCAGACTACCGTACAGGTACAAGAGCTGGAGGATGCTTGCTGGAGCGCGCTGCTCGACGATATGAACACGCCAATAGCCATTGCCCACCTGTTCGAATGGGTGCGGGTGATAGGGCATCTACAGCGGGGCGAAGAGAGGATAACCCCCGAGGAACTCAACCGCCTACGCGCCTTCTTCTCGCTTATGGTGTACGATATTCTGGGGCTACAGGATGAGGGAACTGGCAAGGAGGGGGGAGTGAAGGAACAGGCTGCGCTAGATACTGCCATGCAGCTTGCCCTAGAGTACCGTGCCGAGGCGAAGGGTCGGAAGGACTACGTAACCGCAGACCGTATACGCAATACGCTAAACGATGCCGGGGTGGAGGTGATGGATAGCCCCCAGGGTGTGAACTGGCGACTGAAATAGGCGAACTAGGAATGATGGATATACGCCTACGTGCGTGGTTGATAGGCTTGGCTCTTACCCTCCTGTCGGTGGGCTGCCTTGGACAGGCGCTCCGTATGAAGGTGCGGGTAGAGGGAGCTATACCCAATGAGGGCTACCTCTACCGTCGGGAGCTATCTGGCCGTATTCTGGTGGACTCAAGCTGGATAGGAAAGGGGGGATTCTACTACTTCTCGGCAAAGTCGTTTGTGCCTGGCTGCTACGAAGTAACGGTAGGCGATGGGCTAAAAATTCCGTTGCTGCTCACAGAGAACACAGGCGAAATCACAGTTCACTTGCGTGCCGATGCCATACTAGACAGCGCCCGCGTACAGGGAAACGATGCTGCGCAAATCTACCTGAAAGCCCGTGCAATACTGGATAGGGCACAAGAGTGGGATCGCCTCCAGCAGATAGCTGAAACAGGGCTGAACGGCAGGGGCATAGACGGGGTAACACGGCTGAACGATTCGGCCTGGCAGGCTGCCAATGGGCTGCTACTCGGCCTGCTGAATGGGGTAGCAGATGCGGAGAAGGGAAATCCCAGACGCTGGGGAACGCTGCGCCGGCTAATAGTACTGATGCGCAAACCCACAGGCCATAGCATAAACGACTGGTGGGGCGATACCCTAGGCGATTCACTGCTTGCCACAAGCTATGAGCTAGGGCAACGACTGGTAAACTACCTAGAGGCGCAACGAAACGAACGCTTTACCGCTGCAGAGCAGGATTCAGCCTATAGATCGGCTCTTACCGAGCTAGGACGACGACCGATGGTCTATCCCGTGGCTCGCAGGCTTTTGATGCAGGCCCAGTATCTGCTTGAAGGAACAGCTTACCAGAGCATAGCAGACTGGATAGTAACCCAACCGTTTGGGCCTATAGCGCCAGACATAATGTCCCCTACAAGTCCTGGGTGGAACTCCCCCCTAGTGAAGGAACTGCTACAGCGAGAGTACACCGATGCGCTGGGAAAACGGCGCCCGCTAATATCCCGCAGCTCCCGCTTTACCCTACTGCTTGTATGGTCAGTATGGTGCCCCCATTGCCAAGGGCTTAAACTACAGCTGGCCGATTGGAGCAAGGGGGTAACCGGGGCGAATCTATCGGTGGCGGGGCTTTCCATAGATGCCGATTCCCCAGAGCTGCGTAGCTACGTGGCGGCCTGCAGCAACGGTTGGCCGATGTTCATCCTAGATGAAAAGCACCCACTTCTGGACGCCATGGGGGTAGATGGAACTCCAGATATGTACCTCCTCGATAGAAACGGCTCGCTTGTGGCACACCCCTCTACCGTTGCCCAGCTGGCTGAAGAACTAAAACGGCTTGAACAATAAAGGAACGCTTGAATCGCTGAGATTCTGGCATGTAGCACATCCTAAACATCAATACCCGATATGCAAAAGTTTGCCGACTACAATTTCACTGGAAAACGGGTACTAGTGCGGGTAGATTTCAACGTACCCTTCGATAAGAGCGACAGTTTTATAACTGACAACTCCCGAATCGCAAAGTCTGTGCCAACCATTCAGCACATTGCCAGCCACGGCGGGCGGGTGGTACTGCTCTCGCACATGGGGCGCCCTAAGGGAAAGGTAGACCCAAAACTCTCGCTAGGGCGCATAGTGCAAACCGTAGCAGCCCTGGTAGGCAAACACGTTAACTTCTGCGATGACTGCATCGGCGAAAAAGCCGTGGAGGCCACCAAAAAGCTCCAGAATGGGGAGATTCTGCTGCTAGAGAATGTCCGTTTCCATGCAGAGGATGAGGGGAAAGTGAAACAGAAAGAGGGAGAAAGCGACGCTGATTACCAGGTGCGGAAACAGGCAATGAAGGATGCTCAGCTGGCTTTTGCCGCCCAGCTGGCTGAATGCGGCGACTGCTTTGTGAACGATGCCTTCGGCGCAGCCCACCGCGCACATGCCTCCACAAGCTTCATCGCGAGCTACTTCCCGAACGACAAGATGTTCGGTCTGCTCATGGAGGCCGAGCTAGAGGCTCTAAGCCATGTGGTGGAGCATCCGCAGCATCCCCTACTCGCCATTATGGGTGGTGCTAAAGTATCTGACAAGATCCTCCTGATTGAAAACTTGCTCGAGCGAGTAGACAAGCTCATCATCGGGGGGGGGATGACCTACACTTTCGTTCGAGCAATGGGCGGGCACACGGGCAATTCACTCTGCGAAGAGGATCGACTCGACGTTGCGCGGTCAATACTCGAAAAAGCCAAGGCTAAAGGGGTAGAGCTGCTGCTACCCGTAGATGCCGTGAATGCCGATAAATTTGACCCCGAGGCGCAATGCTGCTCCTCGCCAGTAGACGCCACCCCCGATGGATGGATGGGATTGGATATCGGAAAAGAGAGCCGCAAGCTATTCCACAGCAAAATCATGGAATCCAAAACGATCCTGTGGAATGGCCCAATGGGGGTATTTGAAATGAAACCCTTTAGCGAAGGAACTTTTGCCGTTGCAGAGGCTCTAGCCGATGCCACTGCCAATGGGGCCTACACCCTCGTGGGTGGCGGCGATTCTGTAGCTGCGCTTAAAGTGGCGGGTTGCGAGAATCGGGTCTCCTACGTATCTACTGGTGGAGGTGCAATGCTTGAATATCTTGAGGGGAAAAAACTCCCTGGCGTAGAGGCTATATTGCACTAACCGCTTTGCTCAACGGCAGAGACCGTGGCAAAACCTATTTAAACGATGCTACCACGCCATATCGCAACGGGATTCGATAATTGTAATTGATTGATTAAAGACCTTTTGCTTACAAGAGGGTGAAAGAATTCCGCTACAAATGGAACGCCTGCAGTTCTTTTGCAATGGCCTCATAAGAAATGCCCAGTGGCAGAGAATAGCTTCCAGATGGGATTGCCCTTCGCTGAATGCCGAACAATAGATAATACTGCCACGGCCGGCGGATGTTCTGGGCAACAGGGTTTCAAAGGTCGACGATATAAACCTTGCGCTACATAGGTTTCAACCAACACGGCTACCAGGAATGCCCGAAACCATAAATAACCCACTTGCGTTAGCCTTACACAAGCACGGCTCATGATGGATAATGGAGATCTGATACTGGAGAACCAGGCTGCACGCCCTGTGGCTTGGCTCAGGGACGCCCAGATTGCCCAGCGCGACAATCTAGTGCTACAGGGGGTGGAGCTTGTAGTCTGGCCTGGCGATTTCTTCTACCTTGTGGGGCGGGTGGGGTCTGGTAAAACCAGCCTGATAGAAACGCTAACAGGGCAAATCCCCCTAGCTGGTGGCGAGGGCGAGGTGTGCGGCTACAGCCTGCAAAATCTAACACCCAGCCAAATTCCCTACCTGCGTCGGCATCTCGGCATCGTATTCCAAGATTTTAAGCTCCTCACAGATAGAACTGTAGAGAAAAACCTCAGCTTTGCCCTGCGCGCCACGGGCTGGAAACGAAAGCTCGATGTGGAACGCCGAATCCACGAGGTGCTGGAGCAGGTTGGCCTCACCACCAAGGCTTACAAAATGCCCAACCAGCTCTCTGGTGGCGAGCAGCAGCGTGTAGCCATTGCGCGTGCGCTACTCAACGACCCTGCGCTTCTGCTAGCCGATGAACCCACTGGGAATCTGGATCCTGAAACTAGCGAGGGTATACTGCTACTGCTCCGTAGCTTGGCAGAGAAGGGGAAGTCCATCATAATGGCTACCCATAACTACACGATTGTGAACAGATTCCCCGCCCGAACTTTCAGATTCCATGCGGGCGAAGTCCATGAACTAGAGGGAGGAATCCCGGCTGATTTGGCAAATTTCTTGGTATAACGCAACAAAAATACTCCAGCTCTCGTAACATTAGGAAAATACGCAAACCGACAACTCCCCATTTCGGCTAAACCTAACAACGAGAGTAGAATGACAAGGATTAAGAAACACATCACAGAGGAACAACGGCACACTATCGCCAAAATGCTGGCAGAGGGCGCTAACCAAATTACCATAAGCCAGGCTATCGGCAAGCATAAATCGGTTGTTTGCCGTGAAATCAAACGGAATTCGAATCCAGAAACGGGCGAATACACCTTTGACATAGCACAAGCGCAAGCTAATGGGCGACGGGAGAAGAAAAAGCGTCCCTACAAGCTGAATGAAGATCTCCGCATGCGTATTGTCGGACTGCTGGAACGCAACTGGAGTCCTGGGCAGATAGTAGAGACCTTCAAGCTGCTGGAAATGCCCTGCGTATGCCAGCAAACGATTTACAAAATGCTCCGCAATGATCGCAAGCGTGGTGGGAGCCTCTACAACCGATACCGCAGCGGACGGAAACGGCTAAAATTAAACCCCTAGCGAATCCCCATCTCCCAGTAGCACCAACACCCTAGCATCCCTGCGAGGTGAAGAAACCGCTAAATAATCCCCCCACCCTCTGTGGCAGTTTCACCCTGTAGAAGGGGGTTTGCGGGTGTGGGTGCAAGTGAATTCACAGTGCAGAATTACGCTCCAGTAACCCTGCTGTTTGTAACGTGTAACAAATTCTGAAATGTACGGGAAAATGCAAAATTGGCTTGCCGCTGAACTCAAGAGCATAGAGGATGCGGGGCTGTATAAACGCGAACGGCTAATCACCACGGCCCAAGGTGCTCAAATCAAGGTGAATGGCACGCAGGATGTCCTCAACTTCTGCGCGAACAACTACCTTGGGCTCTCTGATAACCCAAGGGTGATAGCTGCGGCAAAGGCTATGATGGATAGCCGAGGCTACGGTATGTCATCCGTCCGCTTTATCTGCGGAACTCAAGACCGTCACCGCGACCTTGAGAAGGCCATAGCCAACTACTTTGGACTCGATGATTCCATTCTCTATGTGGCGTGCTTCGATGCCAATGGAGGGGTCTTTGAACCGCTTTTTGGCGCAGAAGATGCCATCATCTCAGATGCGCTCAACCACGCCTCCATTATCGATGGCGTGCGCCTAAGCAAGGCCAAACGCTACCGCTATGCCAATGCCAACATGGAGGAACTCGAGAATTGTCTAAAGGAGGCGCAAGCCCAACGATTCCGCGTGATTGTAACCGATGGGGTATTCTCCATGGATGGGAATGTAGCACCCCTCGACAAAATTTGCGCCCTAGCCAAGAGGTACGATGCTCTAGTAATGGTGGACGAGAGCCACTCGGCAGGCGTTGTGGGGAAAACGGGCCGCGGAGTAACCGAACTCTACAATCTTCGGGGCGAGGTAGACATCATAACTGGCACACTCGGCAAAGCCTTTGGAGGCGGATGCGGAGGCTTCACAGTAGCACGGCAAGAGATAGTAGACCTGCTCCGCCAACGTTCACGTCCCTACCTGTTCTCCAACTCTGTACCACCTCCTGTTGTGGGGGCTAGCCTTGAAGTATTCAAGATGCTGGGCGAAAGCAACGAGCTTCACGCCCACCTAATGGAGAATACTGCTTACTTCCAAGAAAAGATGACTGCTGCGGGCTTTGATATCAAGCCTTCACAAAGTGCCATCCTGGCTGTAATGCTCTACGATGCCAAGCTATCGCAAGTAATGGCCGCTGACCTACTGGATGAGGGTATCTACGTAACTGGATTCTACTACCCCGTAGTGCCTAAAGATCAGGCTCGTATTCGTGTACAGGTCTCGGCAGCACACACCCGCGCACAGCTCGACCAATGCGTAGCCGCCTTCGTTAAAATCGGTCGAAAGCATGGGGTGCTCAAATAGGTGCAAGGACGCAAATCTCTCTGCAACACGTTCTAGCGGACTTTACCGGATGGGGCAAGAGGCCTAATGACCTTATCACGCAAAAAACGCACTGGGTATACCTCAGTGCGTTTTTTGCTGTCCGGTAAAATGGCTATCTTTGCCCATGGTTATTCTTTTTTATTGGTGTCCGGTAAAACTTAATGGGGTTACGAAATCGCCTTGGAATACGGCCAATAGCTTCAAAAATAGGCCTAATATAAAGGCCTAACCGACGAAAAATACCCAGATAATAGCAGTTTGTATAACTTGGCCAAAAGGTAAGCCCCCTGTATTAAAATTGGATGCAACGATAAGGTTTTCAAGTGTTTGCAGCAATCTTATGTATTTTTACCGGACAGCAATAATTCTTTTTTGTGCAAGAACAAAGGTAACCAAAAGGGCCGACACCTCGCGCGAGGTGTCGGCCCGAGTTTTTCATACCCCCCAAAGTTTTACCGGACAGCAATAATTTATAAACAAAAAGCAGCGTAGCTCTAGCTTTTACCAGAGCTACGCTACTCCATTCACCAAATTAATATGCGTTCCAGAATTCGCTCGATATAACGAGTCTGTTTCGGGCTCGAATTCACCGTGCTTACTCCCCTACTGTCTCCGTAGCCTTGGAACGTGCCTTCTTGGCGGCCGCTATTCTCGCTTTTACCACATCCTCTACCGAGTCGTTCCGTAGGTAAACTTGCTGTTCGCTGAATTCTGGAAGTCCTGTACCAGCAGGTATCAGATGCCCACAGATCACATTTTCCTTCAGCCCTTCCAGGTTATCAACCTTACCACGAATCGCCGCATCATTAAGCACCTTTGTCGTTTCTTGGAAAGAGGCGGCAGCCATGAAGCTATTCGTCTGCAGAGCGGCACGGGTAATCCCCTGAAGGATCTGCGATGCTGTGGCAGGCCTTGCATCCCTCGCTTCTACCAACCTGAGATCCTTGCGTTTTAGCGAAGAATTCTCATCGCGTAGCTGTCTTGCAGAAACCAGCTGCCCAGCTTTCAGGTTGGGGGAATCTCCTGGATCTTTCACAAACTTCATATCGAAGATTGCATTATTCTCCCTGTTAAATTCCCACTTATCCACCACATCACGCTCTAGGAATCGAGTGTCGCCGGGATCTACTATCTCAACCTTCCGCATCATCTGGCGAACGATGACCTCAAAGTGCTTATTGTTGATCTTTACACCTTGCGCCCTATACACAGCCTGAATCTCATTGACAATGTACTCCTGCACTGCAGTTGGCCCCTGAATGGCTAGGATATCGCTGGGCGTAATTGCACCGTCTGAAATCGGCATTCCTGCCCGTATGCTATCTCCATCCTGAACTAGCAGCTGCTTCGAAAGGTTGATCGGGTACATTATCGATTCGTTTAGCCGCTGATTGGTCACTGTAACTTCACGTGCACCACGTTTAACCTTCGGATTCACCGAAACGACCCCATCGATAGCAGATACCACAGCTGGATTCGACGGGTTGCGTGCCTCAAAAAGCTCTGTAACACGCGGCAAGCCACCCGTAATATCACCGGCCGATCCTATAGCCCGGGGAATCTTCGCTATTACCTGCCCGGGCTTCACCATCTGCCCATCCTCTATGGCGATATGTGTACCTACAAAGAGATCGCACACACGTAGGAGATTCCCGTTATCGTCTAGAATCTTGACTATAGGGTTCTTCGTCTTGTCGCGCGACTCTATGATGATCTTCTGGTGAATTGTGGTTTCGGTATCAACCTCCTCACGATAGGTTACATCCTGTATGATTGAATCGAACACCGCTTTTCCTCCGACCTCGGTAATGATCACGCTGTTGAGAGGATCCCACTCGCAAATCAGCTTGCCTGCGGATACCACCTGGTTGGGCTTTACGTAGAGATGCGCCCCGTAGGGAATCAGGTAGTTCTCTAGCACCACTTCTGTCTTTTCATCTATCAGGTGCATCTCTACAGAACGACCCGTTACCAGATCGCAGACCTCCCCTTTATCATCCTCCACATCGGGAATAAACTTCAGGTCCTCAAACTCTACCCGACCGGCATTCTTGGTTACAACGGTTCTTGCTGCTATAGAACCCGATGCAGTACCCCCAAGGTGGAAGGTGCGGAGGGTTAGCTGGGTGCCTGGCTCTCCAATAGACTGTGAGGCGATAATACCAACGGCCTCCCCCTTCTGAACCATGCTAGCCGTGGCTAGGTTACGACCATAGCACTTAGCGCACACCCCACGGGTAGATTCGCAGGTAAGCACCGACCGAATTTCTACCTGGTTGATCTTTGCCGCATTTATCTTCTCGCAGATCTCTTCGGTTAGCTCTACGCCTGCAGGAGCTATTAGTTCCTCCGTATGCGGATCCACAATATTGTGCGTGCTGACACGTCCGAGCAACTTATCGCTAAACTCCCTACGAGCATCTTCCTCGCTCTGTTCGTTACTCTTGCTATAGGTGGTAAGCAGACCGCGCAACGTACCGCAATCATCCTGCGTTACTATCACATCTTGCGATACATCCACCAACCTACGCGTCAGGTAACCCGCATCTGCCGTCTTTAGCGCCGTATCTGCCAATCCTTTACGGGCACCGTGCGTTGAAATAAAGTACTCCAACACCGAAAGCCCCTCTTTGAAATTCGAAAGGATGGGGTTCTCGATGATTTCATTACTCGTAGATCCCGCTTTTTGCGGTTTAGCCATCAGTCCTCTGATACCGCAAAGCTGACGAATCTGATCCTTTGAACCACGAGCACCTGAATCCAGCATCATATAGACCGAATTGAAGCCCTGATCGTCATTTTTCAGCCGATTCATCAGGGTATTCGTCAGTTCTATATTCACAGTCGTCCACACGTCTACCACCTGGTTATAGCGCTCATTGTTCGTTATGAGCCCCATTCCGTAGTCAGACATGATCGCATCTACCTTCGCATAGCCTTTATCCACAATGGCCGCTTTCTCCTCGGGAATGATCACATCATCGAGGTTGAACGAAAGCCCGCCCCGGAAGGCCATATAGTACCCCAGATTCTTAATATCATCTAGGAACTGGGCTGTACGAGCCACGCCCGCCTCCTTTAGAACTCGCCCGATGATATCCCTTAGCGACTTCTTGGTCAAGAGCATATTGATGAATCCCAACTGCTCTGGCACATACTGGTTGAAGATGATCCGCCCTAGCGTCGTATCAATCATCTCGCCCTTGAAACGTAGCGTCACTGGAGCATGTAGGTCTACCACACGCTCATTGTACGCTATCACCGCCTCCTCTATGCTGTAGAATTTCATCCCTTGCCCCTTGGCACCTTCACGCGGCTTGGTGATATAGTACAAGCCCAGTACCATGTCTTGAGACGGTACCGTGATAGGAGCACCATTGGCCGGATTAAGGATGTTGTGCGACCCCAGCATGAGGAGTTGCGCCTCAAGAATAGCCGCATTGCCGAGAGGAAGATGCACAGCCATCTGGTCGCCGTCAAAGTCCGCATTGAACGCCGTGCAAGACAACGGGTGAAGCTGAATAGCCTTCCCCTCTATAAGCTTAGGCTGGAAAGCCTGGATGCCTAATCGGTGCAGGGTTGGCGCACGGTTCAGTAGCACTGGATGTCCTTTAAGCACATTTTCCAGCACATCCCAGATTATCGGCTCACGACGATCTACAATCTTCTTGGCCGATTTTACCGTCTTCACAATCCCCCTATCCATCAACTTCCTTATGATGAACGGTTTGTAAAGCTCGGCAGCCATATCTTTTGGAAGACCGCATTCGTGCATTTTCAGCTCTGGACCTACTACAATCACTGAGCGGGCTGAGTAATCCACACGCTTGCCCAGCAGATTCTGACGGAAGCGACCTCGTTTCCCTTTCAGGCTATCACTGAGTGATTTCAATGGACGATTTCCGTCGCTCTTCACCACATTCGAACGGCGAGTATTGTCAAAAAGCGAATCAACAGCCTCTTGCAGCATGCGCTTCTCATTGCGCAATATCACATCGGGAGCCTTGATCTCAAGGAGCTTCTTCAGCCTATTATTGCGGATAATAACACGCCTATATAGATCATTGAGGTCTGAGGTTGCAAAACGTCCTCCATCCAGCGGTACCAGCGGCCGCAAATCGGGTGGAATCACTGGTATGATGCGCAGAATCATCCACTCTGGCTTGTTGCGCACCACCCCATCCTGCTCCTCCTTCGATTCTCTAAAAGCCTCTACCACCTGCAGACGCTTCAGCGCATCGGCCTTTCGCTGCTGAGATGTCTCTCGTTCTGCCTTATCCCGAAGTTCATAGCTAAGCGCATCCAAATCGAGCCGTGAGAGCATGATCTCTAGTGCTGCCGCGCCCATTCCCGCCATGAATTTCTCTGGATTGGAATCCTCTAGCTGCTGATTCCCCTTGGGAAGCGACGTGATGGTAGAGTAATACTCCTCCTCCGTGAGCAGATCGAGATACTTCCACTCCGTCGGCCCTGGCTGTATCACCACGTATTTCTCGTAGTAGATCACCGCGTCGAGCTTCTTGGACGGGAGCCCCAAAAGATGCCCTATCTTATTCGGCAACGAACGAAAATACCAGATATGCGCCACCGGCACCACCAGCTCGATGTGCCCGCTACGCTCACGGCGAACCTTTTTCTCCGTTACCTCTACATTACATCTGTCGCATACTATCCCCTTATAGCGCAGACGCTTGTACTTACCGCAATGGCACTCATAATCCTTTACCGGGCCGAAAATATGCTCGCAGAATAGACCGTCACGCTCTGGCTTATAGGTCCGGTAATTTATCGTCTCGGGTTTCAGCACCTCACCATAAGAGCGCTCCCGGATCATTTTCGGAGAGGCCAACCCTATCGTTATGCGGGAAAACTGCGCAGAATCCTTTGTATCCTTACGAAAAGCCATTGTTCAACCTCCAAGATTGTGACTGTCCAAAAACCACGCCAAAACCTTAAGCCTACCACCTCTCCCCTTGTAATCCAACGTACACTGCAAAACGAGAAAAACACTCGCCTACAGGTATCGCCAAACTTGGGCGAGAGGTGGATGCCTAATCGAATGTTACATTCAACCCTAGTCCTCTCAGCTCGTGCAGCAGCACATTGAGCGACTCTGGCAGGCCAGGCTTAGGCATCAGATCGCCCTTCACTATGGCCTCATAGGTTTTGGCACGCCCGTCCACATCATCTGATTTAACCGTGAGAATCTCCTGTAGAATGTTGGCAGCCCCAAAGGCTTCAAGCGCCCACACCTCCATCTCCCCAAAACGTTGCCCCCCAAACTGGGCTTTACCGCCTAGTGGCTGCTGGGTAATCAGAGAGTATGGACCTATCGAGCGAGCGTGCATCTTGTCATCTACCATGTGCCCCAGCTTGAGCATGTAGATTACCCCTACCGTGGCAGGCTGGTCGAAAAGTTCGCCTGTACCGCCATCGCGAAGATGAATCGCACCAAATCGAGGTAGCCCTGCCTTATCGGTATACTCCGATATATCATCTAGCGTAGCCCCATCAAAAATTGGCGTGGCAAACTTCATTCCCAGTTCCTTACCAGCCCAGCCAAGCACACTCTCGTAGATCTGCCCAAGGTTCATTCGCGAGGGTACTCCCAAGGGGTTCAGCACTATATCCACCGGACTCCCATCCGGGAGGAACGGCATATCCTCGTCTCGCACTATCTTGGCCACAATCCCCTTATTGCCATGCCGTCCGGCCATCTTATCACCCACACGAATCTTGCGCTTCTTGGCTACATAGACCTTGGCCATTTGCATGATCCCTGAAGGCAGCTCATCGCCCACTAATATATTGAGTTCCCTACGCTGGCGCACAGCATCAAACTCTCTATACTTCCGGATATAGTTATTCACCAGCTTCGCTATGAGCGCATTCTTATCCTTATCCGAAGTCCATTTATTCGGATTGATATCTAGGAAATCTATGCCCTGCAGCAGCTTATGCGTGAACTTTTGCCCTTTGGGTACTTTTACCACGCCGAAGTAGTCCGTTACACCCTGCGAGGTCTTGCCGTTCACCAGTTGCATGAGTTTCTCTAGCAGCAAATCACGAGTTTCAGATACGGAACGCTTGAACTCGTCATCCACCCGTGCTTTCTCCACCTTGCTGTTGTTACGGCCACGCTTTGCATCCTTGGCCGCTGCAGAGTAGAGGCTCTTGCCTATTACCACCCCGTAGAGGGAGGGCGGCGCCTTAAGCGAAGCATCCTTCACATCGCCCGCCTTCTCCCCAAAAATGGCTCTGAGTAGCTTCTCCTCGGGCGATGGATCGCTTTCGCCCTTGGGTGTTATTTTACCTATGAGGATGTCACCTGGTACAACCTTCGCACCCACCCGAATCATACCGAATTCGTCGAGATCCTTGGTCGCCTCCTCGCTCACATTCGGGATATCATTCGTCAGCTCCTCTTGCCCCCGCTTGGTGTCGCGCACCTCGAGGATATACTCATCCACGTGCACCGAGGTGAAATAGTCATCGCGAACCAACTTCTCGTTGATAACTATCGCATCCTCAAAGTTATACCCCTTCCACGGCATAAAGGCCACCTTCAGGTTACGCCCCAGTGCTAGGTCGCCCTTATCCGTCGCATAACCATCAGACATCAGATCGCCCTTCTTCACCCGTTGCCCCAGACGAACTATCGGGCGAAGCGTCATGCTCGTACTCTGGTTGGTCTTCAGGAACTTCGGGAGGTTGTACTCCTTGGTATCCGGATCAAAGCTAACGAAGCGCTCATCCTCTGTCTGGTCATACCGAACCACTATCCGGTTGGCATCCACATAGACAACCTCTCCATCTCCCTCGGCCACCACCTGCACTCGGCTATCGCGCACCACCACATCCTCGAGCCCCGTACCCACTATTGGCGACTCAGGTGACAAAAGCGGAACAGCCTGGCGCATCATATTCGACCCCATCAGCGCACGGTTCGCATCGTCATTCTCCAGGAATGGAATGAGCGAAGCCGCAATTGAGGCAATCTGGTTCGGCGCCACATCCATCAGCTCTATCTCTTGAGGATCGGCAACCGGGAAATCGCCCTCAAGCCTCGTTTTCACCTTAGGATTCTGGAAGTGGTAATCTTCCGTAAGGGGAGCGTTTGCCTGAGCTATTATTTGCTTTTCCTCCTCCTCTGCCGTGTAGTAGCGCAAGCCCTCTTCGCTGAAATCTACCTGCCCATCACGTACCCTACGGTATGGCGTCTCTATGAAACCCAGCGAGTTTATCCTTGCGAAAACGCATAGCGAAGAGATAAGACCAATATTCGGGCCTTCTGGAGTCTCTATCGGGCAAAGCCGGCCGTAGTGGGTGTAATGCACATCGCGCACCTCAAAGCCCGCTCGCTCCCTCGACAATCCACCAGGTCCCAGTGCAGACAGACGTCGCTTGTGCGTCATCTCTGCCAGCGGGTTGGTCTGATCCATGAACTGCGATAGCTGATTCGTTCCGAAAAACGAATTGATCACCGCTGATAACGTCTTGGCATTGATCAGATCTACTGGGTAGAAGACCTCATTGTCACGGACATTCATCCGTTCCCTTATCGTCCTCGCCATCCTCACCAGCCCTATGCTGAACTGGTTCGCCAGCTGTTCTCCTACTGTGCGAACACGCCGATTGCTCAGGTGGTCGATATCATCCACGTCCGCCTTGGAGTTCTTCAGCTCTATCAAATATTTGATAATCTGAATGATATCCTCCTTGGTCAAAACGCGCACATCCTCCCCTATCTCCAGGTTTAGCTTCCGGTTTATCTTGAACCGCCCCACATTACCCAAATCGTAGCGTTTCTCGGAGAAGAAGAGCTTGTCTATCACATCACGCGCCGTGGCCTCATCCGGTGGCTCAGAATTACGCAGCAAGCGGTAGATATACGTTACCGCATCCTTGCTATTGTTCGTGAGGTCCTTAGCCAGCGTGTCATTTATGATCTTATACTCTGCGCTCCCACCCGTCTCTTTGTGCAGCGATATGGTATCTACACCTGAATCGAGAATTATCTGGATGTTATCCTCATCCAGCACAACCCCGCGCTCTAGCAGCAGATCAAAGCGGTCTGTCGTAACCACCTCGCCCGTCTCCTCGTCTACAAAATCCTCTGTCCACGTGCGAGATAGCTTCCCTGCAAGCACTCTACCTATGCACTTCTTCAGGTTCGCCTTGGTAACCTTCACCTCCTCGGCCAGGTCGTAAATATTCAGGATATCATTATCCGAATCGAACCCAATTGCCCGGAGAAGCGTCGTCACTGGCAGCTTTTTACGCCTATCTATGTAGGCGTACATCACATTGTTGATGTCCGTTGCAAACTCTATCCACGACCCTCTAAAGGGGATGATACGAGCCGAATAGAGCTTCGTTCCGTTATTATGCGTGCTTTGGGCAAAAAACACACCTGGCGACCGGTGAAGCTGCGAGACCACCACGCGCTCTGCACCATTGATCACAAAGGTTCCCCGGGGAGTCATGTCGGGGATTGTCCCTAGGTACACATCCTGCACCACCGTCTCAAAATCCTCATGTTGCGGATCGGTGCAGTACAGCTTCAGCTTAGCGCGGAGCGGCACGCTGTAGGTTAGCCCCTGGGCTATGCACTCCTCTATCGTGTAGCGCGATGGATCTATGAAATAATCCAAAAACTCCAACACGAAATTGTTACGCGTGTCGGATATCGGGAAATTATCAGAAAATACCTTGTATAAGCCCTCTTGCCTACGCTCCTCTGGCGTAGTCCAAAGGCTGAAAAACGAGCGGAAGCTCTTCACCTGAATCTCAAGAAAATCAGGGTATTCAAACTGCGCTTTGGCCCGTGCAAAAGAATGCCGTGGCTGCTTATTGAGATGAGACATCTGGGTAGAGCAATTGTAATTTCTTGTACCGAACAAGCCAAATACAGAAAAACGGCGCACATTTCACCGTGGCCACACTAAAGCCAACAGCGACTATCGCAATCGGAGCTACTAACCTGTATCCTACTCAGCCGAAGGGGGATCGCTCCCAAAACTCCTAACCGAAACCCTCCAGAATCTCCCAAAGACGACCTATGCCCTAAGGAAAATGCTAGAAGCGTGCGGCACACTGGCAGGCCTACACCCTTATGTCTTGAAATTCAACCCATCCCTGAACCTTGCTACCCTTAGCAGCAGTTTGAAAAGGTAACGCCCAACAGAAAATTATTCAGGCCTTCCCCCTACCGCTCTCGGGGCGAACTGCTGGGATTCGTTTACTGGCGAATCTCAAGAAATAGAAAAACTGGAAACCGCCACCAAGGGCGTACTCCCCTTGGTGGCGTTCCCCATACCAGAAACACCACGCATAAAAACCTCGCCAGAAGATATTTGCTTCCTCTGAGCATCCAGGATCTTAGTCGTAGTGCATGGCAACCTATTGGAAACTTTACTTCAGCTCTACCTCTGCGCCTCCCTCTTCTAGCTGTGACTTGATCGATTCGGCCTCTTCCTTCGATACTCCTTCCTTCACCGCCTTCGGGGCCGCATCTACAAGATCCTTAGCCTCCTTGAGCCCGAGACCAGTAATCTCCTTCACTATCTTTACTACCTGAAGCTTAGCTCCACCAGCAGCCTTCAGTATCACGTCAAAGGAACTCTTCTCCTCAGCAGCAGCCCCACCTGCAGCCGGCGCAGCCGCTACTGCCACTGCCGCCGCCGCTGGCTCTATGCCATACTCTTCCTTCAGGATCGTTGCCAGCTCGTTGGCCTCTTTTACCGTCAGATTTACCAACTCTTCCGCGAACTTCTTCAGATCTGCCATCTCTTTATATCCCAATTAAAACAACCAAGTTCTACATTAACACCATAAACAAACTCTCAAACAACCCCTACAACTCCTGCATCACACCCCTCATCATCCCCACACCGCATGCAGGCTCTGCTCTTGCAAAAACGTAGCTCCAGCTATTGACGCTCTGCCAGGACCTTTACTATCCCTGAGAGCTTCGAGCCTCCCGTCTGCTGTGCTGACACCACCGACTTTGCGGGCGACTGCAGCAGGGCCATCACATCCGCTATAAGCTCGTTCTTGCTCTTGAGGCTTGCGAGGGCATCCAAGTGGCTCTCGCCTACGTACACTGATTCCTCCGCATACGCCACCTTCAGCAAGGGTTTCTCATGCTCCTTGCGGTACTCTTTAATCAGCTTAGCGGGTTCATTGGCCACCTCTGCGAAGAATACAGCCGATGCGCCCTTAAGCGAAGATATTACCGCCGAAAAATCCACATCTTTCCGTAGCTCTAGAGCCTTGGCAAACAGGGTGTTCTTCACCACCACCAGCTTCACCTTATGCTCAAAGCACTTCCTACGGAGCAGCGACGTTGACTCTGCATTCAGCCCCTCCATATCTACCACATAGAAATGCGGATACGCCTGCAAGCGAGCCGACAGCTCATCTATCGTTTTCTGCTTCTCTTCCCGTGTCATCGTTCTTCTCCTCTCGCTTACGCATTCGTTTCACGCAACGCCTGCAAATCCAGGCAGATCGATGGGCTCATCGTGCTCGACAGATATACGCTACGCACGTATGTACCCCGCAACGACGACGGCTTCAGACGATTTATCATCTGTAGAAACTCCTGGGCGTTCTCCACTATCTGCTCTGGGGTGAATGACACCCTGCCTATCGACGCATGCACTATGGAGAGCTTATCAACCCGGAAATCGATCTTACCCTGCTTTACCTCGCTCACCGCCTTGCCTATCTCCTGGGTCACCGTCCCGCTCTTGGGGTTAGGCATCAAGCCGCGCGGTCCGAGAATCCTACCGATCTGCCCGATTTTACCCATCACCTGCGGCTGCGTCACCACTATGTCAAAATCGACCCATCCACCCTTGATCTTCTCCACATACTCGTCGAGCCCTACATAGTCTGCTCCCGCCGCACGTGCCTCATCCTCCTTCTCGGGCAGGCATAGTGCCAACACCCGTACCACTCTACCCGTACCGTGGGGCAAGGTTACCACACCGCGCACCATTTCATTCGGCTTACGGGGATCCACACCCAGACGAACATCCAGATCCACCGACGCATCGAATTTCGTGTACGTTATCCGCTTCACCAGCTCTGCGGCCTCGGCCAACGTGTACTCCTTCTGCGGATCTACAAGGGCCAAAGCCTCCTTACGTTTTTTCGTCAGCTTCATGAAACTCTCTCCTTTCTACTGGTTCGCGGGAAAGTCGCCCTTCACCGTTATTCCCATACTCCGCGCAGTCCCAGCCACCGTCCGCATGGCTGCTTCTATGGTGAAACAGTTTAAATCGGGCATCTTCTCCTGGGCTATTGCCCGCACTTCATCCCAACTCAAACTACCCACCTTGCGCCGGTTCGGCTCTGCCGATCCTGACTTCAGCTTTAGCGCCTCCTTCAGCTGTGCGGCCACTGGCGGTGTCTTTACTACAAAGTCGAACGACTTATCGCCATAGACCGTGATTACCACTGGGAGCAGCTTACCTGCTTGCGGCTGCGTACGGGCGTTGAACTGCTTGCAGAACTCCATAATATTCACACCCTTCGAACCCAACGCTGGGCCTACGGGTGGAGCTGGGTTTGCAGCACCTCCCTTGATCTGAAGCTTTATAAACCCTACAACCTCTTTCGCCATAACTCTCCTCGCTATTTGCTAATTCCTGCCCTTCTCCCTATCCCCACTACGGGCAGACGATACAACCACATCACCTCTCTACACAGGATAGGCTCATGCCAATACCCCCCTCTTACTCCTTCTCCACCTGCATGAAACCAAGTTCCAGCGGCGTATTCCGTCCGAAGATCTTCACCATCACCATCAGCTTCTTCTTCTCGGCATTCACCTCTGAAACCGTACCTGTGAACGTTACGAATGGCCCATCTATCACCCGCACTGCATCTCCCACGGCAAACGGATCCTCGGGGTACTCCTGAACATCATCATTGTTCCCCAGCATCCTGCTCACCTCATGATCACGCAAGGGCGAAGGATGGCCTTCCTCTGTGGTCAGAAAGCCCAGCACATCGGTCGAATTGCGTAGCAAATGCTCCACCTCGCCCACAAGTGCCGCCTCTACAAAAAGGTAACCTGGGAAGTAGACCCGTTCCTTGGTTACTAACTTCCCCTTCTGCGTCTGATACACCTTCTCCATCGGGACCAGCACCGTCGGCACCAACGCCTGTAGACTGCGGCGAGCGACCTCAGCCTCTAGCAATTGACCTGCACGGCGCTCCCGGCCGCCTATTACACGGAGCACATACCAGCGAAGCTCGCTCTTCCCCTGTTGTCCTGCCACCTCGCCCATCGCCCTCGCCGACATATTCTCCTGCCCGTTCCCTACACCCTCCATACTGCTCTCCGTGTATTAGTACAGCCACCGATAGACCCAGTCCATCAGATGCTCAAACGAGATATCCATCAGAAATATTACCAACGCTATCAGTAGGGAAGCTATCATTACTACCAATGCGCTGGACTGCAGCTCCTTCCATGTAGGCCAGGAAACCTTGTGCAGCATCTCGTCATAGACATCACGCAGATACCCTCGTATTCTCATGCTCGTCTGTCCTTTCGCACGGGAGGAGCGACTCGAACGCCCGACACCTAGTTTTGGAGACTAGTGCTCTACCAACTGAGCTACACCCGTCCTACGCCGTAAAATGCTTGGTGCAGAATGATTACGCCTTAAAAACAGAGCCAAACCCCTATCTACAGATCCGTACCCCTGCGGCGTCTCCCTCTTCCCAAACCAGCTTCTTTAAAAAAGAGCCCGTGCTAAGCACCCTTGCCAGGTGCTAGGCACGGGCTATCTTTTCTCCTCTAGGGGCTACGCCCTCCTTACTAGTCAAGCAGTTCGGTAATCTGACCAGCACCTACGGTACGGCCACCCTCGCGAATCGCAAACCGCAGACCCACATTCAGTGCCACCGGGTAGATCAGCTGCACGGTGATCTCTACATTATCGCCAGGCATCGCCATTTCTACACCTTCCGGCAGCGTTATCTCTCCGGTTACGTCTAGCGTACGGAGGTAGAACTGTGGACGGTAGCTGTTGCGGAATGGGGTATGACGTCCACCTTCCTCCTTCTTCAGCACCACCACGCTCGCCTTGAACTTCGTGTGGGGGGTTATCGTACCAGGCTTAGCCAGTACCTGGCCACGCTTGATCTCATTCTTCTCTATACCACGGAGCAGAAGTCCTACATTATCGCCAGCCTCACCCTGGTCGAGAATCTTACGGAACATTTCCACACCCGTGCACACCGTCTTCTTCTTCTCAGCGCCAAGACCTACGATTTCGAGTTCATCGCCCTCGCCGA
>LIIK01000085.1 GCA_001421095.1 Candidatus [Bacteroides] periocalifornicus | reverse complement strand
GAGCCGGTGGTATCGGTGCTGTTTTCCCTGTGGCTCTTTTCGTTCCTCTTGAACGGGTGGGAACTTTTCGGCATGGCGCTCATCTTGGTCACCGTGATCACGGTGACGAGGGGGTAAGGGTGTTGGCTGCGGAAGAGAGATTGCGTTTGCCGGAGACAGTGGTTAGTGTGATGCGGTAAACAGCTGCGGCGTTTAGGTGACCGCAGGTTTCTAAAGGATAGTCCGGGTAGCCGTAGTGACGGTTGATGACGTCGAGGCCGCGGATCTTTTCTGCCTGCGTTGTGAGTTCTTGGCAGCGACCGCGTCCCATTACACATTCGTAGCGTGTGGTAGGGCCTTGTTTGGTGTCTTCGACGGTGTGGAAGATGTCGCTTTCAATGGTCACTTCCGGTTGCCTTTTCAGGAGGGTACATTTTCGGCCGACTTTGGCGCTGTGGAAATAGAGATGGATGGTGTTACCTTCTCTCTCTGCTCCGAAGGATAAGGGGACGATATACGCGCCCTCGTCATCTTGTAAGCCGAGGCGAATGGTGACACAGCGGGTTAATATGTCGAAAATGTCTTCTACTTTCTGGACTTCTCGCTCTTTTCGGCGCATGGCAATCCCTCGTTTCTGGTTTTGTGACTTTATCAT
>LIIK01000067.1 GCA_001421095.1 Candidatus [Bacteroides] periocalifornicus | reverse complement strand
GGGGAATAGAAAATCGGGCAGCATCTACACTAACGCCTAGCCATAGCCCGTTTTGCGGATTCAGCTACAGCTTGAGTCGTAAGCCCGTAGTGCTCCATAAGTTGGGAGGGTGTACCCGATTGGCCGAATTGGTCTCGTATTGCCACGTACTCTTGCGGACACGGGAGGTTCTCAGCAAGCAGCTGGGCTACGGCATCGCCTAGGCCTCCGTTGCCCATGTGTTCTTCAGCGGTTACTACAGCTTTGGTACGCTTTATGCTCTCTAGGATAGCTTCGTCATCGAGTGGTTTAATCGTGTGGATATTAAGCACCTCGGCATGTATTCCGTCCCTTTCGAGAAGCTCGGCGGCCTGCAATGAGTGCCACACCATGTGCCCGGTGGCTATTAGGGTGACATCAGATCCCTTACGGAGCTTCTGCGCCTTGCCTATCTGTAGCGGTTCATTCGGGTTGGTAAAGTTGGGGACCGATGGCCTTCCGAAGCGTAAGTACACAGGGCCGCAGTGCGCAGCAGCAGCAAGTGTGGCGGCCACGGTCTGGTTGTAGTCTGCTGGCACCAGCACCGTCATGTTCGGGAGCATACGCATCATCCCGATGTCTTCCAGTATCTGGTGTGTTGCACCGTCTTCACCGAGGGTTATACCCGCATGCGAGGCGCAAATCTTGACATTGGCATTGGAGTAGGCCACCGACTGCCGTATCTGGTCATACACTCGCCCGGTGGCAAAGGCCGCAAAAGTCCCGGCAAAGGGCACATGGCCATCGAGCGCGAGCCCGGCTGCCACCCCTATCATATTGGCCTCGGCTATGCCGCACTCTATGTAGCGGTCAGGAAACTCGGTGGCAAAGGCATCCATTTTGAGCGACCCCTTTAGGTCTGCACACAACGCCACCACCGAATCATTGGCCCTCCCGGCCAGTAGCAAGCCCTGCCCGAAACCAGAGCGGGTATCCTTCTTCTCAATCTGCGGTGTAGCCGTCATGATCCAAACGTTGAGATGTTGTTGATTTTCTATTCCCCTTCAAGCCCAATGGCAAAAGACGGCGAACCATGCCCACAGGGAGGGGGCAGAGGTTCAGCCGCATTTCTATTCACCTGCTGTTCAGTCGATTTAAGCTATCAAGGGGGGGGATTCCCCGCACGATAGGGGGCTACTCGGGTTTCTGCTTAAACCGTTCGGCTACCTCC
This sequence comes from Candidatus [Bacteroides] periocalifornicus, assembly GCA_001421095.1. Classification (GTDB taxonomy): domain Bacteria; phylum Bacteroidota; class Bacteroidia; order Bacteroidales; family CAJPTX01; genus Bacteroides_D; species Bacteroides_D periocalifornicus. Next base: position 5,205 of record LIIK01000067.1, on the reverse strand, counting down.
TTGCGTATAAGGCCTATAATGAGCAGCTCGGCGCTGGCGTAGTTCGTTGCCAGCGGGATATTGTGCACGTTGCACGCCTCCAGCAGCTTGCGAATATCCTCATGGTGGGGTTGAACCACCTTGTGGTCTCGCAGGAAGATGACGATATCCACCTCCCCGCGGTCGATCATCTCGGTAATCTGGGTATAGCCCCCCGAACGCCCGGGGCTTAGGTGCTTGCACGGAATCCCCTTTGATTCTATGTACTCCGCCGTGCGCCCTGTGGCGAGCAGATTTACGCCTTGTAGCCACTCTAGCCGCTCCTGCAAGAACTGCACTAGCTCTGGTTTCTTGGCATCGTGCGCAATGACAACGATATTCTTCATGATTCTTACGAATTTCAATAGGCCTTGACGCAAGTGGAAAAGGCCACATTAATTGTGATATTGTTGCAGAACAGGGCGAGACGCTCTACCAGCCTAGAAATCGCCTAGTGAAGTCTCTCCGATCTCCTGCAGCGCAGTGGCCAGCTGCTCGTCTGAGGGAGGTTTGCCGTGCCAACGATAATCGCCCTCCATGTAGCTTACCCCGTGCCCCATGTGGGTTTTCATCAGCAGCGCCACAGGCTTGGCAGCCCCCAGCAGCACCTTTGCCTGCGCCAGCCCCTGGAGGAGAGCTCCCATATCGTCGCCATCAGCCTCCACCACCTGCCAGCCAAAAGCCTCAAATTTCAGCCGGAGACTCCCGAGCGATACCACCTCCTCTACAGGGCCATCGATCTGCGCATTGTTGCAATCCACAGTGGCTATCAGATTGTCTACCTTCCGCGCAGCCGCGAACATGGTGGCTTCCCAGATCTGTCCCTCCTGCATCTCCCCGTCGCCATGCAGGCTATATACCAGCGCCCTATCGCCCCTAAGCCGCTTCCCGAGCGCAGCCCCCACCGCCACCGAGAGTCCCTGACCCAGCGAGCCAGAGGCGATGCGTACCCCCGGAAGCCCCTCATGCGGGGATGGATGCCCCTGCAAGCGGGAGCCCAAACGACGGAATGTTGCAAGCTCCCCCACATCAAAGTAGCCCGCACGGGCAAGCACGCTATACCAGGCAGCCGAAAGATGCCCCGCCGACAGGAAGAAGAGATCCTCACCATCACCAGCCATGCTGAAGGGTTTCGGCTTGTGGTTCAACACATTAAAGTATAGCGCAGTGAGGTAGTTCGCCACCCCCAGTGCGCCTCCAGGGTGTCCGCTCGCCACGGCGTTTACCATGCGCAACGCATCGCGCCGCACCTGCCGTGCCACTTCTTCAAGCCTAGCTATATCTGCCATATTTGCAAAGGGCAGCCCTCCCTTTTGGGGGCATACACGCTGCAAAGGTAGTATTTTTTCCAAAGAATATCGACTCGATTTGGGAAGACCTTGCAACGGTACGACGCGGCGCATTGATAATCGGGAAGGAGCCTCGCAAAATCCCCTTATTCCCCCAGTGTGCGGAAAAATTTCGCCCAAGGAGGCGGGGTGCGCAAAGGGCATGTTTGGGATGTAGCCCCCTTTTCACTACCTTTGAGGCGGCGAAAATAAACCTGAAGATTCAATGGATGTATTGGTTACGGGAGGGCTAGGCTATATAGGCTCCCACACGGTAGTAGCGTTGGCGGAGGCTGGGTATTCCCCCATTATAGTCGACAATCTCTGCAACTCGCAGGCATGGATTCACGCCCGCCTGGAGCAACTCGCCGGGCAGGCCATCCCATTCTACCGGGTTGATTGTACTGATAGGTTGGCGCTCGCCCAAGTATTCGAACAACACCCCAACGTGCAGGCTGTGGTGCACTTTGCCGCCCTGAAGGCCGTGGGAGAATCTACACGCCATCCTCTAGAGTACTACCAGAATAACCTCGGTTCGCTCCTGGCCGTGCTACAGGCCATGCAGCAGCAGCACGTGGGCATACTGGTTTTCTCGAGCTCTGCCACCGTGTACGGAGAGCCTGAAAAGCTGCCAGTTACCGAAACCACACCGCTCCAAGCCCCCACCTCGCCTTACGGTGCCACTAAAGCTATGGCAGAACGCATAATAGCCGATGCCGTGCAGGCCAACCCCCAGCTCCGCGCGATGGCTCTCCGCTATTTCAACCCCGTGGGCGCGCATCCATCGGCACGAATCGGCGAGCTACCGCAAGGAACTCCAAACAACCTTGTACCCTACATGACGCAGGCGACAAGGGGCGTAGTGCCCGATTTGAAAATCTTTGGGCATGACTACGCCACGCCCGATGGCACACCCCTGCGAGACTATTTCCACGTGGTGGATCTGGCCTGTGCGCACGTATTGGCCATAGACTACCTGGCCAAGGCCCGCGAGGGGCTGCCGCTCCAGTTCGTAAATGTGGGGGCAGGCACGCCCGTATCGGTCCTGCAGGTTGTAGAGACCTTCCGGCAAGCCACGGGGCAGCCACTCCCTTACCGCTTTGCCCCCCGCAGAGCTGGCGATGTAGAGGCTATCTGGTGCGATGCCACCCTGGCCAAAAACCTGCTGGGCTGGCAACCGGAATACACCCTAGCCGACGCCCTACTCCACGCCTGGAAATGGGAGCAAACGCTAGGAGAACAGGAGATTCCTGCATAGCCCTCCCCCCCCATCATGGCTACCCCAAATGCACGTCCCTATACCCTCACCATTGCTGGATTTGACCCGAGTGGTGGCGCAGGGGTGCTGGCCGACTGCAAGACCTTCGAGGCCCTAAATACCCAAGGGCTGGCTGCGCTTACGGCTAATACCCTGCAGACCGAGGACCGATTTGTATCACCCGGGTTCATAGGCATTGCCGCAGTGCTAGCGCAACTAGACCTTATACTCCGCAGGTATCCGATAGCCGCAGCTAAAGTAGGACTGGTGCAGGATGGTGACACCCTCCGGGCACTGCTTGCAGCTATCAGAGCCCACTACCCAGCAATCCCGATAGTGGTAGACCCCGTGCTGAAACCCACAGCAACCGCGACCCAAGGGGTTGAATCGCAGCCTAACACGAATAGCCAGGCAGCCCAATACCCCCCAGCGCTCTGGATGGGGATGGCCACCCTGGTCACCCCCAATCTCCCGGAGTACAAGGCGCTTTTCGGGCAGGAGGATCCCGCAAACGTAGCCAGCACCTACCAGACCGCCCTGCTCCTGAAAGGTGGCCATAGCGCCGAGGCCTCCCCCGTGGTAACCGATAGGCTATACCCCCCCACCCCGTGCGGGCAGGTCTACCAGTTCACCCAGCCCCGCAGCGCGCTCAGCAAGCATGGCACAGGGTGCGTGCTCTCAGCAGCCATTACCGCCTACCTAGCCCTTGGGCATGGGTTGCCAGAATCCTGCCGATTGGCACAGGCCTACACCGCACGCTACATCGAATCGGACAGTAGCCTGCTCGGCCGGCATATGGGAGGGCGAGGAATCCCAACGTAAAGGGCCTGAGGAGGGTCCGAATTGGCTAGGGCGAGCGCTCGCGGATCTGGCAGCGCCCCTAGACATGGATGTTATACGTTTATGGTGGCGGTGGGCGGGGAAATCTTCGCGAAAACCGCGAAGACCCCGCCCCTACAGTCGGCGTTGGCGTGGATATCATTGCGTCCCAAATGCCGCCCATCAATGCAGCCCCCGCCCAGTTTTGTAGCGACGCGGCGTGCCGCGTCATGATAAAGAATTCACCTGCGCTTTGCAGAAGAGAACCGCATTTCTATCAATTGGCGAGATTGGCTACGGCGATCTTGGTAGGGGCGGTGCTGTAGGGGCGGGCCGAGAGTTGCCCGCCCTAACAGTGCCGCGTCGCGCCCCAAAAACACCGCATCGAATTCCCTCAAACCCCGCAGCGTGCTCCAGGAGTTCCTCCGTAGGGGCAGGCCGAAAGTTGCTTGCCCACCCTTCCCCTCCCAGCACTTAGCCCCGCAGCGCGCATTGGTAGCACTCCACATCGGCCCATGCGCCCGCCGCATCGCGCTGCCAGCTCTCCCGAGTGCCCACCTTGCGCCAGCCGGGAGCAGCGTTGAAGAGACTCAGCCCGAGTTCGTTAGATGCCAGCACCTCAGCCCAGAGCTGCCGAAGGTAGAGCCGACGGTGCGCGTATTCGGCCGCGAGCCCCAAGAGCGCCAACCCGTAGCCTTTGCCCCGAAATTCTGGAGGGTAGACCACCAAGCCCAGGGTGGCGTGCCTGTGCAGGAGATCGATGTCGTAGAGGTCGAGGATGCCCACCCGTTGCGCACCCTCACAGGCTATAAGGCGGAGCTGGCGGGTTTCTGCCACCGGCTGGAATGAAGTCTCGATAAACCGCCGTAGCGTGTGCTGCGAATAGAGGGCAAGCTCCGTACCCTCGCGTTGGAGCGATGGCGAATTCTCGCAATCGTAGAGATAGCCCAGATCCTCAGGCTCTAGCGCGCGGAGATGGAGATTCATGGTGTGGGTACTCCAATGAGAATCGTTAAAACAATCAGGAATCTTCCGACGACCGACCCCGTCTAGCGCAACGGGCCGTCATCCATCAGCCCATCGAGTATCTGCTGGGCAATGTCTGGCATTTCCCATGTTTGCTGATGCGCCAGCAGCAACCCCTGCGCGTAGATCAGGCGCACATAGCCATTATCCACATTCACCAGGTAGATGATCGAACCCATCCCTCCCCACGCCCGCGGCACCCACAGGACCGCAGGACCCTTATTCCCCTCGAGAACCCGAACCCAACGGGAGAATGTCTTATCGGGCAGTCGCTTCAGCACCCTATCGGCGGCATCATTCACCTGGAGAACCTCCGCAATCCCCTCGCGCGCTCCGCTCGGGAGCGTAAATGACGACGGCACGCTGTCATATTCCCGTATGGCCTTCTCCACCAGCACGGTAGCCCTATCATCTCCCGCGAAATCCCACACCACGCCCTCAGAGCTCGCCACCACGTTCTGGCTCTCATCGCCTAGCCGCACGCTGGCCACTATAAAGCTGTGCGAATCGTCCTCCTCCCCGCCATCCTCCACCTTGCAGGAAGCGGGCAGAAAAGACAGCACCGCGCAGCACAGCGGGCCGAAAAACCAACGGTAGATCCTAGTAGGCATAGCAAGATCAACTATCATCTACCGCGAAGGTAGAGAAAAACTCTGATTCGCCCAATAATCCCCCGCAGTTCTCCCGGGCCAAACTGGGGCGCAGATTCCTGCCGATTGCAAGGGCTCAGGGCCGTACCATCGCCGTACCATCGCC
>LIIK01000084.1 GCA_001421095.1 Candidatus [Bacteroides] periocalifornicus | reverse complement strand
CAAGGCCTCGGATGGGTTGTTTTTCATAAAAAGTAGAAGCCATGAAAAAGAATACGGGAAATCTATTTCACAAGAGGCGCTGCATGAGAATGGCATCATGATACTGGCTGCCATTGAAGAGCCAATGGTGCAGGACTGCGCTCTCCGAGAAGCCCACTTTTAGAAAGAGGGCGCGTGCGGCATCGCTCTGCGCGTCGATGATTGCATAGAGCTGATGGAGGTGGAGGATCCGTTGGGCATAGTCGAGGGCTGCCGTGAGAGCTGCCGTTGCAAATCCTTCTCGTCGGCGTCTGGGGTTGATCACGATTCCTACCTCTGCTCTCAAGTGGCGCGGGTCGAAGTCTACCAAAAATAAAGGAGATGGCACGCCTGATGAAGAGGCTCAACGCCAGCCATACCTTCAATACCGCTAACCTCGGAAGCCTGCAGAAGCTCGATGGATATGCGCAGACGGCCTTCTTCGACTTCGCTGACTATGTAAAGGTTCTCTGCGGAGGAACTACGCCTCCGGAATTTGACGAAACCATCGGCCGGCTCGTCCCTCACTACCGTTACACGCCGCACATCTATACGGCCTTGAGCAGTAGCAACGGCGGATTCAGTACCGTCCCCGTGCATACCTTCTCTGGTATCACCATCTCTGACCCAACCCAAAACAGCTATATTGTAGCCTACAAGGTGCAGACCGCCTGGTGGAAGGC
>LIIK01000083.1 GCA_001421095.1 Candidatus [Bacteroides] periocalifornicus | reverse complement strand
TTTTTTTCTTTCGGCACTGCGGTTTTAGAGCCTGCCGCCACATTTACCGCAGACCGTATAGCTACCCATCGCGCTGCTTGGTTTTGCAACGCTTCCCTTTTATGGCGATTGCCCCTTTTCCCCCTAGTTCAACTTTTTCGCCTGTTACTTACCGAGCACCATTGCTATGCGGCATGCCGTGCCGTTTCGCCAGGTTTTCCTTATTGCTGCGCCCCACTCCGCCCTGGCAACCAAGCCTTTGGCACGCTACCGCCGCGGGAGTTCCTCCCCAGAAATCCTCCTGGGAAAAGCGATCCCGCGGCGGCAGCAGTTCCATCTAGTCGTTCAGCTTCCCTTTGCGCTTCAGCAGCTGGCGACGGAGTGCCTCGGTAGCCCCGTCCGTCGCCTCCTCAAAGCTATTCGCCTGCTTGGAGGCAAATAGATCCTCTCCGCTCACCAGCAGCTTGATCTCGGCGACCTTCCGTTCCTCCTGCCCGCTCTCGAGCTTTAGGTAGACCTCCGCCCCCTCTATCCGATCCTCAAATTTCTGGAGCTTACCCACCTTCTGCTCCACAAACTCCAACAGGCGCGACTGCGCCGTAAAGCCTACCGACTGGATGTTGACCTTCATTGCTGTTCCTCCTATTATTCATTCGGTTTTACACTGGCACCCTGTGGATTACCTTCTTTAGAATGCGCACCCCCATCCCCTGCGTGTGGATGCGCGCTTTGGT
>LIIK01000066.1 GCA_001421095.1 Candidatus [Bacteroides] periocalifornicus | reverse complement strand
AAAAACGATGGTTAATATCCTCAGTAATCTCTAATTCTTATGCCGAGCAAAATCAACTTCATGTCGCCCCTAGAGGCCGTCTCGATACTCAAGAGCGGCGACCACGTGCACCTGAGCAGCGTGGCCAGCACCCCCACCATCCTGGTGAATGCCATGTGCGAATACGCCAAGGCGAACGGGCTTCGGGATATCCATGTCCACCACCTGCATACCGAGCCGCCAGCCCCCTACGCCGACCCCGAGTACGAGGGGATATTCCAGCACGATGCCTTCTTCGTGGGGAAGAATGTCCGCAAGCAGGTGCAGGCCGGCTACGCTGACTATATCCCGATATTCCTGAGCGAGACGCAGAATCTGTACCGCAGCGGGGTGCTGCCGATCAACGTGGCGATGGTGCAGGTATCGCCCCCCGACAATTCGGGCTACGTCTCGCTCGGCACTTCGGTGGATGCCACCCTCGCGGCCATAGAGCGCGCCGATACCGTAATAGCCGTGGTGAATAGGGATGTACCCTGGGCGCTCGGCGACGCGCTGATACCGCTTAGCGCCATAGACCGCTTTGTGGAGCACGACGAGCCGCTGGAGGAGGCCATACCCGCACAGCCAAACGAGCAGGAGCTAGCCATAGGCCGCCACTGCGCAGAGCTGATAGAGGATGGCGCCTGCCTGCAGATGGGCATAGGGGCGATACCGAACGCGGTGCTATCGCAGCTGGGCAACCACAAGAACCTCGGCATCCACACCGAGATGTTTGCCGACGGCGTGCTGCCCCTAGTGGAGAAGGGCGTAATCAACGGATCGATGAAGGCCACCGACCGGGGCAAAATCGTCTCCACTTTCCTCATGGGCTCGCAGAAGGTCTACAGCTTCATAGACCATAACCCCAACGTGCTGATGATGGATGTGGGCTACACCAACGATCCCTTCGTAATAGCCCGCAACCCGCGGATGACGGCCATCAACAGCGCCATAGAGGTGGATATCACCGGGCAGGTGTGCGCGGATTCCATCGGCACCACCTTCTTCTCCGGGGTGGGCGGGCAGGTCGATTTCATCTACGGCGCCTCGCGCTCAGAGGGCGGGAAACCCATAATAGCCATGCCGGCCATAACCTCCAAGGGGGTAAGCAAGCTGGTGAACACGCTAAAGGTAGGCGCGGGCGTGGTAACCACCCGCTCGCACATCCACTGGCTGGTAACCGAATTCGGGGCGGTGAACCTCTACGGGAAAACCCTCCAGGAACGCGCACGGCTCATAATATCCATCGCGCACCCCTCGGCGCAGGAAGAGCTGGACAAGGCCGCCTTCGCCCGATACGGCAGCCACTACCACTTCGTGAAGTAGGAGGCCAACTGCAACTTTGCCCTGCGTAGGGAAAGTACTCGCTTGCTGACATTCACCCCACCCAAAGGGATGGTGGCGTACCTGGGCCATAGGAACGTCAAAAGGGGAACTATGAAATCGGCAATGCGCAACAATTTTCGCACGCCCTACGTTATACTATGGTGAACGCGGTGCACAGGGCGCCGTGGTAGTTAACGTGAGTTGAACCAAACGACAAAGTTCCAAAAGACATGAAGCTCAAGCAATTTGCAATGGTAGCCGCAGCCGCCGCGCTGGTGCTAGGCTACACCACCTCGTGCAAGAAGGATGAAGGGAAGAGTGCCCCAACCATCACAATTAAGGATGCTGGCGACAGCAAGGAGATCTCTTCCACGAAGACCTTCCCCGTGATAGTTCGCGTGAAGGTAGACAAGGATCTCACGCTGAAGTCGCTCACCCAGACCTTTACCTACACAAAGGCCGATGGTTCGAAGGTATCACCCAAAGAAGCTACCGTGCTGAAAACCGAAAAGTCAAAGACCACCGATGACTACGTGGCGAAGGTGGAGTTCACCATCCCGGCTGACTGCACGAAAGGCGGAACGATGACCTTCAAGGCTACCGACAGCAACGGCGGTGTAACCGAGAAGTTACTGACAGTAGGCGATGAAACCGCCCCGAAACCCGAGGGTACGCCTATGACCATAAGAGCCAGCATGCAGAATGCCGCCGCCTTTAGCCACTGCGGTAGCGCTGTGGAAGGAGCCTATGACCTAAAGGCTGGCAAGGCTGTGTCGGCCTTCGATACGAAAGCCACGCTCTCCATGATCAACAACTCGCCTAAGGGGGCTGCCGCGGCATTCAACCCAGGATGGACTTCGGGATCCTGGGAGATCGATGGTAAAGGTACTGGGGCGAAAACTGCGCATGGCGATGGGACAGAGTTCGTAAAGGTAGAGGGCGTTGGTACAGACCATGCTGCCGTTGCTGCATTCTGGGCAAATGCCACAGTGGAAAAATGCAAGGAACTCTTCGATAAGGGTTCCAAAAGCACAACCGTACAGAGCGTGAAGCCTTTCGACGTCTACATAGCAAGAAAAGGTAGTGATATCTACCTGATCGGGATTCTAAGTGTAAATACCAAAAAGAACCATCGTGCTGTCACTGGGCACATCAAGTTCATGTATTCATCTGGGGTGATTAAGTAACCCGATTCCCATATAAAGCGAGGGCGCAGCCAGAGGCTGCGCCCCCTCTTTTCATCCCTAGTTCCACATCAGAGCTACGAGAATATCTGGTACGAGGCCAAAATGCGCTTATACGCCGCGGCACGCCACGCCGCTACGGTCTTCGAGAAATTGAATCGATTGATTAAAGTCTCTTTACCGCAAGAAGAGCCCCCCTATAAAGATTGAACGCATACGAGACTCTCATAGAGGTCTCATTCTACGAAAAAGAAGGCGACACCCAACGTGCCGCCTTTCTTAATCCTCTATGTTGCCCCCTACTTCTTCATCCCCTCGGCAAAGTAGCGATAGAAGAGCGGGATGGTACGAATGCCCCGCAGGTACTGCTCTACCGGGTAGTTCTCGTTGGGCGAATGGATGGCGTCGCTCTCCAGCCCAAAGCCCAGCAGGATGCTCTTTATGCCGAGCTTCTCCTCAAATGTGCTGATTATCGGGATGCTGCCCCCGCTGCGGAATGGCACAGGCTCCTTACCCAGCATCTCGGCCACCGCCCTGTGGGCCGCCTTGTAGGCCACGGTATCGGTAGGGGCCACGTAGCCCGTGCCCCCGTGGTGCATGGTCACCTTCACCTTTACCCCCTTGGGGGCAAGGCTCTTGAAGTACTTCTCAAAGAGCTGGCCGATCTTGTGGTAATCCTGGTTGGGCACCAGCCGCATGCTGATCTTGGCCGTGGCCTTGGAGGGGATCACCGTCTTCGCCCCCTCGCCCGTGTAGCCACCCCAGATTCCATTCACATCGCAGGTAGGCCGTATGCCCGTGCGCTCCATGGTGGTGTAGCCCGCCTCGCCCTGCACCTCGGCTATATCGAGCGCCTTCTTGTACTCATCCAGATTGAAGGGGGCCTTGGCCATCGCATCGCGGTCCGCCTTGCTCACCTCCTGTACGTCGTCGTAGAAGCCCGGGATGGTGATATGCCCCTGCTCATCTATGAGCTGCCCTATCATCTTGGCCAGCACGTTAATCGGGTTGGCCACCGCCCCCCCGTAGAGCCCAGAGTGCAGGTCGCGGTTAGGCCCCGTAACCTCCACCTCCACGTAGCACAGCCCGCGCAGCCCTATGGTCACCGAGGGCACATCCTCGGCCAGCATCCCGGTGTCTGACACCAGGATCACATCGGCCTTCACCAGCTCCTTATGGGTATCGAGCCACTTGGTAAGGCTGCCCGACCCGATCTCCTCCTCGCCCTCTACCATGAACTTCACATTGCAGGGGAGCGTGCCGGTTTTCACCATCAGCTCGAAGGCCTTCGCGTGCATAAAGGCCTGCCCCTTATCGTCATCGGCCCCGCGCGCCCAGATCTTCCCGTCCTTAATCACCGGCTCGAAGGGCTTGGTGCGCCACTCGTCTATCGGGTCTACCGGCATCACGTCGTAATGCCCATACACGAGGATGGTGGGCAGCTTGGGGTCGATGATCTTCTCGGCGTACATCACCGGGTTGCCATCTGTGGGCATAATCTCCGCCCTATCAGCCCCGGCCTTCAGCACCGCGTCGCGCCAATACTCCGCCGCCCGTATCATATCGGGCTTGTGGGCGCTCTCAGAGCTTATCGAGGGGATTCGCAGCAGCCCGAAAAGCTCCTCGAGAAAACGGGCCTGATTATCTGCTACATACTTCTTTATCTGCTCCATAATACCACTGGGTTTTATTGGGTTCTGTGGGCAAAGGTAGCCATTATTTTACAATCTGAGAACCGCCAATCGGGAAACAAACGGATCGGGGGATAAAATTTTCTTTCTCGTTTTCATTATCAAAAATAATTTGTTACCTTTACCACAAATTACTAACACTCTACTACCATGAGCGAGGAAATTAAAAGTCTGAAACCTAGCGAGATCTGGGAGAATTTTTACGGATTAACGCAAGTTCCACGTCCCAGTAAGCACGAGGCGAAAGTAACAGAATTCGTACGGAAGTTCGGCGAGAAACTGGGGCTGAAAACCACCGTAGATCACGCTGGGAACGTTATAATACGGAAGCCCGCCACCCCCGGCATGGAGAACCGGAAGCCTATAGTGCTGCAAGCCCACCTGGATATGGTGCCGCAGAAGAATAGCGAAACCATCCATGATTTTGAGAAAGATCCCATAGATGCCTACATCGACGGCGAATGGGTGCGGGCCCGCGGCACCACCCTGGGGGCCGACAACGGCATAGGCGCAGCCGCCATAATGGGCGTGCTCGCCTCCAAGACGCTAAAGCACGGCCCGCTCGAAGGGCTCTTCACCATAGATGAGGAAACCGGGATGACGGGAGCCATAGAGCTGTCGCCCAATGCCCTAAAGGGTGAAATTCTCCTGAACCTCGACTCCGAGACCGAAGGGGAGATCTACGTGGGCTGCGCGGGCGGACTGGACGGCACGCTCAAAATCCCCGTGGAGGTAGAGCGGGTATCTAGAGACCGCGCAGGGGTCGCCATCGCCATCACAGGCCTTAAGGGCGGGCACAGCGGCATGGATATCATCCTAGGGCGCGCGAACTCCATAAAGCTCATGGAGCGCCTACTGGTACACCTCCAGCGCTACGATGCCCGCATAGTAAGCATAGAGGGCGGCAGCCTACGCAACGCCATTCCCCGCGAGGCCTTCTGCACCCTGGCGATACCGACCACCAAGCTGAGCCGATTCAAAACGGCCGCCACCGAGCTCATAGCGCGCATCAAAGAGGAGTACAAGGCCGTAGACCCCAACCTCAGCATCACGCTGAAAGACACGGTGGTGAAGGGCGAAAAATGCTTCACGGCGCATACCCATCTCGCATCGATGCAGGCGGTACTCGGAATCCCGAACGGGGTAATCCGCATGAGCGATGCCATGCCCGGGCTGGTGGAGACCTCTAGCAACCTCGCCTCGCTGCGTGTAGAGCGAAACCGGGTAATATGCCAATGCCTACTCCGCAGCAGCGTGGAGAGCGCAAAGCAGGCCCTGGCCGAGGAGATGGGCGGCATTGTGGAACTCGCGGGCGGGAACGCCTCATTCGATAATGGCTACCCAGGCTGGAATCCCAACATGAACTCCCCGATACTCAAGACCATGCGCGAGGTCTACGAGCATGAGTACAAGAAGAAACCCGCCATAATGGCCATCCACGCGGGGCTGGAGTGCGGCATCCTGGGCGGAAGCTACCCGAAGATGGACATGATCTCCTTTGGCCCAACCATCATGTCGCCCCACAGCCCAGACGAGCGCGTAAAGATCGACACCGTCGGTAAATTCTGGGATTTCCTCTGCAAAATACTCGAGAACTCCCCGAAAAAGTAGCGATACCCTCTGCTGCTAATCCTAAAAGTAGGCTCACCCAGGGCAGGGTGAGCCTACTTTTTTTCTATCCCGTGAACACTGAAAAGCTCCAATAGGCACTGCGGTACGCCACTCCGCTACGATCTGCGCCCCTCCCAGCTACCCGCTCGAAAAGAAAAAGGACACGCAAGCAAAAGGGATTATTCCAGTACCCCAATAAGCCCTGGGGCAATTTGACTGCAGCTGCACCTAGCCCCCTACCAAGCCCACCAGTATGGCGCGGAACGTCGCATCGCCACGACCTCCGATAATCGTAAGTGCCCCACCCGAAAGCCGCAGTACCCAAAAGGCTTCTAACCATCGCTGGTGGCATATACGCCGCAATCTTTTCAAGGCTACAGACCGCATGGTCTGCAGCGACTCAACACCGCACCTGCGCCGTACCAACGCCGTACCAGGGCCGCTTCATGTTCGGATTTCGTAACGAAATCCGAGGATGCACTAGAGGAGGTACGGCGTTGGTACGGCGCAGGTGTAGAGTTGGTATTGCTATAGCACCCCCATTCCTCCGCTTTGATCGCAAGCCGCACGATAGCGCAACGGGGTTGTTAGTAGCGCGATGCGGCATTATAATAACCGCGACGCGGCACGCCACGTCGCTACAAACGCCAGAGAGCCCGCCGGGGACTCGCGCTGCTCTGCTAGGGCGGGCACTCGCGGGTGGGCGGGCGGGCAC
>LIIK01000082.1 GCA_001421095.1 Candidatus [Bacteroides] periocalifornicus | reverse complement strand
CAATTCTTTGTACCTTTGGGGCGTTTTTATGGTCAAATTTCAACAGATTATGCGTGCGAACAGGATTATTCTAGTACTTGGGGTTCTATTGGGGTTGTTTGCATTTACAAAGACTGCGAGCGCGAGGGGGCTGATAGTATACGGCTCGCGCGAGGTGGTGCAGTTTGTGCACGAATTGCCCAATGAGGAGGAGTTTCAAGATGAGGATGGGAATCACATCGATCTGGGGATCTTCTACAAGGAGTACCACCTATTCTTCATCCCGGTGTGGATAGTGGGTGAACCGAAGCTGGTGGGGTGCGATCGGCAGCATAAGGATACCTACTACACGCTGAGCGATGAGTACTTAGATGGGATAATCTCCACGTACGGGCTTGATAGAGCTAAGCTTTTGCGCCCGAGCTTTGCCCATCGGTATGGGGGTAAGCTGCTGATTCTTGCGATAATAGGCGGTTTGTTTTTGGCCAATTACCTTATAAGCAAGCGGAAGAAGGCGGAAAAGGCCGCAGGGGGCGTGCAAGCAGGGTAGACGGTGTGAAGGAGGCTATGGATAGAGAGGATAGGGGGTGTGTCTAAGGGGACGCACCCCCTTTTTGTGGAACGTGGTAAAACCCTTGGGATGGGTGGCAAGCCGCTACGATTCACGATAATGGAGACCTCGGCAAAATCCATTTAAACGATACGGCACGCTGCGTAGCTACAAAGACCGTAGGATCTTCCTAGGT
>LIIK01000010.1 GCA_001421095.1 Candidatus [Bacteroides] periocalifornicus | reverse complement strand
GGCGATGGTACGGCGATGGTACGGCCCTGAGCCCTTGCAATCGGCAGGAATCTGCGCCCCAGTTTGGCCCGGGAGAACTGCGGGGGATTATTGGGCGAATCAGAGTTTTTCTCTACCTTCGCGGTAGATGATAGTTGATCTTGCTATGCCTACTAGGATCTACCGTTGGTTTTTCGGCCCGCTGTGCTGCGCGGTGCTGTCTTTTCTGCCCGCTTCCTGCAAGGTGGAGGATGGCGGGGAGGAGGACGATTCGCACAGCTTTATAGTGGCCAGCGTGCGGCTAGGCGATGAGAGCCAGAACGTGGTGGCGAGCTCTGAGGGCGTGGTGTGGGATTTCGCGGGAGATGATAGGGCTACCGTGCTGGTGGAGAAGGCCATACGGGAATATGACAGCGTGCCGTCGTCATTTACGCTCCCGAGCGGAGCGCGCGAGGGGATTGCGGAGGTTCTCCAGGTGAATGATGCCGCCGATAGGGTGCTGAAGCGACTGCCCGATAAGACATTCTCCCGTTGGGTTCGGGTTCTCGAGGGGAATAAGGGTCCTGCGGTCCTGTGGGTGCCGCGGGCGTGGGGAGGGATGGGTTCGATCATCTACCTGGTGAATGTGGATAATGGCTATGTGCGCCTGATCTACGCGCAGGGGTTGCTGCTGGCGCATCAGCAAACATGGGAAATGCCAGACATTGCCCAGCAGATACTCGATGGGCTGATGGATGACGGCCCGTTGCGCTAGACGGGGTCGGTCGTCGGAAGATTCCTGATTGTTTTAACGATTCTCATTGGAGTACCCACACCATGAATCTCCATCTCCGCGCGCTAGAGCCTGAGGATCTGGGCTATCTCTACGATTGCGAGAATTCGCCATCGCTCCAACGCGAGGGTACGGAGCTTGCCCTCTATTCGCAGCACACGCTACGGCGGTTTATCGAGACTTCATTCCAGCCGGTGGCAGAAACCCGCCAGCTCCGCCTTATAGCCTGTGAGGGTGCGCAACGGGTGGGCATCCTCGACCTCTACGACATCGATCTCCTGCACAGGCACGCCACCCTGGGCTTGGTGGTCTACCCTCCAGAATTTCGGGGCAAAGGCTACGGGTTGGCGCTCTTGGGGCTCGCGGCCGAATACGCGCACCGTCGGCTCTACCTTCGGCAGCTCTGGGCTGAGGTGCTGGCATCTAACGAACTCGGGCTGAGTCTCTTCAACGCTGCTCCCGGCTGGCGCAAGGTGGGCACTCGGGAGAGCTGGCAGCGCGATGCGGCGGGCGCATGGGCCGATGTGGAGTGCTACCAATGCGCGCTGCGGGGCTAAGTGCTGGGAGGGGAAGGGTGGGCAAGCAACTTTCGGCCTGCCCCTACGGAGGAACTCCTGGAGCACGCTGCGGGGTTTGAGGGAATTCGATGCGGTGTTTTTGGGGCGCGACGCGGCACTGTTAGGGCGGGCAACTCTCGGCCCGCCCCTACAGCACCGCCCCTACCAAGATCGCCGTAGCCAATCTCGCCAATTGATAGAAATGCGGTTCTCTTCTGCAAAGCGCAGGTGAATTCTTTATCATGACGCGGCACGCCGCGTCGCTACAAAACTGGGCGGGGGCTGCATTGATGGGCGGCATTTGGGACGCAATGATATCCACGCCAACGCCGACTGTAGGGGCGGGGTCTTCGCGGTTTTCGCGAAGATTTCCCCGCCCGTCCTGGCCGCCTTTCGGGGTTACGGGGTCGACATGCAGGTCGGACAAATAGCCTCGCCCCCGCCCATCTTGCCCACCATCCGAGGTTACAGGGTCGGTGCGGTGTTTGGGGGGCGGCGCGATACGGGGTTTTAGGATGCGATGTGGTATTTTTGAGGCGCGACACGGTATTATAATAACCGCGACGCGGCGTGCCGCGTCGCTACTAAGACCGTATGGGGTCTGCATTGATGGGCGGCGGGATTGGCGGGGGAGGCGTATATGGTGATGGGGTTGATGGGCGGGAGAATCTTCGCATTGCGAAGACCCCGCCCCTCCAGTCGGCATGGCCGGGAGTCCGCAGGCGTATTTTGGGCCATCATTCATGCCCCTGTAGAGTGGCGAAAACCTTTTCGGTGCGTCTCTATCATCAGATTTTGCCAGTTAAAATGGAATGGCTACATTTGCAGTGATGGTTGGCCATTTGTGCTAATGGCAAAAAACGCTGAACGCAATGCGGGGGACTATGTGCGCAAGAATGTGGACCTGCGCTACTAGGTTGCTGGCGCTGGGGTGCGTGCTCTTTGGGCTGGGGCTGACTGCGTGCGAGTACAACCAGGAGGAGATCGCGTACTACAAGAGCCAGCCCCGGGATGGGCGCATCCTGGGCGACTGGCTCACCTGCGACAAAGCCACTGGGCAGCCCGATGGGGAGTACACCTACCGGTATCTGGCCAACGGGGAGTTCTGGAAACTGAACGATAAGCCTCCAAGCCCTCCACGGTACTTCTACACCGTGGATAACCGGGAACTCTGGGACCTCTCCCCAGGGATTCGGTTCTACTCGGCCGCATCCCACTATAGGCTGTTGTATAGGTTTTCGCAAGATTTGGACGTACTCTACCTCTACGATCCGCAAGACTCTCAGAATCCGGGGCCAGTCAAAGTGCTGAAACGGAAGAAGTAGGAATGAACCGCACGGGAACTCCCGTGCGGTTCTATTTTTTTAGCGCATTGTTACACTAAAGGAAGGCCGACTGAGCTTCCTGCGAAAGCCCTGCATAGGACCCATTTAGTGGGAAGTTCTTTTGGCTATTTGGTCAAAAGAATTTTATCAAGCGCTGCCACTATCGAAGACCGTAGCGGCGCGGGGTTTTTAAGGCACGGTGCGGTATTTTTGAGGCGCGACACGGTATTATAATAACCGCGACGCGGCACGCCGCGTCGCTACTAAGACCGTGTGGGGTCTGCATTGATGGGCGGCGTTTGGCGCACAATGCGGATCGCAATGATATCCCCGCCAACGCCCGACTGTAGGGGCGGGGTCTTCGCGGTTTTCGCGAAGATTCCCCCGCCCGTCTTGCCCCGCGTCCTGCATGGGTACAAGCCGTGGGCCTATTCCCCATCCTCGGGGCAACCGGCACGCTACCTTCGCGGTGTGGAGGCGGGGATTCTATCCCTGCCTAGTGAATTCTGCAAAAGTCCCCTAGGGGCAATCTTTTATGGAGGGGCTTTGATATTTACCCCTTATGGCTGGTAAATAGGTTTTAATCTGGTGATTCAATCTATGGGGATGCGAGGGAGTGAATTGTTTAACGAGAGTTATATTTTTTCATGCTAATAGTCAGCAGGATAGGTTGAAATTTCACACTATTGTAAAAACTTGTATTGGTCAGTTCGTTTTTATCAGTACCTTTGCTGCGGAAAAGGTGCAGCTAAGCCATGCGTGTAGAGGAGAAAAGATCCCACAGGGCGAAGGGTTTTACGCCCTCAATTCTAGAATCTGGGACACCAGAGGCACAGAAGATCGTAGCTAAGCGTGAGCGGGTTATGGAGGCCGCCTTTGAGCTCATGGGGCAGCGTGGGGTTAGGGCTGTGACGATGGGCGATGTGTCTGAGTACCTGCGCATGTCTAAGCGCACGATTTACGAGATATTTGAGGATAAGGAGGAGCTGCTGTGCGCCATTCTGCAGCAGCGTTACGGCAATATCGAGGGGCGGTTGAATCTGGAGGGGAGGAATGCGATGGTTTGCCTGGTGTCGCTTATGGAGTTGGGAATGCGCGAGAATGAGAGGATCTGCCCGCAGTTCTTTGAAGATCTCTTCAATTTCTACCCCCGGGTGTGGAGCGAATTGCAGAATGTTCACCGCGCCAAGTCTTTTCACTATATATTGGCGCTGCTGGAGCGAGGTATACGCGAGGGGGTATTCCGGGCTGGGCTGGATGTGGAATTCTGCGCGAAGATGACGGTAGAGAGCGAGCGATGGCTACCGAACACCTCCTATTTCCCGCGAGAGACCTACAGTATACCCCGGCTGGCGCTTGGCTTTGAGTCGGTGCTAGTGCGGGGTATTGCCACGCCCCTGGGGATAGAGGAGCTTGAGAAATGCCTCGAGGAACTGAAGGCTCAGCATCCGGAGGGGCATTTTACCCTGTAGGCTGCAATCCGTGGGGCACGACCATTCGATATTTCGGACAAATAGAGATGCAGATGGGGAGAGTATCGTCTTTCTTTCGTTTTTTCGGCGGGCTGTGCGCCCTGCTGGGCGTGCTAGCCCCAATGGACAGCGAGGCGCAGGATACGCTACGGCTGAGCCTTGACTCTGCGGTTCGGCTGGCACTTCGGCAGAATCCCGATGCGGTGGTGGCCGAGCGCAGCGTAAGGCAGGCCGAGTACGCGGCAAAGGAGAAGTGGTCGCCGCTCATGCCTAAGGTCAGCTCTTCGGCCTCCTACAGCCGTAGCCTTAAGAAGATGGTGATGTTTTTGCCGGAGGGCAGCCCCATGGGCGATGTGCTGGAGATAGGGGCCGATAATAGTTACGATGCGGGGGTTACGGCTACGCTTCCGCTTATAGCGCCGGCTGCGTGGCACAATGTGGGCATAGGGCGGGTGGATAGACGCATAGCCGAGGAGGAGCTTCGGCAGGCCCGGGTGAATATCGCGGCCGAGGTGAAGTTGGCCTACATTCAGCTTTTACTTGCCCGCACGTCGCTGCAGGTGATGGAGCAGAGCGTGGAGAGCGCCGAGGCCACGTCCAAGAATGTAAGCCAGATGGCGAAGCAAGGGATGACCGCAGACTACGATGATAACCGTGCCCAGGTGCAGGTGTACAAATTGCGCCCCAGCCTACTGCAGGCGCAGCAGGGGGTAGAAACCGCTGAGAAGAACCTTAGGGTGCTGCTTGCCATACCCGAGAGCGAACCGTTGGTCATAGCAACATCGTTGGAGGAGGTGGCAGATCAATTATCGCCCGCGACACTTGTGCCCGAGAGCCAGCTGGTGGAGGGGAATACCAACCTCCGTATCTTGGGGCTGCAGCGAGAGAAGCTGGCGGTGCAGTACCGTACCGTGCGCGATTCCTACTGGCCGACGCTGGCCGCGTTCTTCAACTACAAGGTGCAGACCCAGGCGAACCATTTCCGCTTTGAGGATTACCACTGGGTGCAGACCTCCATGCTGGGGCTGCAGCTGAGCTTTGATATCTTTGATGGGTTGGCCAAGTGCAGGCAGCAGCAGCAGCTCCGTATAGGAGCTGATAGGCTTGCTACGCAGCAGGATTACCTCACCCAGCGGCTGCAGGTAAAGGCTGCCTTGGCCAGGCAGCAGCTTCGGCAGTCGCAGTCGCTAATGCAGGCCACGCGAAGGGCTGTAGAGATTGCCGAACGAGGCGTAACCATAGCCAACACTCGCTACACCAGTGGGGCAGGTACTATCCTAGAGGTTACCGATGCCCAAATGGCGCAAACGCAGGCGAGGTTGGCCTACAACCAGGCGGTGTATGATTATCTACGGGCCTACTTTGAGTACCAGCAGGTGATGGGGGTAGAATAGGAGACATCACCCCAACGGGGATGCGGTCATAATTTTTCACATTGATTTTGACGAGATACCAATGATCCGTACCATTCGGCGATTCCATATCCCGCTATTGGCCTTTCCGCTGCTGCTAGCTGCCTGCTCGGGTGGCGATTTTTCGGGGGCATCCAATCTACAATCGGCAGGCGATACTATCCGGGTTACCGTGGTGCCGGTAAGGTCTGAGCGGGTCGACGTGAGGCGTACCTACACCGGGATCGTGTCGGCCTTTGAGGAGGTGAGCATCAGCTCTGGATCGCCAGGCCGTATCGCTAGGCTGCGGGTAGATGTGGGGGCACGTGTTCGGCGCGGTCAGCTACTGGTGGATATGGATAGCACCACGCTACTCACCTCGCGGGCGCAGCTGGTGACGCTAGAGCGAGATTTTCGGAGAATAGACACGCTCTACCGCGTAGGGAGCATGTCGGCACAGCAGTGGACGCAGGCCAAAACGCAGCTCGAGGTGGCCAGGGCGCAGCTAGCTAACCTAGCGGTGAACACCCGTCTGACCTCGCCCATCGACGGGGTGGTAACGGGGCGCTACTACCATGCGGGCGAGCTCTACAGCATGACTCCCTCAGCGGCCTCTGGCGGGCGGGCGGCTATCCTCATAGTGATGCAAACGGATCCCGTGAAGATCTCGGTGCCAGTGCCTGAAGGGGATATAGCCAACGTGCAGGATGGGCAGAAGGTAGATGTGCAGCTAGATGCCTATCCGCATGAGCATTTTACCGGGTCGGTTTACCGTGTGGCGCCTACTCTCGACGCTGTAACCCACACCACGGCTGTGGAGGTTACGGTGCCGAATGCGAAGGGGACGATTCGCCCGGGGATGTACGCGCGTGTTACATTCACCTACGGGCAGCGCGAGTGCGTGCTGGTACCCGATTTGGCGGTGCAGCGCCAGAGGGGTACTAATGAGAAGTACGTCTTTGTAGCGCAGGATGGGGTGGTGCGGCGCACCGTGGTTGAGCTTGGCGACCAGATAGGCGACAGCTACGCTACGCTAAGCGGGCTAAAGGGCAGCGAGCAGGTGGTGGTTTCTGGATTCCAGAATTTGAGAGATAGCGCGCTGGTAAAGGTAGTAGAGTAGGATAACTGTAGCTCACCATCACCATGAAGATCTACGAAGCGGCTGTCCGTAAACCTATTACCACGCTCCTGCTTTTTACAGGGGTGGTGCTGCTTGGGCTATTCTCGTACCAAAGGCTCTCCATAGACCTCTACCCCGAGATCGATCCGCCCTACATCACAGTCTTCACCTACTACCAGGGGGCGAATGCGGAGGATATCGAGACTAACGTTACGCGGCTCATAGAGGATAACCTCAATACGGTGAGCAAGCTCAAGCGGCTTTCCACCTCATCGCATGACAATTATTCGATTGTCTGGATGGAGTTTGAGTGGGGTACAAACCTAGACGATGCCACCAATAGCGTTCGTGATGCCCTGAGCCGTATCCAGCGGAAGCTACCCACAGGCACAGAGCAGCCGGTGCTGTTCAAATTCAGCACGAATCTCATACCCGTACTGCTATTCTCGGTTACGGCAAAGGAGAGCTACCCCGCTCTACGAGAGATAATAGACGACCAGATAGCCAACCCGCTGAACCGGATAGATGGGGTGGGGGCTATCTCGGTAACAGGGGGCGCAAAGCGGCAGATACGGGTGGAGGCAGACCCCGCGAAGCTTGAGGCCTACCATATGACCATAGAGCAGATAGGGGCGGTAATCCAGAAGGAGAATCTAAACCTCCCGGCGGGTACGCTCGACATCGGGAATATGAATTACCCCCTGCGTGTGGAGGGCGAATTCTCAGGTAGCGCGGTGCTGCCAGATCTGGTGGTAGGGCAATTCGGGGGTAAGCCCATCCTCCTGCGCGATGTGGCCCGTGTGAACGATTCGCTGGCCGATGCTACCCTGGTAGAGCGACGTGACGGGGAGCCAGCACTCCGGTTTACCATCCAGAAGCAGTCTGGCGCAAACAGCGTGAAGATAGCCAAGGAGGTGCTGGCCATGCTCCCGGAGCTTCAGCGGAATCTCCCTCCCGATGTCAAGATTGAGGTCCTCTACAATCAGGCCGAGTTCATACAGAACAGCATAAGCTCTTTGGCTGAGACGGTACTCTACGCGGGGCTTTTCGTGGCACTGGTCATCCTCTTCTTCCTGGGGCGGTGGCGGGCGACCTTCATCATTGTGCTCACCATCCCGGTCTCGCTCATAGTGGCATTCATCTACCTCTACCTCACAGGGAACTCCATCAATATCATATCGTTGAGTTCACTGTCTATAGCCATTGGGATGGTGGTAGACGATGCCATAGTGGTGCTGGAGAACATCACGTCGCACTTGGAGAGGGGCAGTGGCCCACGGGAGGCGGCTATATACGGGACTAATGAGGTAGGCCTGGCCGTAATGGCGGCAACCCTCACGGTGGTGGCGGTGTTCCTCCCGCTCACCATGACCACGGGAATCTCTGGTATCATGTTCAAGCAGCTGGGGTGGAGCGTAACCATAGTGATCCTGGTGTCGGTGGTGGCAGCGCTCACCCTAACGCCCATGCTGGCCTCTAAGCTGCTAAAGGCGCGACCAAAGGATTTCCGTGCCACCTCGAATGTGGTTCAACGGGGAATCAACAGGATTCTCGATGCGCTAGACAATGCCTATGCCACTACGCTAACCTGGGTGGCTAAGCATAGAGCTGTGGTGATATGGTCATCTGCCGCAATCTTCATCCTGAGCCTCTTCCTCCTCCCGATGATTCGGACGGAGTTCATGCCAGTATCTGATAATTCTCACATTACAGCTACCATTACTACGGTAACGGGCGCACGTACTGACTATACGGGAGAATTGGCCGATAGGCTAGAGGCTGCTATTCGTAAGGAGAACCCAGAGATTGCGCTAATAGCCAGCAACTACGGGACTGCCGATGCTGATAATATATTCGCGGCTTTCGGGAGTGTGGGAACCAACATCATCAACCTCGACATCAAGCTCGTGAAGCCCGAAGCGCGCAAGCGGACGATGAATGAGGTGGCTGACCGTATCCGTGCCGTGCTACAGGCTTTCCCTGAGGTAGAGCAACTGCAGGTAACGCCTGGCGGCAACAATGGTGGCGGCATGGGCGGGGCGCCTTCTATAGATGTGAACGTGATTGGCTATGACCTGGATCGCACTACCGCCATAGCCGAGCGTTTGGCAGAGAAGATGCGGGCGATTCCTGGCACTCGGGACGTGAAGGTGAAGCGGGATCCCTACAAGATGGAGTATAACATAGACTTCGACCGCCATAAGCTGGCAGAGTATGGGCTCAATACCGCTACGGCAGCCACATTCGTCCGTGATAGGATCTACGGGATGCGCGCCTCTAAGTTCCGTGAAGACGGCAAGGAGTATGACATAGTGGTGCGCTACGATAAGCCATTTCGCGAAACGTTGGCCGATGTGGAGAATATCCAGATAGCCAACGCCCAGGGCGGAACCATTAGGCTGGGCGATGTGGCGCGTATAGAGCAGTTCTTGGCTCCTCCTACCATAGAGCGGGAGAATCGGCAACGGATAGTAACGGTGACGTGCGGAATGAATAACGGGTCGATGGCTACCATAGTGGACGGTATACACCAGGCGATGACCGAGCTGGATCTACCCAATGATATAGGCTATAGCATAGGGGGGACTGCCAAAGATCAGCAGGAATCGAGCGGCGATATGCTTACCCTTCTGGTACTGGTTATAGTGCTGGTTTACATTATGATGGCTTCGCAATTCGAATCGTTCAAGTCGCCGTTCATCATTATGCTCTCGCTGCCCTTCTCCTTCTCGGGCGTCTTTATCGCGCTGTTGATTACGAATTCGACCCTCAACCTGATCTCAATGATCGGTGCTATAATGCTGGTAGGCATTGTGGTGAAGAATGGGATAGTGCTGGTGGATTACATCAACCTGCTGAAGGCGAGGGGTTATGCCACACTTCGGGCAGTGATAGAGGGTGGAAGATCACGCCTTCGGCCAGTGCTAATGACAGCCCTCACCACGGCCCTCGGCATGCTCCCGCTGGCACTCAGCAGGGGTGAGGGTTCTGAGATGTGGAAACCTATGGGAATCGCGGTAATCGGTGGATTGGTATTCTCTACCATTCTCACGCTCCTAGTGATTCCTGCAGTATATGCTACCATGGCGGCCAGTTCTGCGCGAGGGATGCGTAGGCGGCAGATTAAACAGCTGAAAAGGGAACAACAGCGCTTACCGTAGCTATGCCCACGCCCTCCTGTCCCTATGGGGAGTAGGATTTTCAACGCCAGGGGTGAGTGCTATTTTTCTCCGTGATGCTATAGAGTTCTCCTATACGGGATTGCAATAACTGAACCGATGCGAGCAGTATTCATAGCCTTCAACCAGGTTCTTACCGATGAGGTCTTGTCAGCCATAGGGCAGCTTGGGCTGCAGGGTTACACGCGCTGGCCCGATGCCCTGGGGAGTGGATCGCGAGGCGGAGAACCCCACCTGGGTACGCATACGTGGCCTGCGCTCAACAGCGCGATGCTGGTAATGGCTGAGGATACCACAGCCACCCAGCTCATGCAGCGGCTGAAAAAGCTTGACGAACGCTCTCCGCAGCAGGGGCTACGCGCATTTATGTGGGCTGTAGAGGACACTATATAGGGCGTACATATGCAAAAGGGGAGGGGGTGTAGATTCTTGCGGATTCTATGCCCCCTCCCTTTTGTGGGTAAACGGTTGCGCGCAGACGGCGCATCGGTTTTGAGATCGAGGCTCTCTGCAATGCTCACATAAACGATGTGGTGCATTTTGTGGACTGAGGTCGCTGGTTATGGATTTTTAGCTAAATTGCGAAGGTTTTTGATAACCAGAATTACTAATTCAAGGCCATGTTTATGAGGAGAATTGTACTACTCGCAATGTTTTTGGTGCTGTTTGCCCCGCTGGTGGTGGGTGCGCAGCAGGTGGTGGAGCTGAATGGTTGCCGTTTTGTACCAGAGCAGAATCTACAGGAGGTATCAGCAAGCCGTGGCGCTTGGTTTCGGCAAGAAGCCCTTGGGACACCGTTAAACGGGCAACGTAATGCGCTGGTGCAGCTCGCAGAGATACCCACCACGCGAGAGCTTGAATTGCTGAAGACAGCAGGCATCACGCTGGTAGACTATGTGGGTGGCAATGCCGTATTATGCCCTGCTGGACGAAAGCCTTAAACCGCCCTCTTTAGGGCGTGGCAATCGCATTACCTCTATAGTGGCACTTCGCCCTGAGTGGAAGCTCGGCGGTGCGCTGCAGCCAGTGAATGGTAAAGAGGCCATTGGTGCGATTCCAGATTATGCCCGCGCGGGGACTGACGGCGCTAAGGTGGTGATTCGCTATGCCCCGAATGCAAGCACTCCGCAGATTCTAAAGGCACTGCAGGAACTGGGGCTATGTGATATAGAGGTGGCAGCTCCCTTTAGGGCTGTCTACGCAGAAATGCCTCTGGCTGCAGCATTGCGGGTGGCAGCGCTACCGTGGGTACTCGCCGTGGGGCTGTATCCGCCGCCACCCACGCTATACAATAACCAGGGGCGCATCATTGGTAGGGCAAGCGTACTCGGTAGCCCTGCAGATTTGGGAGGGCGTGGGTTGAGTGGCAATGGGGTGAAAATCGGCATTTGGGATGCTAGCATCGTCCACCATGTTGATTTTGGCGACCGTGTGCATGTGCAGGAGTACGAGATGATTAGCGACCATGGTACGCACGTGGCAGGAACGGTGCTGGGAGCGGGATTGCTGAATCTGGATGCGAAGGGCATGGCGCCTAGAGCGGAGGCTTAGACCTATAACTTCAATTCACAGCGCAACGGGCTCAACAATCAGCAGGCGATGGATATAGCCCGAGGGCAATACGGCATTAAGCTTACGCAGAATTCATACGGGATCGATATCAGTCGCTATTGCCGATACCTCCAGAACTTCGGGTATCGGGAGTCTGACCGTAACCTAGATATTCTTGCGAATTCCCACCCTACG
This sequence comes from Candidatus [Bacteroides] periocalifornicus, assembly GCA_001421095.1. Classification (GTDB taxonomy): domain Bacteria; phylum Bacteroidota; class Bacteroidia; order Bacteroidales; family CAJPTX01; genus Bacteroides_D; species Bacteroides_D periocalifornicus. Next base: position 51,548 of record LIIK01000010.1, on the reverse strand, counting down.
CTTACCCATGTGTTTGCTGCTGGCAATGAGCAGGATGCCTGTTCTGGAGAGCTGGCAACCATGTACGGGCATCCCGGGTATGGATCGGGTTCTACCCGTGCGAAGAATGCCATATACGTAGGTGCTGTGAATGCCAATGGTGCTATGACAAGCTTTAGCAGCTGGGGACCAACTGACGATGGGCGTATGTTCCCCACCATCTGCGCCAAGGGTGCAGGAGTGCTTAGCACGGTAAGCGGCAATGCCTACTATCTCCCGTGGGTATGCAGTGCTAAATCACCAATAGACAATGCTGTACGGGCAGAGGATCACCTCAATAACATGGAGCAGGTAACCCTGGATTCAGAGATGCTTCAGGGCGTAAAGGAGGTGAAAGTAGAGGTGAAGGGCCTTGCTGTACACCAGGGGCATCAGTCATATGCGCTCGTCTGGTACTATGAGAGGTCTACCCCCAGGCTTATCTCGCCTACAGGAGGGATGCAGTATGCTCCAGGAGGTGCGATGTTCGTGTCGCTAGAGAATCTCCAGCCGCCCTACACCATAGAGCTTAGCTATGATGGGGGTGCTTCTTGGAATGCGGTTGGCCGCATGGAAAGGAACTTCCAGCACTTCCCAGCCAGAGTTCCAGCAGATGCCCCGCTTACGGCTAAGGCGTTAGTGCGGGTGATAGGTGCGGGAGGGCAGGTGGCGAAAAGCAACCATCCCTTTACTATTGCACCAGTGCCCGAGGGTCTGAAGCTAGAGGGGACTGCTTGCGGACTGGATGGATGGTCATTGGCATGGAAGCCAGTGCAAGGTGCTGAAGCTGGCCAGGCAGCATTGGCGGTGTACACCATGCAAAGTCCTGACAACTTGAGCCGTGATGGACTTCGGGTTCGCCAAGTAATGATGGGCGATGTTGTCGGTCCTAGCACCCCCTCATGCACGTTCGTTTCAGAGGCGGAAGATGGCGGCGTGCTGCTCTATTTTGCATCTGGTGATAGCGGCGTAGAGGGCGGCGGGTGGAAGGCTGTGGTTGATATGGTACCCTCCATGAATCCTATAGCGCTAACGGGGGTGGAGGCTACGCGGCTTGGTGGTGATGCAGAGGCGAATATTCCTGTAGGCGTTAGGGTGCTGAATCGTTGGAAATATCCACAGAGTAACGTGGTAGTCAATGTAATAGGTGAAAACGGCTACCTGATGCTCGACACCCTGAAGGAGGTAGCCCCTGGTGAGGCGCTCTACACCGTGGGCGATGGCCTCAAGGTTCGCAGGGCAGAACCCGTGTTTATGCAGGTGGCCTTGGAGGGGAATGATACGGAAGGTGCAGATAATGAGATGAATGCGTATGCCATATACGACCGCTATTGTGTCCCATCTCAGCTCCCGCTAAAAGGACTCTCTTTGCATTCCCTAGGGGTCTTTAATACGCAAAAAGAGCTGAGTAGCAGCAAGACGGGAGCAATGCGCTATGCATTGACGGAGCCTCAAAAATCTACAGGGATGAGGAGAATGTAGAGCTAACCGTAGCTTTTGATGCACGTATCCCCGACGGATGGAGTCTTGCCCTGTGGGTGGATTGGGACGACAATGGAACGTTCGAAGTCCAGGAAAGGCAGCTTGAGGCGCTCAAAAAGGGCGGTAGAAAGGCTGTAGTGCAACTGGATCTGGGCAACAAGCCTCTTGGCATTAAGCGGATTCGGCTACAGGTTGGCCCCACCGCAGAGGTAGGTGATCCTTGCAGTGCCCCGTTGCTTGGCGATATGCAGGATGGTGCCCTAGAGTTGGTAGAGGGCCTTTTCGTGCATCATGACGACCTGGAGCTAGCCGATCTATATATTGGGGAGAGTGGGCGTAATCTTAGCGCTACCCAGCCTATCCAGATTACCCTTTCGAATCTATCCAACCGAGAATTTAGCGGAAAGCTCAAGGTAAGGGTTACGGTGGATGGTCGCCCACCCGTAGATGAATTGGTAGACTACAGGGATGCGAATGCGCTAGCACCCTATGGGGGAATGCGGGATTTTACCCTGAGTACCACGGCAGACTGCACCGGCATCGGGCTGCATACCGTGAAGGTCGAATTGGTGGATAATCCAGGCACGGCTAATAATTCGCGGTAGGCAAACGTCTACTCCATTGTGCCAGAACCAGATGGTTTTTACGCCGTTAGCTTAAAGAGCGAGGCGGAGCATAATGAGCGTATTTCCGTGCCCACCGTGGCCTATGCCCTCTGTAGGGATGAGGTGGATGAGTGGACTATGGAAATGGTATTCAGAACCGAACGTCCGCAGTTTGGCACGCTCCTTGAGGCCTATGGGTTTAAGGTGTATAGTGGGCTTGAGGTGAATGAGGCTACGGTGTATGACTTCAGCCACGATGTGGAGATTGTGGCAAAGGCCGACCTCTTTGGGCATAAGGGGGTAACCCAAAGGTGCGTGTTGAGATTCAAAGAGGATCTTTCGCATGAGTGCGAGCTTTTGGCATTGAGCCTGGCCAAAGAGCATAACCCCGGGCTGCTGGTGGATCTGGTAGCGGATGTGGCCTCGCAGACCATAGTGGTAGCCCCCCAAGCTACCGATGGTGCAATAAATACTCCCGCCCGAGTGGTGCTTACATTCAAGCTCTCAGACGGTGCAGTGCTTAAGTTGGCCAACGATCTGCTAGAGAGCGGGATAACCCATATAGATCTTACCCAGCCTAGGATGCTAACCGTAGTGGCGGCCAACGGGGCAACCAGGCATTATGAATTACGCCTACAGCAATCCCAGACCATAGGTTGGACACTGGGGATTGCGAGCTATGAGTACGGCTCTGTTCCAGTGCCAGTAGAGGCTAGTGCCAGTTCTGGATTACCGCTTACGTTCACCAGCACTCACCCCGAGGTTGCTACGGTGGCGGGCGGTAGGCTACACATCGGTTGCCCAGGTACTACTACGCTTGCAGCTCTCCAGCCGGGTGAAGGCATCTGGGCTGAAGCCAAACCGATTACTCGGCAGGTTACGGTTACCAAACGCCCGTTTGCGGTGCGAATGAGGGATGTGTTGTACAAGGCTGGATATCCCGTAGTACCGCAGTATGAATACTCCAATCTGGCTAAGGATGCGGACACTGCAAGCATTCCTAATCCATATGGGCAGGGCTGTTTTACGGTGAAGGATGCCGAGGGGAGGGGGGTAACAATGCCTAGCGAACTGCCAGTGGGGGTATACACTGTAGATACCGTGGAGGGTAAGCATTTCGCCACCAGTTGCTATACCGTATCCCCCCAGCCTGCCCGGTTTGAGGTGGTACAGGCCGATAGGTGGCAGGTTAAAATCTCGGTGCGCAATGCTGACGAAGCGCTGAGTGGCGCCACCGTGCTGCTAGGTATGGAGAAGAGGCTAACCGACAGTGAGGGGAATGCAGTCTGGTATCTGCCAGCGGGCGAGAAATATCTATTCGGGGTGCGAATGCCTGGGCACGCCCCTGCAACGGTTGAGGTGTTTACAGAGCAGAGGAATATAGCGCAAACTGTAACCCTGCAAGAGGGGACTATAGAGCTGAAGTATACGGTGGCTAGCAGCGCTGAGGGGCGAATTTTAGGCCCTGCATTCCAGAGGCTTGCACCGAACTCTGAGGGTGAGGAGGTTTACGTTGTTCCGGCATCCGGCTACAAGTTTGCCCAGTGGAGCGATGGCAAGCTGGATAATCCTAGGCGCGATGGACATCTTGCCCAGAGTGTCGAATTCATGGCGCAGTTTAGCAGGGAGCAGGTCTTGCTAAGGTATACGGCAGCCAGGGGTGGAACATTGAAGAATGGCGCTGTAGAGCAAAAGGTGGATTATGGAGCAGATGGCCCTACAGTAGAGGCAGTTCCAGATTCCGGCTACTACTTCCAGGGTTGGAGCGACGGGGTAGCTACACCCGTTCGTACCGATAGGATGGTGAAGCGCAATGTGCAGGCAGAGGCGATTTTCGGGAAATACTACACGATACCCGCAACCGAGGATTTTGAACTCGGGGTGCTGGGCAATGGTTGGTATTCAGAGAGCAAGGGAAGGTCGAATAATCCGTGGGGTGTTACCGCACAGAAGCAATCTGAGCTAGATCCTCTCGATGGTCATTACGCCTACTGCAATAGCGATGCGATGGGGAGGAATGGACGGACGGAGTCATACCTCTACACCCCGTGCTACAGGCTGGGTAACGCATGGAGCGGTGACCTTATCGTCAGCTTTGACTACGGTTCGCAGAATGTGAATGCGCGGACTGACCAGTTCTGGGTGGAGCTGAGCGTGGATACTGGGGCCTGGGTGAAGATTGGGGAGGTTGAACACAATACCCGGGGAACGCTGCTGCTTACGGTGGCTGGTAGTGAACTGGAGGGTAAGCATACCGTGCAGTTTCGCTGGGGCTACAAGGCCATGTGGGCGTATGCTGTAGGTATAGACAATGTGGTGGTAGCCAAGAAGAGCAATGAGAAGCTGAGCTTGCAGTACGTAGCCGATCCCGAGGGTTCTTGCACATTTGACAGGCTGAGGGATGACGGTACGTTGGATGTGCCGAATATAACCGCCATCCCTATCGAGTGGAAATGCCTGGTTACCATGCGTGGTATGGTATAGCCAAAGTCTCGCTCATCAAGAGCCCGAATCGCGCTGTACTCGCAAAAAGCAGTTTCACGGTAACGTTTGCCGTGGGGTTAAATGGTGAACGAATCCCAGGTGTAAGCATAAAGGTTAATGGGCAGACCCGCATTACAGACTCCGTCGGGCTTGCCTCCATTGAACTCCCTAACGGGGTCTATACCTACCAGGCTAGCAAGGAGGGGTATGACGCCACACAAGGGGAGATAACGGTGAAAGATGCCGATCTACTAGTGGAGATACCGCTCATTCGGAGTCAGAATCCAAAGCCAAAGCCGACTCCCGATATCGTAGAATCTACACTGTTGGCAGGGATTTTAGCCTATCCCAACCCGTGTGGCGAAGTGCTGCGGCTAGAGCACACGGAGGCTCTGCGGCTGGTAGAGGTGCTGAATGCCTCAGGGCAAACAGTGCTGGCCAGTAGGCACGATGGGCAGCCAGCGCTGCTACTCGGGGTGGGGGCACTCCCAACTGGGCTATACATTCTTCGCCTTGTGGATTGCCAGGGCGGAACTCGCAATCTGCGCCTAGTGAAGCGCTAGCTTTCCATGCTGTGAATGGGGTGTGCCATCCGTGGTACACCCCATTTTTTGTGCCGCTGCGCGTAGCTAGCCAATCTCCCGTATTTTCTACACCCATCGGACACACAATGTGGGACAGTGCCAAAGGACTTTTGTACCATGCGATTACGTCATACCGCCCTTCATCCTTCCTTGTGAGCTAAAACAAAACAGGGGCCAGGTCGTATCGATCTGGCCCCTGTTTCATCTTTAGTGGCGGTTGGCGGGGTACGCAGTGGTTTTACCCCGCAGCGCGCTACTGCTTCACTATTCGTAGGGTACGTTCTTGCCCGTGTCCCTTCAGCACCAGCACGTAGGTCCCTGCTGGTAGATGCCCAAGCTCTAGGGTGGTGCGCTCCTCGCCCGCCACCCTGGAGGAGAAGGCCACAGCACCGTTGGCCTGTAGAATGGTGATTACCTCTACATTGGCCACACCCGTTAGGGTTAGTTGCGACACGAACGGGTTGGGAGCTACCGCCACCTCGGCCAGCAGGTCTACCACAGGCACTGGTCCAGGTTGCGGGGCCTTTTTCAGAACCACATCTACCGACTGCGGAGAGCCAGCCACCGTTACTACGCCGTCTACCCTGGTGTAGCCCTTCTTACGAGCCGAGTAGCTGAAGCTATCGCTGGGGAGCTGGACTGTAACCTTACCGCTAGCATCGGTCTCAGGGCTCTGATTATTGATGGTGATCTTTACCCCCTGGAGCGGACTAGAGCCATCCGTTACCGTGAAGGTTACGGGGTAGAGATTCGCCTCTAGCTCCACGGGGAGTTCGCTGTCAGCAGTGAACCAGAACCGTAGGTCGCCCTTTACGCCCTTATACCAAGGATGCGCAACCGTGCAGGTGTATTCACCATTCAGCACTGCAAAGGCCGCTATGCCATCAGCATCGGTCTTCAGGCTCTCATCGCCCAGGGTAACAGTGGCATCCGCCAGCGGCTTCCCGTTGCCTATCACCTTTATGGATATACGGTTAATCCAGATGAGCGTGTGGGCGAATTCGTTAGCGTATTCGCTTACCCATAGCACATCGTGCCCCGGGAGGTAGTGGTCGCACTGTACGCTGTAGGGGTAGCTCCCCTCCGGCATTGCAGGGGTAGTAGCCTTGCCCTCGGCATCGGTGGTCAATGTTTGCCCATTGGGCAGGGTGATACTGGCATCCTTTAGCGGCTGGTTCAGCTCATTCATCACCACTATGGTTGCTGAGAGCGATGCCGGGCGTTTTTCAAAAATGGCCGTCAGAGTTACATCGCTGGTGGGGTTGGCTATGGTTCGCTCAGAAATAGTGTCGCCATCCTCAGCCCAACGGGCGAATCGGTAGCCACTCTTAGCCACCGCTTTCACCGTTTTTGTCTCGCTCTTGCCCATGGTGAATCCCTGGGTAGCAGTGCCGTCTAGCTGGCATTCGCCCCAGTCGGGCGCTGTAGCCAGGAGGGTCACGCTAACCTGATCCTCGGGGATAAAGGTCGCCGTGAAGGCCCTATTCTCCGTAGCTACTGCAGGGCTATGGAGGGTGGCATTGGTAGAGCCGTCATCCCACTTGAGGAATTTGTAGCCAGAGGCTGCTACCGCCTTTACATCGAGCGCGAGTTTGCCGTAGTCCACCTGTTGGCTCGAGGCTGGGGTTTCAGTAGCGCCGTCAATCAGCACGAAGCTCCCACTTGCGGGGGATGCAGCCGTGTAGGTGTAGGTGTACTTAGTACCCGTAGCAGGCTTGCGCGATATTGAGATATTGTCCACCATGGCGAAGTCCGCGTAGGGGGCGTAGTACCTCCAGCAGAGCTGTAGTGTGGTCTTCCCCGCAAGCTTAGCTGCCCTAATGGTGCACTCCTTGTATGAGGGGGTCGTTGCACGGCCGAATTCGCCTATTACCTCCCAGGTTGCACCGCCATCCACCGAGTATTGTATCGAGAAGTACTCGCTTACACGCTTGGGGAAAATGTAGTTCGTGCTCACCACAATATCCGCCGTCTCGTTGTCGAGTTTGAATATTGGGGAGTAGAGGAAGGCCTCGGTTTTGGCATTGGTGCTCTTTATATCGCTCTGCACCAGGGCAAAGTAGCCGTAGAGAGCCGTGGGTTTACCATTGTGCTTCCGAGGCTTGTTGGTCACCATCCAGGGGTTATCCACCTTGCCGTCGCCTACCGTGCTGGTAGAGAACCACCCATCCTGTAGTTGGCCCGACTCGAAGTCTTGCAGGTAGGGTAGGTGGGCATAGGGGATGAACAGCGCCGTTACGTTGATATTTCCCGTCACAGCCCTGTCGGTGCGTTTGGCCGTGGTAACCCCATCGCTCCACCTTGCGAAGTAGTGGTCAGCATCAGGTTCTACCTCTATCTCTTGCCCATCGCCCTCCAGGTCTATTTGCTGGGTAGCCTGCGTATCGGTAGAGCCCTTTATGTGGCCGCCGTTGGTGCAGGTGTAGGTGGCCGTGAAGGTGAGCTTCTTGAATAGAGCCTCAGCGTTCACAGCGCCCTGCACATCGCTATCGAGCCGTAGCGGCTGTTGGCTACCATTATCGTTCCACTTGTCGAATACGTAGCCCGCGGCGGTAGGCACAGCGCGTACCTGTTCACCATTGCCCCCCTTCACCACCATTTGCGTTGTGGCCCCGAGCACTTTCCCGTGGGCATCCGCAGTGTAGGTTAGGGCTATGGTAGCGGGGGCGAGCGTTACCTCAATCTGCTTATCAGCCCCCTTGCGCAGGTCTACCGTCTCCACCTTCTTCCCGTAGCCATCCTTGCGGAGGGTGAAAGAGTACAGATCCCCCTCGGGTAGGTAGAACTGGGCAACACCATCATTACCCGTTGTTAGCAGGGTTTCAGACAGCTGCACCGTCGCCCCTTGGAGCGGCCCCTGGGCATCTTTAACCAGGAGGGCTACCTGCCAGAGGTCGCCCTGCGCTACGGTAATAGAGCTTTCAACGGGCTTTACCTCGTAGTAATCAGTAGAGTAGCTAGCACCACTCCCCTTCACCTTTAGGGTGTAGGTCCCCTTGGCTAGTTCGCTTGCAGGGTTCACCGCATTGCCGTGGGCATCCTGTAGGGTGAAGGCATCCATAGCGAACGGGTCGGGTAGGGTGCGAGCGTCCTCAGGATTTACCAGCGCGCTGTAAGCCCACTGCCAGCTTATGGGGTGGCCAGCCGTGGCATCGGTTACATCGGCCTGCACCGTTATGGAGGGCTTCTTTACCGTGATCTCCTTCTGCACGGGGGTAGCAGGCGAGTAGATACCCTGCCCAGGCTGTGTAGCGGTGATGGTGGTGGTGCCAGGCACTCCGATTTTCAGCTTGCCGTCGGTCGCAGTGGCCACCTGCCCATTGGTGGAGGTGAACCAGAGCGGGAGCCCCGCGCTGCTCTTGGCATCCAGCATCACATCGGCATCCCCGTAGGTGAACTCATTGGAGGCGAGCGTCCAGCTAATGCTCTGGCCCACCTGTAGCGCTATCGAGTAGCGCTTTATGTTGCCATTGGCGGCCCGTACAAGCACCAGGGTAGGCTCGCGTAGATCTAGCTCTGCGGGTGAAGCCACCTCCTTGCCGTGCACGTATAGCTTGGCATCGGGCGATAGGGTGAAGTCAACCTTGGTGTGCGCAGGGTCGTCTACACGGCCTTGCGTCTCGGTTAGCTCTATGCGGCAGGTCTGCTCTACCGGACGGATATTGATATCCTCCAGCAGCCCCGCGTTATCCGCCTTTTTCAGGCTTAGCGCGAGAAGTTCGCACTCACTGGAGAGGTCGAATTCCGCCTTCAGCGTTATGGTCTGTTCTACAGTGTACTGCCCGAAGAGCGTACCCTTGGCGGTAAGCACCACATCGGTGGTGAAATCGTACACCGTGCTGGCCGACACGGGATTACCCTTGTAGGTTATTGCCACGTTGGGCCAAGCAGCTATCACCTCCCCGGTAACGTTGCTGAGGTCTGTACCCTTCTCAAACACCACCACGTACTCTTTGGCTGGGGTTACCTCCCGATCCTCCACCTCTTTCGCGAAGTCGAAATCGCCTATTAGCCGGTCTACCTTCTCCCAGATCCCCGAGTTGTCGGTGGCATTCAGTCGGGTTATGGTGTCGGCTACCACCTGGGCGTAGTTCTCATCGCAGAGCGTGTAGGGATAGGTTGGCCCCTCGTCAAAGGTGAGTTCTGCGAGGCAACCCTCAGGCAGCTTGCCGTCGGCACTGCGAGGCAGGTAGGCGTATGGGTGCGCTTGGGCCTCAGATAGCGTGAGGGCTTTTTTCCACGCACGGAAGTACTTTACCCGCCCGTCGAACCGGTAGAAGAGCGATAGTTTCCCATCCTGGAATGTGGGGAAATCTTCACCCTCGATGCCTACCTCGCAATTCTCGCCATTGATGTAGATTTTCGGCTTGCAACTCCCCCCGAACCCTAGGAATCCCTGGGAGATCTCATCTACCACCACCACCACGTGGTTCCAGGTTCTGGGCTTGAGCAGCCCGGGCTTCTTGGTGTATGCCCGCATCTTGGATCCCAGCTGGAGCAGAATCCCATTGTCGGGGTAGTTGACCAGATCGTTAGTGGTGAAAATCTGCAGCGATTTATTCCAGGCGATACCGCTGTACTCCGCATAGTCAGGATTGATGAGGAATTCCATAGTCCAGCCTCCATTCTCTGGAATCGCCTTGAGCGGCGCGGCAAGGAAATGGGCATCCACCATGTCCTTCCTGTTGGTGCGGCTCAGGGTATGGAGGTTGTAGAGCGCGCCTGCCTGCGGTACTATATTCCACACCTCCACGGTATCGGCATTGTTCGAGGCATCCACCACGGGCGTCTCGAGCACCGAGGCTATTATGGTGTGCTTTCCCGCGGTGCTTAGGTTGGCCGTAGACGTGAGGGTGAAGGTCTGCTTGCCACCAAAGGCGGGGATTGCCTTGGCTGAGCAGTCTACCGTTTCCTTCACCTTCTCGCCACCATCTATCTGTATCTCAATCTGTAGAGAGCCAGAGTAGTCGGTATTGGAATTATTGCCCACGGTAACCTTGAGGGGCTGGCTGGCCGACAGATTCTTGCCCACCAGCTGCCCAGCGTCTATGGCCAGCAGGGCGAAGTCTCCAGAGCCAGGGTATTTCCCAGCCTTGAGATTCACCATCAGATCCTGAATATCGCCAAGCGTGAGGGGCGTATCATTGCAGGCAGAGGTAAGCTCATCGGTCTTGCCGATCACTATGCGCATCCGCTTAGCACCAGGTGTTGCGCTGCCCGGATCTAGCTGCATGGTTACCTGCTTGTTCTTCCCTTTTGGGAGGGGGGCCAGTACCCGTTCGGTCTCTGCAAAGACCCCGTCATCATTCCAGTCTACGTAGATAGCCACCGAGCAGCCTTCTGGAGCTGTGCCATTGGTGGATAGCAGCACCTCTACCTGCCCCTCATCGGTGTACAGCGGGATGCTGTCCTTGGTAGAGTAGCGCATAGCACCGGTTACAGACGGGAGGAGGCTGTAGTATTTCTTGTAAACCCTCAGGCTCCTAGCGTAGAGTTTAGATTCGGGTAGGGGCAAGTCATGCGGGATACAGTAGCGGTCATATACCCCGTAGGTGTTCATCTCATTGTCTGCCTGCTCGGTGTCATCACCCTCTAGGGTTACTAGCAGCTTCTCAGGCTTTTGCGGTTTCAGCCATACCGGAACGCGCAGGGTGTATTCCTTCTCCCCGGACTCTACGGTTAGGGTATCTACCCCGTACACTGCGTTTTCGCCGAATACGGTGAGCAGCACGTTTTTCTGCGGCGCCACCCACCTATTGAGCAGTGTCACCTTTACGGGGACTAGGGCAGAGTCCGCATTCCCAGTCTGCCGAGCCTCTACGTGGGTTATGGCCAGTGGGTTCTGCGCAGGTACTTGGTCTACCTCAGCCAGCCACCCGGGGCCAGTATTGCCGTAGAGGGCTTGGAACCGTAGCGTAATCCCCCCATCCTCAGCCTCAGACACGTAGGTGCGGGGCTCGAGGCAGCTCCCGGTTAGCACGTCGCGCGCACGGGCATTCCGCAGGTCGAGGGTTTGGGGCGTTTGCACGGTGATTATGTTGAGCGCGCCGTTGTCCTCTGCCGCCTCGAACTTCACCATCCTGAGGCGGATTTTCTGCCCCGCCTGGGCTGGCAGGAACTTGAGCGTTACCTTGCGCCCCGCAACGTAATTCTGTAGATAGCCCCCCTCATCGGTGAATACTAGCGGCTTATCTACCGTCACAGTCATATTGGGGTCGAGGAGAGTGGGAACACCGTAGCTGCTCTCACCCAGCACCATCCCAGGCATTGGGAACACCGTACCCATGCTATTCACGGTGTGCGAGGCGGTGGCATTGGGCATGGGCGCATTGGGGCTTAGGAGAGCCTCAAAGCGAATATCGTAGAGCTGTCCCAGTTTCTTGTCTGTAGACAGGTCAACGGGTAGCTCTATACTTTTGGTCTCCAGGGGCTTTAGCTCTTCCACTTGGCTATCGGCCACCCACTGCCCATTGCGGTAGGCCTTTATCAGAATCCCAGTGCGCGGGTTTACGCCGCGATTGGTAAGCTCAAGGGTGAAGGGTTCAGTCCCCAGCCCAGGGCCGTTCTTGGGCGATTTGGCAACAGAGAGGGCAATGCCGGTATCCTTGGGCGCTTTGGTTACCCGTATTGCCACTATGGCCGTGGCATCGGTGTGCACCTTATCCTTACTGCCCATGAATGAGAAGTCGATATTCACCCGGTGCTTTTGCCCTGTCGCCAGCTGGTAGTAGGCGTGCTGCATGCGCCCATTGCCCGTGAGGTCAGACCGCCCATCCAGCGTGGTTAGCACATTGTCGCCGCTGCGCACACGCATATGGTTGGTGGTGAGGTCGCTATCATCTTGGGTGAGGGCGGTGTACTCTATATCGAGTATTACCTGCTCTGAGGCTGGGATATCGGTAAGGTCCAGCTCGCACATGCTAAAGGTGGCGCGGTTCGACGTATTCTTCCCATCGCCAAAGTAGTCGTTGGGGTCGAAGGTCTTATCCTTGCTGCTCCCCTCGAAGTAGAATGGGACGGAGCCTACAGGCACATCGCCCAGCTCTTGGTCGAGGTAGCCTTGGTGGATGCGCGAACCCACGTTCACGGGGCTGAAGTAGAGCGAGGGGGTCTTTCTGAAGGTCTCCTCAAAGGGGAGCTGCATGGCGGTGAGCTTCAGCGGTTGCGAGAGTTTGGCTTCAACCCCCACAGCCCTCATACCGAGCGATTTGCTATTGGGTATCTTGGCGGCTACGGTTACCACGGGGTTGAATATCCCCCGGAGTTTCTCTGCCGGGAGGGTGAATTCTGTGGTCTGAGCATCCGCCGTTTCGCCCACCTTTTCGAATTGCGCCGTTCTTGCATCGGCTACCAGCACCTCTACGCCCGCGGTGGCCTTTTCATCCTTGCTCCAGGTGAGTTTCCACCCATCGTACCCGCATTCTGGGGTTTGTAGCGCGAGGTCTGCCATCCTCGGGGCTATGGTGAATGGCTTCGGGCTTACCGCGATTCTCCCGGTGGCATCGCTTACCCGGATTAGCGCCTGGTCAGTAAGGGGGGCATCTGCCGGGGCTGGGAAGAATACATAGTAGCGCTCCTGCACCATCCGCCCCATCCGCCTGTAGGTCTTGCCATTGTCATAGCTTAGCTCTATGGTGTAGGGGGCTTTCACATTGCGCAGCACGGTGTAGATGTCCTCCCCGGGCGCGAATTGCTGCCCGTAAGCAGGCGATTCCACTTGGGGTACGCCGTCTTCTATCCACCAGGTGAGGGCGAAGTGCTGATGCCCACGGTCAACTTCCGTTCCCTTTACGGTAACGGTTATAGAGGTTTGCCCTGCCAGCTCCTCGGCGTTCAGGGTTACCTGCTCCAGATTGTTGAGGTTATCCACCTTGCGCTGGGCGGGGTTCTCCACATGGCCTTTGGTGGGGTCGCACACCCACGGGAGGTAGTCGGTGGTCCCCGCCTTCACGCTGAGGTCGAGGTCGTTCACCATCGCCTTCATCCCAAAGGTGTAGGTCTTTTGCACAGCGGGGTCTACCCATCCGATCATTACCCGTAGCCCCTGGGCGCCAGCGGGTATAGCTATCTGCTGGGTGTAGGTACCTCCCACCTCTACCGAATCGAGGTGGTAGTAGCCATGCTCTAGCGCCTCCACGGCCACCTCTGCGTTGAGTATGCCGTACCCGTATACGAAGTCTGGGCCAGCTACGCCGCGGTCATCCGCAGTATTGGCCACCAGGGCTTTAAGCAGGTCGGTACGGATTTCCCGTCCCTGGTTCAGCTGCCCGTAGCGTTGGGCTATAAGCGCGAGTGTACCGCTGGTGGTGGGGCAGGCCATGCTCGTCCCGCTCATCTTCTGGTACTGGCCGCCAGGCTTGGTGCTCCAGACCTCGCTACCCTTGGCCACCACGGTGGGGACCAGCCGTCCGTCGTCTGATGGGCCGCGGCTGCTGAAGTAGGTGATTTCGCCCCGGTGCGTGGCAGCGCCCACCAGTATCACGTTCTTCGCACGCTTGGTGATGGTGCCGTAGCCCGCCGCGCCGTAGTGATCTATAGAGGCCTGCCGGCACTCGCCACCGTCATTACCGCAGCTGTAGACGTGCGTGAGGGTGGGGAAAGCGTTGGTGAGGTAGTCTGAGGCCCAGTCCGTCGTCCGGTACACGAGCTTCTCGCGCGCATTGCAGAAGTATTTGGCCGAGAGGCCGTAGCTATTCTGGGTGAGGGTGATGCCGAAGGCTCGCCGCGCCTCTATCATCTCCACCTGCTCTATCTTGCCGTTGGCGCCCGTGCCTATGTTGTAGGCCCAGGCTTGGGCTTTGGGCGCCATTCCTTGCCCTTTGGGATCTATAAGCCCAGCCCCTAGCACTGTGCCGGCCACATGCGTACCGTGCTCCTCCGGGGTGCTGTATTCCTCGGTATGCACGCGACCTGTGAAATCCACGTGCTGCACCACATTGGCATCCCATATCCCGATTTTCATCCCTTCGCCCCTGAGCGCCCTTCCGCCCAGCTCTGTGGAACGATTGAGCGTGCGCGCCCGGCTCATGACGCTGCCGCTGTAGTTATGCAGCTCTTCGGGCTGATTCGCAAGCCCTACCGTGAGGATGTAGGGCAGCTCGGCCACTTGCCGAGAGGCCGCTACCGGGAGGGTCGCCAGCACGAGGTGGAAATCCTCCAGCACGGCGATGTCGGTTGCCCCCAGCGCGCTGAGGTCGGCTTTTAGCTGCGCCGGGGTGGCATTCGCAGCGTAGCCCAGCTGCACCTTGGCTGCGCCCATGCCCACGCGGGCATAGTCAGGAATCTGGTTGTCGGCCAGCTCCCCGGCCATTTTCCACTCGGGCTTTAGCACCACCACCGAGGTTACCTGGCTGCCGCGGGTTGGCATGCCCTTGGCGGCAGCCTCGGCTATGAGGGCGTAGTAGGCGTTGCCACCCACGTAGTCGCCCAAGATGATGCCCTGCCGGGCCAGCGCGGCGATGGCTCGCGGGTTGGGCTGCTCGCGGAATTGAATGAGCGCATTGTACTGCGAGGAGTAGGATCTCTGGAGATTCCCGACGCGTAGCAAACTACCACCACGGCTCCCCTGGGGGGAGGAGGCGATGTTTTGCTCTGGCACGAATGTGTACCGTCCGAGCTGCACGGCGCGCTGCGCGAATACTGGGAACGAGCCCAGCAGGCACGCTAGCACCATCATCAATGTTCTTTTCATAGGCCTGAACACGTTTGGATTGGTTTATCTATGGTTTTGAGTTTCGCCGAAAGCCTGCTGAAACCAGGTGGTAGGGGCGCGGGTGAACCTTCCAATAGGCTGCGTTGGACAATTAAAAGAGCCCCCTGAGCAGGCAGCGACCGCGAATATAGTGAAACTTCCCGTAATGGCAATGGCATGGATTGATAGGCCCGACGTAGTGGGAATGAGGGTTTTCTCATGCAATGGGACTGCTGGCATCTGCTGGAAGCGCATATGGAAAAAGGGGGAGTGCCGAAGGTGGTTACAAAGAACACCGCACGCATCACGGGAGTTTTTTCAGCAACCCCAGCAAATGCAGGGTCCCCAGTATCGCCAGACCGCCCAGCAACGCAAGGTACAGCCGCACCCACCTTAGCGCCTAGCCAAGGGGCATCGCCAGATATGCGCCGTACCATCGTCGTACCATCGCCGTACCATCGTCGCTGCATCCTCGGATTTCGCCTTAAGGCGAAATCCGAACATGAAGCGACGCAGGTCTTTGGTTGGTACGGCGTTGGTGCGGCGCAGGTGGCAAGGAAACCCGCAGTAATGGGCTTTCTGAAAATGGACGTGCCGCCCTCTCACAAAGCCCCTGGCTAGCCCTACCCTACCGCTTCTTGCGTTTCTTCCTCTTGAACCGCTTACGGTAGACTATGTAGCCCGACACCACAACCAGCAGTATCAGCAGCCCGCCCACGGGAATGTACCAAACGGTGAGGCCGCGCAGAAATGGTTGGTAGAGCCGGCCAACATGGAGCTCTAGGGCAAAGTTCCAGAGCGAGATCCGTCCCTTACCAATAGCGCTCGGCATTGGGGGGAAGCCCGCCCCCTGGCGCACGGGCAATGCGCCCTGGCTATAGTCAAATACTACTGGGCCACAGGCGAAATCGGCAGAAAAACCGCTCACCATGACTCCAAACATGAAACGCCCCCCCTTCCCTGGGGTGTAGGGTTGCCCCGTGAGGTAGTCTGCCACTGCTCCCGAGGCGAGATCCCAGGTGTAGATACCGCTGAAAGAGCCTATTAACCATTGCCCTTCTGGCAGCTGGGTCCAAACATTCATACCCATTACGCTCACCGGGGGAGTGTCGTTCTTCCGTTGGGGGAGGTCGCCAAAATGGGTGAAGGTGTAGATGCCCTCTGAGCTCGAGAGCATCCAAGCGCCAAGCCTATCATCGTGGCGCAATCTCCGCAGCTTGTCGTACCACGGATCTTGCGTGCTCAGCGTAGTGCCAGGGATGGCTGCTACCTTTGCCCGCGCTATGGCTATAAGCAGTGGGGGACGGAGGAACATACCGGTGAGCACCATGAGCATCAACAGCACGAAGAGCACGCTGCCCAGCCTATTGTGCCACTTGAGCGAGAAGTTCCACGAGTTCTTCAATCCGTTGGATTCCAACCCTTTCCTCTTCCTCCGCCTGATGGGGATGATGACGAAGGTGAGGATAACCCCCGTAACGCAGAGGAAGGCGAAGGCAAGCCCGAGGATATCGACCACCAGCCGCCCGGGTAGCCCGAACAGCTCGCCGCTGTGCAAAAGCCACAGGGTGCGGAAGAGCGAGACCTTGGGATTATAGTCCTCAGGCGCCGGGAGGGGGAGCTGCAGGAATGCGGTGTAGGGTGCTGCAGCACGGTAGATGGCAGAGCGGGTAACCACGTAGAGCGTATCGGCCCGCGCCAGCAGATCCACACAGGCTTCGTCGGCAGGGATGCTCGTCTGGGCTACCTGCCACCTGGGCTGCTCCCCCGAAAGGCGATAGAGATGGTAGGGCGAAATGGCGAACAGCTCGCCGCTAGGCAACGCAACCACGGCGCGCACGGCCCTATTGTCAGTGCCCTTTGGCAGCCCCTCCATGAACGGGGTGAATCGGGCGGCCATCGTGTCGGTAAGCCAGAGCCCCGCGTTGCCATAGAGGAGGAGGGCCGTGTCGCCGAGGCGGAGCGTGCCAGTGGCTGCCCCATTGTTCCAGTTTGAGTAGTGGTAGTGGGCGGGTAGCCAGGAACGGGGCAAATCGAATGGCGCTATGAGCCGCCTATGGTTGAGCAGGACCCCAGAGACGGCAAACATGAGGATGAAGATGGTGAGCACCAACCCCACCCACTTGTGGTATTTCTGGAAGAATTTCACCTGGCTCTACTTCTAGTTAGGAAAACGACGGATTGGAAAATTTACGGGAACTTTAATTCTCTCCGGTTCTTTTGCCCTTCCCATTCCAGAATCAGGGGGTACTGCCCGCAACAAGCCCGCTAAAAAAGGGAAGGGTGAACGCAACAAGAGGAAAGGGAGTGATGATCTATTTCCCGGCATTCACCCGACCCTACCGCGGGGGCTGATGCTGCTAGAACGTCCTGCTCCCGTCTGGCTGATAGTAGTACTTCATGTTTATGTAGCCTGACTTGCCCTCGGCATTGTGGAAGCTCTCTATCAGGATTTTGGCGTATTTACCATCGGCGGTGCGAACCACGTAAACCATATTGCTGGGCGTGTAGGTAGGCGGTGGGCCAGCGAACTTGATGGCGCCGCTTAGGACTGTGTTCCCAGGCACTTTGAACCCTACCACACCTCCAGCTGCACTATAACCACTGAGCGTGACCTCGGTATCCACGGTGTACCCATCGGCGGGGGCCTCCTTTACCTCGTTGAGATCCCCATTGCCAGTGGAGAGCGCACCCCCTTTACCGCTGCCCGATGTTCCGCTATTGGTGCGGATTACCATCCGATTGAAGGCAAGATCCCAGTCTGGGCGTTGCTGGCGGTTCTCCTCGTTCACCCCCTCTACCTCTCCTCCCTTTGAGAAAGAGAAGTAGACCCAATCGGCAGTGTCGGCCGCCACTTTTGTAGGTCTACTCTGAATGTAGAGCCGATATTGCTGTTCTTCTTCCTTCTCTTCCTTCTTCTCCTTGTCGCAGGCGGCAAAGAGGATGCCCGCTGTGGCTAAGGCCAGCAGCAGAGGCGCAAAACGATGTTTACTTAGCATGTGTGAAACGTTTTTAGATTTGCACATTGAGCGAGACGAACAAGGATCGCCCGGACCCGGAGTAACTGTTGAAATTCACGATGGGTGCACGGTAATTGAGGAAATTATCGATGCCCACGGTAAGGGTGGCGTAAGCGGCGTACTGATAGGCCAATGAGGCATTCCAGAGCGCGTAGGTTGGTATTACGGAGAGGTAGTAGGCCTCTACGGTGGTGCCGTTCACGAGGATCTTATCCTGCACGTGGTAACGCTTTCCGCCAAGCACGGAGGTCGACACATTGAGCGAGATGAAGTGCTCACCGAATCCGTACCCATACTCTATGCGCCCGGTACCCGAGATTCGGCTGCCCGCGGTGAGCTGCACGCCGTTTGACTTGGAGGGGAAGAGGTAATTGGCCGATAGGTGGAGGAAGAGGTTCTTTACCCAGGGATTGAGCCGCACGCTAGCATAGCCGCCCGCCAGCAAGGAGCTGCTGATATTACGGTAGTGGAGCTCGGTTTGGTTCTTGGCCCAGATGCCCTCTATCTTATCGGAGAATTGGTTGAGATAGCCCGTGGCCACGGCGTAGAGGTAGGTGGATACGTACTCTGCCGACAGCGAGAAGTAGTGATTACGCTCGGGCTTGAGCGCGCTGTTCCCGTAGATCCAGAACATGCCGAGGTGATCCCAGTCCATGTAGAGCTCCTTGAGGTTTGGCGACCGATAGCCCGCCGCGTAGTTGAACCGCAGGGTTAGCGGGAAGATCCGGTAGACCAACGCCAGCTTTGGCGCCACATTGGCCCCGTAGACATTGTGGTAATCGACCCGGATACCGCCAACCAGCGAGAGGGAGGGGAGGATCTCCCAGTCGTCTTGCGCGAAGAGGGAGGCTGACTGCTGATTTTTGGAAGTATAGCGGCCAGCGACAAACTTATCGGTGTAGAGATTCTCATAGAGGTAGTCAGCCCCCGCAGTGATCGTTTGCCCATGCCAGCTGCCGAGGGTGTAGAGCAGGCGGGGCTGCACAAGACGGTTTCGGTAGATGAGCCGATTCTCGCCGAGCTTCTCCAAGTGGGTAAAACGGGAGTAATCATCGGTGTAGAATGTGGCCTGTAGCTGCTGATTGTCAGCAATATTGTAGGTAGCACTCAGAGTACCGTTAAGGTCGTTATTATGCTCATACTTATTATCGGGGGTGAGGTCGAACTTATCGAGGAGGTAGTAGGAGCCCTTGGCGGAAACCGAGAGGCGCTCGGAGGGTTTATAGCCCACGGAAAGGCCGTAGCTCTGGCTGGCAAACCCGGAGATCTGGGTGGGTATGGTATTGCGTGGCTCGCGGATGGTAATTCCGTAGGCATCGAACACCTTCACCACGCTATCGGTATCGTAGAGCCTGTAGGCATCGGCGCTCTTGTAGGTGGTTTGCGCCTGAACGGTGAACGCTCTCCAGCGAGCACCCAGCATGAGGTCGGCATTGAGGTTCTGGCGGTCGACGCTTTTCTTGAAGAACTTCTGCCCGTCAGTTTCGCGCACATTGCGGTAATTCCGCTCGTAGAGGGGCGACCACTTGACGCTGGCCGCTGCGCTGAAGGGCTGCGTCTGCCGCTTGGTGATAATGTTGATAACCCCTCCCATGGCCTGCGACCCGTACAGGGCTGAGCTGGCGCCCTGCACTATTTCTATGCGCTCCACATTGTGAAGGTTCAGGCGTTGGTAGTCGATATTGTTCCCGGTTTCACCCGCCATCCGCTCGCCGTCGATAAGGAAAAGGATGTGCTTGCCGCCAAGCCCCTGGAGATTGATGCTGGTGCCAAAGCCCACCTCGTTGAACATGAGCCCGGGGATCTCCTGGGTGAGGAGGTTCCGAATGTCTGATATGCCGCGCTTGGCTATCTGGCTGGCACGCACCACCTGGGTAATCACAGGGGTCTGCATGAGGCGCTTCGGGGTGCGGGTAGCGGTAACCACCACCCCGTCGAGGTCGAACTTGCGCATGAGAGCCGAGTCGGGCGCGGGGTAACGAACCGTATCAGCAGCCGCCTCCCGCGCGGCAACAGGCACGGAACGCTGCGCAAAGATTTCCCCACACGGACACGAGATGAAGATGGCTAAAAGGCTAACACAAAGGTGTTTGGCACGTATACCACTAGTACCCATTGCAAGGTGAATTTACCGAGGCAAAGGTAGAGAGAGGGTGTGTGGTGGGAAATCCCCAAATTGAGGGAAAATCTGGAATCAAAATTCGCAAAACTCTCGGTGAACCAATGGGTGAGAAAATTGTTGTAGTGAGAATTCAGAGGGGGCAAGAGCCCGCAGGAGGCGATGGGGGGGCGATTATCAATGGGAAGGCGGATCACGACGCGTCGCTACGTCCTCCGAGGAACGGGAGAATAGGGTTTAAACCGCCGTTTTCCAAAAGGGGAACCACGACGAAAGGCCCGGATGGTTTCAACCTTTTGGGGGATTTTCCCTTCTTGCGCGTAAATAGGTTTCAATCAAGAAATTCCATCTCTCGAAGAATGTAGCGACGCGGCGTGCCGCGTCGTGATGAAAAATCGCATTTCTATCAATTGGCGAGATTGGCTATTGCGCTCTCGATAGGGGAGGTGCCGAGCGTAGCGAATGCCCTCCCTTCCTGCTGCGTCGTGATAAAACCCGTGGATCTTCTGGTGGGTGCTGCGGGGTGGCATGGTATCCTCAACTGTGACGGTGGGGCGAGCATGCGCATATGGGGGGAAGGCATTTGTAGCGACGCGGCGCGCCGCGTCGCGATTAAGGGCTCCGCATCGTTTATGCGGGTTTCGCAGAAGCTCATTTCAGGATGCGGGCGGCATTTGGATTACGACGTGGCGTGCCGCGTCGTGCCTAAAAACCATCGCGTCGCGTTTAATAACACCACATCGCGCCTAAAACCTCCGTGCCGCATTTAATGCCACCGTGTTTTGCCTAAAAAAGCCGTGCCTCAATCCCCGTGCCTCGCCTAAGCGAATACCGCTGCGTAATGCGCTTAAACGCTTTGGCACTAAGGGCTTTGATGAATGGAAGGGTCTGATTGAAATATCCTGATTAGCCGCGCCGCCATTGCGCATCGTTTTCCTATGTTCTCGTAAAGGTGTATTTTTGCCGCATTATTGATTTTGCGATAGATTCATCAGTTGAATTCCCAAATCTTGACTGGGTATGGCAATAAATAGCAGTCGTCCAACGATATTAGTAACGAACGATGATGGGATAGAGGCGCATGGGCTGCATGCGTTGGCTACGGCGATGCTCGAGCTCGGCGATGTGGTGGTGGTGGCGCCCCGCGAGGGGCACTCGGGGATGTCACAGGCGCTCACCGTGCGAGTGCCAGTGCGCTACCGTGAGGAGAAGGGGGATACGCCCTACAGGCAGTATAGCGTGAGCGGCACGCCTACCGATTGCGTGAAGCTCGCGCTACACACCATAGTACCCTGTAGGCCAGCCTTGGTGGTGGCGGGGATTAACCACGGGTCGAACGCCTCCATCAATGTGCTCTACTCGGGCACGATGGGGGCTACGCTAGAGGGGTGCGTTGCGGGGTTGCCCAGCATAGGATTTTCGCTGGTGAATAGGGAGCCTGGGGCAGATCTTACGCCCTACCTCCCGTATTGCGTAGACATTGCCCGAGCCGTGCTAGAGCGGGGGCTACCCGATGGGGTGGCGCTGAATGTGAACCTGCCGCGCAGGGCGGTGCAGGGGGTTAAGATCTGCCGGCAAGCGCCTGCACGCTGGCACAGTGAGTACGATGCCCGGCAAGACCCCTGGGGTGGGGATTACTACTGGCTCACAGGGATTTTTGAGAGTCTGGATGGGGAGGCGGAGGATACTGACGACTGGGCTTTACGGCACAGCTACATATCGATAGTGCCTACGCGGGTGGATATGACTGACTACCCGATGATGAAGGCTATGGAGGATTGGAAATGGAGGAAACACTGAAGAAGAGGTGGGATAGCGTGCGGCTGGGGGTACTCCTGGCTGCGCCACTCCCGCTGGTGGTATTTGGTATCATGCTGCTGGTGCTGCTGAGGCACCTCCCAGGGGGCGGACTGGGTGTTTACCTGCTATCAGAGGGCACGTTGGCTCGGCTGCTGTGCATGGCTACGCTGGCCGATGCGGTGGCGTTCTTCGTAGCGGTATACACGAATAGGCTACGCACGGGGCGGGGTATCCTCGGGGTAACTATCGGCTACGCGGTGGTGGTGATGGTGCTGAGCCTAGTGATGTAAGGAGATGCGCTATTTCCTAGTGGTAGGAGAGGCCTCGGGCGATGCGCACGCCGCGGAGCTTATGCGGGGCATAGTGGGGGCTGATGCCCAAGCAGAGTTTCGCTATTTCGGTGGCGAGGCTATGCGGCGGGTGGCCAGCGGGTGTGTGCTAGACATAAGGGCGCTCGCTATCATGGGCTTCTGGGAGGTAGTTACCCACCTGCGCCGTATCGTGCGCAACGAGAGGCTCTGCCGGAATGCCATTGCGGAGTTCAACCCCGATGCGGTGATACTTGTCGATTTCGCGGGATTCAACCTCCGAATAGCGAAATACTGCCACAGGGCGGGGCTAAGGGTGTTCTTCTACATCGCGCCGAAGGTGTGGGCGTGGAAGGAGGGGCGAATTGGGAAGCTTCGCGATTGGGTGGATCATTTGATGGTGATTTTACCGTTTGAGCCAGAGTGGTTTGCAAGGAGGGGAATCGAAACCATATACGAGGGTAATCCGCTGGTGGATGAGCTGGCGGGTGATACGACGCTAGCTGTTGGTTCAGAGGCTTTTAAAAATCAAAATGGGCTGGATGAGCGTCCGCTGGTGGCGCTTCTCCCCGGGAGTCGGTTGCAGGAACTGCGGTATAATCTGGGGGTGATGGCTCGGCTAGCAGCGCTCTTTCCCAGCTATCAGTTCGCAGTGGCCGCGGCGCCCAATCTGGAGAGGGAGGTCTACGAGAGGCTGCTATCAGAGCACCCAGAGGTACGTATAGTGTACGGGGCTACCCATAGGCTCGTGAAGGAGGCCCAGGCTGCGGTGGTGACTTCGGGCACCGCTACCCTAGAGACGGCGATGCTGGGGGTGCCAGAGGTGGTGGTGTACAGGGGCAATAGGCTTACGATATGGATAGCGCGCAGAATAGTGAAGCTGAGGTGGATAAGCCTGGTGAATCTGATACTGGGACGCGAGGCGGTACGAGAATTGCTGCAGGAGGATTACACCCTGGAGAATACACGCCGGGAGCTTGAGGCAATACTGCCAGGAGGCGAAAAGCGGAGTGGAGTGCTGGCTAGCATAGGGACGCTGCAGGGTGAAATGGGCGAGGTGGGGGTATCTGCCCGCCTAGGGAGGCGCGTGGTGGAGCTTACGGGTGCATAGGGGGTAAAATTTTATGCGGGCAGCCTCGTTAAAGATTAGGATGGGCGTTCACGTTCGGATAGTACTGGTGCTGGCCGCAGGTCTGCTGTGGGTACCGTCCCTCTGGGGGCAGCGGGTAAGCATTTCGCTGCACGATGACCTGAGCGTGCAGGCAGTACGGGTGATACCGCAGTACGCGGGCTATGTGCTCATTACGGGCGAGCGGCAGTTCCCCTTGGAATTCGGTGCTACGCTGGATGCTCGGCGTGAGGGCGAGGCGGTGTCGCTAGCGCTGAATGGTACGCCATTGGGTGTATTCGCCCATGCGGCACTGGTGAACATGGACCCCGAAGCTCGCTTTAGCCTAGAGCTAACCTCGCCAGCGGGCAAAACCCAGGTGTATGATGGCAACCTGAGCCTCTACGTGGATTTCGGGCGTCTTATGACCAACAACCTTGTGGATCAGGAACTCTACGTGGCGGGGGTTGCGTTGGCCGAGATTGGGGGGTACGCGGAGCTGGAGATGTACAAGGCGCAAATCCTGCTTATACGCACCTACCTCATGGCCAACGGGAGTCGCCATATCACCGAGGGCTACAACCTCTGTGACCAGACCCACTGCCAAGCCTATCAGGGTTCTGCATTCCGCTACCCGAAGATTGGGCAGGCGGCCAAGGCCACCCAGGGGCAGGTGCTGGTGGATAGGAACGGACGGTTGATAAACAGCGTGTTCCATGCGAATTGCGGTGGCGAAACCGCAAGCGCGGGCGATGTGTGGCTAGTGCACAATGACTACCTACGTGCGCGGCGAGACCCCTATTGCCGTCGTTCCCGTGGGGCTGTATGGCGGGCAACTATACCGCTGGCGAAGTGGAAGCATTTCCTGCAAAGCAAGGGGGTACGCACGGCGCAGATAGGGAGGGGAGGCTATAACTTCCGTAGCGACCGGCGCGAGGCGCTCTACACCCTCAGCGGCGGTGTGGCGGTGCCTTTCCGAGACCTCCGTGAGTATTTTAAGCTGAAATCAGCCTGGTTCGATGTGCGGGTGTCGGGCGATAAAGTGCTGCTCGAGGGCCGAGGGTACGGGCATGGAATAGGGCTCTGCCAAGAGGGCGCTATGCGTATGGCCGTGGAGGGTAAGACCGTGGAGGAGATTGTGGCCTTTTACCTGAGCGGCGTGCGCGTGGTGCCCACGGAGGAGGCGATAGTAGAGGAGCAATAGGGCGGAAAAATCGCCGTGGGGAACGTTCCGTAGAATCCAGAGCTTTCTGCCCGGTGGCATCTGCGGGGATGTTGCTCGCCCTGTTCGCGACTACTGAGACCTCTGTGAAAGACCCGTATGGGTTCAATCATTTTACAGGATGGCTTTCCCCTTCTTGCGAATAAATAGGTTTTAATCAATCACTTCCATTTCTCGAAGGCAGTAGCGATGCGGCGTGCCGCGTCGTTTATGTGATTTTTGCAGAGGTCTTCTACTGGGAGAATCCCTCGTCAGTACGTTGAAAAGGAGGAGATTAAAATTTTAAAGCTGAAAAGGGTTTAACGGCGAGGAAAAAATCGTACCTTTGCGGCCTCTTAGCATTCTTCGGGATTGGGGTTTATTAGAATTCAACAATGAAAAACATACTGATTCTGGGAGCAGGCGGGCAGATAGGCTCAGAGCTTGTGCCGTATCTACGCGGTATCTACGGCGATGCCCACGTGGTAGCTACGGATGTGAAACCCAACGAGGTACTCAAGGCCGCGGGGCCTTTTGAGGTGGTAGATGCGCTGGATGCCAAACGGCTGGGCGAGCTGGCCGATACCTACAGAATCGATGCGGTGTTCAACCTGGTGGCGCTACTTTCTGCCACGGGTGAAAAGAACCCGACGCTGGCCTGGCGAATCAATATGGGGGCGCTTACCAATGCGCTGGAGCTGGGGCGCGAGAAGAAGGCTGCGGTCTTTACCCCCAGTTCTATTGGGGCGTTTGGTCCTTCTACCCCAAAGGATAAGACTCCGCAGGATACCGTGATGCGCCCGAATACTATGTATGGGGTGTGCAAAGTGAGTGGCGAGCTGCTGGGCGACTATTACCATACACGTTTCGGCGTGGATACCCGGAGCGTGCGATTCCCTGGTATCATAAGCAATGTAACGCTGCCAGGAGGCGGAACCACAGACTACGCGGTGGAAGTTTACTACGCAGCGGTGAAGGGCGAGGAGTTCGTTTGCCCCGTATCTGAAGGGGTGTATATGGATATGATGTACATGCCCGATGCGCTGCGCTCTATAGTGGAGCTTATGGAGGCTGACCCTGCCAAGCTCAAGCACCGCAATAGCTTCAATGTGGCGGCCATGAGCTTCTGCCCAAGCAAGCTGTTCGAGGCCATTCGCAAGCAGGCACCCAGCCTTAAGGTGCGCTATGAGATAGATCCCGTAAAGGAACAGATAGCCCAGAGCTGGCCCAATATGCTGGACGACAGCTGCGCGCGCAGTGAATGGGGCTGGAAACCCGAATGGGATCTGGACAGCATGACGCGCGATATGCTGGAGAAGGTGGGCGAAAAGAAGACGAAGGGTCTGATTTAATGAGCTATCAGCAGGATCACGTGTCTGCATTGGCCATAGTGCCTGCGCGCTGGGCATCTACCCGACTGCCAGGTAAACCCTTGGCAATGATAGGTGAACGCCCCATGGTGGAGTGGGTATACCGTGGGGCAGAGGCGGCGTTGGGGCAGGCGGTGGTGGCAACCGATGACCAGCGGATATACGATGCTGTGCAGGCTTTTGGAGGGCGTGCGGTAATGACCTCGCTCAACCACCAGAGCGGTACAGATCGTTGCGCAGAGGCCTTGGAACTCCTGAAGGCTGAGGGGATTGACCCCGAGGTGGTGGTGAATGTGCAGGGTGATGAGCCCTTTGTGAATGCGCAGAATCTACGCCGTCTGGTGGCTGAATTCGCCGATAGCGAGGTGGCGATAGCCACACTGGTACGATGCTTCGCGCAGGGTGAGGATGAGGCGAATCCCAATTGGCCCAAGGTGGTGGTGGATCTCGAGAGCAATGCATTGCTATTCAGCAGGTCGTTGATTCCGTACCCAAGGAATGCCGTCTATCTGAAAAATTCCCGTAGGCTCAAGCATATAGGGGTCTACGCCTTTCGCCCCTCGGTTTTACAGCAAGTGTCGGGCCTTATGCCGACGCCCCTTGAGCAGATCGAGGGGCTTGAGCAGCTCCGTTGGCTGCAGCATGGCTACAGGATTCGCACGGTGCGCGTGGAGGAGGAGGGCCTGTCGGTAGATACTCCCCAAGATTTGGAGTGGGCGAATAGGTGGGCGAAAGAACGAGAGTGAGGCTGCCGCCAATCAACCTAGGAGGAAATGGGAAAGCCCATCGTTCGCCGAGAACGATGGGCTTTCCTTTATGGGCTGAACAGTGGGGGCTAGGCGCAGTATTCTAGGAATTCGCGGGGGGAATACACGGGTAGGCTTGAGGGGCGGAAATCCATCTGATTGCGCGTAACGATGCACTCGCAGCCCGCGTGGAGGGCAGAGTAGTACTGCATGGCATCCTCAATATCCTGGAATTGGCAGTCTGCGGCAATGCTTTGCTCTATGGTGGCCTTGTCCATTGGGGCTATTTGAACCAGGGTGGAAAATTTTCTCAGCGTTTCTGCTATATTTTTCTTCTTGGCTCGCTCCATAAGGTAGGCCGTGGTAGAGAATGTAGTAGGCGAGACGAAGGCCGTTAAGTACCCCTCACTCGCTAGCGAGAAAATTTGGGCTGCTTCCTCGTAGAAGTGTATGCGGTGTGCCAAAAGATCTACCACCACGTTTGTGTCGATGAAGGCTCTCATTGGCTATTTATGCTTCTTCTTCAAATGCTCTCTGTACGCTTCTCGTTCATCGAAATCTACAGGTAGGCCTAAATCCTCCCCAAGCTCTTCCACAAAAGGCGAGATTCGGATCTTTTGGGGGGCAGGAGATCTTAGAAGATTACGTATATAATTCTCTATCATATCGTTGATATTCAGCCCTTCGGATTCAGCACGTTGAGTAGCCTGCTCTAGAAGCTCCTGGTCTATGTGGATGGTTGCCATGTCGGTAATGGTGTTGGTACATAATCGCTGCAAAGTTAGCGATCCTGGCTGGCAATAGCAAATGCGGGTGACCTGCGGTGGTATATAAGGACTATTAGGTTGATTTATAGATTGGTAGGATGAAAATCTTGGAAGATTTCACCATTGCCATCCGTGTTTGGTTTCGTTATGTATTAGGGGAAAAGGAACGTAGGGATTTCCCTCTAGATTTGTGCAACTGTCTATGGTTAAGTGATTTGAGTATTAACCTTCTTTGTATTCAGTATAAAATGCGCAATACGTGGGCAGGGCGGTCGGAGTGTTGGGAAATTCTTGCTAATATTGCAGTGTGGAAAGGGATGGGGTAGGGCGGAGATTCTAGGGAGGGATGGCGAGTTAAGTTAAGGCAGACGCGAAGTCGCCTGTAGATGGATTGATAATGGCACAAGGTAAGGTAAAGCCTCTGATAGCAGAATCGTTAGTGGCCGAGCGGCTGAAGGCGCTCGGTATAGAGGATATGAGCCGTGCGACTATCCGGGAGATTGTTCGCCTAGCCAACGAGCTAGAGGCGGCGAGCGAAGTACCCTTTGTGCACATGGAGATGGGTGTACCAGGCTTGAGACCCAGCAATATAGGTACGGAGGCAGAGATAGCTGCGCTGAAATCGGGGGTGGCCCAGAGCTATCCGCCGGTAGAGGGTATCCCCGAGCTGAAGGCGCAGGTATCGCTATTCGTGAAGAATTTTGTGGGGGTAGAGGTGGATCCGGAGGGGTGCGTACCGACGGTAGGTTCTATGCAGGGCGGGATGGCCGCCTTCCTGCTGGTGAATAGGTGCGTGAAGGGGAGAGAGCGGGTGCTGTTTATCGATCCGGGCTTCCCGGTGCAAAAGCAGCAGTTGCGCCTGTTGGGCATGGAGTACGACACCTTTGATGTGTACGACTACCGAGGGGCGAAGCTGAAGGGCAAGCTCGAGGAGTATTTGGCCAAGGGTAGAACGAGCGCAATCATCTACTCAAACCCGAATAACCCCTCTTGGATATGCCTCACCGAGGAGGAGCTGGCGATAATAGGCGAGCTGTCTAAGCAGTACGATGTGCCGATAATAGAGGATCTCGCCTACTTTGCGATGGATTTCCGGCACGATCTCTCCAAGCCGGGCGAACCGCCCTACCAGCCGACGGTGGCGAGGTATACGGACCTCTGGTTAATGATGATTTCTGGTTCTAAGGCCTTTAGCTACGCAGGGCAGAGGATAGGCACCCTGGTGGTAAGCGACACTCTGGCAGGGCGCAAGTTCGAGAATTTCAAGAGCTATTTCCCCAGCGAGGTATTCGGCAAGGCGTTGGTCTACGGGGCGATGTACGGGCTATCGAGCGGAGTGGCTGCCTCAGTGCAGCACGGGTTTGCCGCCATGCTGAGGGCTGCGAATGAGGGGCGTTTCAACTTTGTGGAGGCGGTGCGGGAATACGGACGTCGGGCTCAGGTTATGAAGCGTCTCTTCACGGAGAACGGATTCCGGGTGGTGTACGACATGGATGGGGAGATGCCGCTTGCCGACGGTTTCTACTTTACGGTATCGTACCCAGGCATGGAGGGTGGAGAGCTGCTCAGGGCCTTGCTGCCATGGGGGATTACGGCGATATCGCTAGGCTCTACGGGTAGCAGGCGAACCGAGGGGCTGCGGGCCTGCGTGTCGCACGTTATGCCAGAGCAGTTCGACGAACTGGAACGACGACTAAAGGGATTCCACGCAATGCACGGCGCTAGGTAGGGTGTGGCTAGCTCCAGCGGTGATGTGGCTTCCTGGGTAAAGAGAACGTTTAATAGGTAGTAGGTGGCGGCGAATAGGGCTACTACGTCGCAGTGCGAATTAGGAGAGGGTAGCTGAGTTACTAATCTGAAAAATCAGTAGGAATATGGCAAAGGTGATAGGTGCGATAGAGGTAGAGGTGGAACGTTGCAAGGGATGCGAACTCTGCGAGGTAGCCTGCCCGACCGACGTGATCGCCATGTCGCACGAAGTGAATGCAAAGGGTTACCACTATGCTTACATGAAGAATCCAGACAAGTGCATAGCCTGCCAGAGCTGTGCGGTGGTGTGTCCCGATACGGTGATTGAGGTCTATAGGCTGAAATTGGCGTAGGGTACCACATTGCTGGAGAGTGCGCGGTAGTGGCAGCGCAACATTTGCTTCGGAAGGTATTAACAAGCACAAAAACATTTAGTCAATGTCAGAATACACATTAATGAAGGGTAACGAGGTGATAGCAGAGGCGGCTATACGCTGCGGCTGCGATGGATACTTCGGGTACCCGATTACACCGCAGTCAGAGGTGCTGGAGACGCTAGCCGCTCGCCAGCCTTGGCTGGAGACCGGGATGGTGGTGCTACAGGCAGAGAGCGAGGTGGCAGCAATCAATATGGTGTACGGTGGTGCTGGTGCTGGCAAGAAGGTTATGACCAGCAGCAGTAGCCCTGGTATCAGCCTCAAGCAGGAGGGGATAACCTATATTGCAGGTGCCGAGCTGCCATGCCTAGTGGTGAATGTAGTGCGTGGGGGCCCCGGGTTAGGCACTATCCAGCCTGCGCAGAGCGACTACTTCCAAGCCTGCAAGGGTGGTGGACATGGTGATTACCACCTGATAGTGCTAGCACCAGCCTCGGTGCAGGATATGCACGATTTCGTGTTCCTCGGGTTTGAGCTGGCTTTCAAGTATCGTAATCCTGTGATGATCCTCTCCGATGGGGTGATTGGGCAGATGATGGAGAAGGTTAAACTGGCCGATTACCAACCTCGCCTGACCAATGAGGAGATAGCCGAACGGTATGGCGACTGGGCAACAACCGGTAAGCCTGCTACCCGGAAGCGTAATATCATCACCTCGCTGGAGTTGGACTCCGCCCGCCAAGAGCAGTTCAACATCAAGCTGATAGAGAAGTACAAGCGGGTGGCTGAGAATGAGGTTCGCTTTGAGGAGTTCCAGGTAGATGATGCGGAGTACCTGCTTGTGGCTTATGGGTCGAGCAGCCGTATCTGCCAGAAGGCGATAGAGCTCGCGAGGGCTGAGGGTATCAAGGTTGGTTTACTCCGCCCGATAACGCTGTTCCCGTACCCCACGGTAGAGATCCAGCGGCTTGTGCCCCACCTAAAGGCTGTGATGGCCGTGGAAATGAGCGCTGGGCAGATGGTGGAGGATGTCCGCCTGGCGGTGAATGGGAAGATCCCCGTTACCCACTACGGTAGGCTCGGGGGGATGATCCCCAGCCCGAATGAGGTGGTGGAAGCTCTTAAGAAGTTCATTAAGGAAATAGGGAAATAGCCATGACAGTAGAGGAAATCAAGGCTCAGGGCGAAAAGGTCTACAAAAGGTCGAAGCTGCTGACCGATAATATAATGCACTACTGCCCAGGCTGCACGCATGGGGTGGTGCACAAGGTGATAGCCGAGGAGATAGAGGCGATGGGAATTCAGGAAGATGTCCTCGGGGTAAGCCCAGTAGGATGCGCGGTGCTGGCCTACAACTACATTGATATCGATTGGCAGGAGGCTGCGCACGGTAGGGCGCCAGCTATAGCCACCGCGTTGTCGAGGCTTCGCACCGATAAGATCGTATTCACCTATCAGGGTGATGGAGACCTTGCCTCAATAGGTGCTGCAGAGATCCTACATGCCTGCAACCGTGGCGAGAACATGATGGTGGTGTTCATCAATAACGCCATCTACGGGATGACGGGGGGGCAGATGGCCCCAACCACACTGCCCAATATGCCCACGGCTACCAGCCCCTACGGTCGCGATGTGAGCATGATGGGGAATCCGCTGGTGATTACCGAGCTGATAGCCCAGCTACCCGGCACGTGCTATGTGTCGCGCCAGTCGGCCCATACGCCTGGCGCAGTGGCCAAGCTGCACAAGGCGATCCGTAAGGGATTTGAGAATACTCGAGCCAAGAAGGGTACCTCATTCATAGAGGTGGTTTCTACCTGCAATAGCGGCTGGAAGATGAGTCCCGTGAAGGCCAACGAGTGGATGGTAGAGAATCTCTTCCCCGTATATAAACCCGGAGTGCTGAAAGACGAGTAGGCTACAGCGGAGACTGTAGCCTGGTTTGCAGGATATAGCGCTCCTCTGTAGATTAACCATTAAAGCGAAGAACCATGACTGAGGAAATAATAGTGGCCGGCTTCGGTGGCCAAGGGGTTCTCTCTATGGGGAAGATCCTAGCCTACTCGGGAATCATGCAAGGGCAAGAGGTATCATGGATGCCTAGCTATGGCCCTGAGATGCGTGGTGGCACGGCAAACGTAACGGTAATCCTGAGCGATACTCGCATCAGCTCGCCCATAGTGCAGGAGTACGACACGGTGATTGCGCTCAACCAGCAGTCGCTCGACAAGTTCGAACCCCGTGTGAAGAAGGGCGGCACGCTGATCTACGACCCTAACGGGATTAGTACTCCACCCTCTAGGACAGACATCTCGATCTACAAGATAGCCGCGGCTGATGAGGCTGCCAAGATGAACAACAGCAAGACCTTCAACATGATAGTGCTGGGTGGCCTGCTAAAGGTAAAACCGATAGTGGAGCTGGGCAACGTGGAGAAAGGTCTGACCAAATCGCTACCCGAGCGTCACCACAAGCTTATACCGCTGAATATGGATGCGGTGAAGCGGGGAATGGAGATCGTGGAGAAGGTGAGGTAGAAGGACAGTACTTTGTGGAAAGCTGAGGCCCAAAGGGCCTCAGCTTTTTTTATTTGCTCCACACAAACCTGTGTATAGAAAGAGAGAAGGCAGAGGGCGCATCAGATTATTGAATGACACCGTATCTGATAAGGTCGATAGTGCTTTACTATGAGTACGAGATAAAGAACTTTTTGCATCCTTGCGTAACAAATCAAGAGCAGAGATCGTATATAATAGTAGAACGCCATTCTGAGTTGGATGGTGGCTACCTAATTGTTAACCAAATAGTGTTATGTAGCTATGAACATGCAGAAGGTGTTAATTGTTAGCCTAGCTTTGGGCTGTAGTGCTATGGGAGCGTTTGCCGCAACCGTAGAGCGAGAAGTACAGAACCCTCTGGCTCTCTTGGTAAGTAGGGAGACGAGCGTGGTTGCCTATAAGTGGCAATTTATGGGCAGCGAGATGTGGCAAGGCAATTCCCTAGAATTGGAAGCGCGGGTGATGGAAACCGAGGAGGATTGCGATTGCCATACGGTACGGAAAATTCACGAGGAGTACGATAGCAACGGTAAGCTGATAAAGAAGACGGTAGATACTGAGGAAGATTGCGATTGCCATAAGACTACGACCACCGACTAGCATTAATGATGCAGTTGGGCTATATCTGGTGAAACTAGGCTATGCGGAGGATTCTCTAGAGTACTTCTCCGCATAGCCTAGTTTGGTATCTACCGCGGGTTACCACTTCATTTAAAACTTTGCAAGATGAATTCAAGGTTCATAATAGTTTTTTGCGTTGCTATATTTCTCATTCAGGGGAAGGGGGGGTATGCTCAAACCTCTGGGCATGTGGAGTATGCGGTCTACAAGACACCAGAGCGTGCTGAGCCTACCTATAAAGCTACTTTAGATTTTAGCCAGGGGCAGTCGATATTTCGAGGAGAGGCATACAAGGGGATTCGCGTGGCAGAGTATCACAAGGAGACGGGTGTGGACGAAAAAGGCCAACGCTACATAGATGGAACATTGCGGACTCGCTCTGGCGATGTGTATGTAGTAAGTGATGCTCGGCAAGAACGTGTGGAGAGCTATGAGGTTATGGTGCGCGGGGAGGAACTCTACGAGTATGTAACCCAAGAGCCTATGCGAGAGATAGGATGGGAACCTTTAGATACCACGACTTCGGTAGATGGACGGGAAGCGAAAGGAGCGAAGGGGTGGTTTCGAGGCCGCGAGTATTTTGCCTGGTATCTCCCTAGCGTGCCAGTGGCTTTTGGCCCATGGAAGTTCAACGGATTGCCAGGGCTAATAGTCTGGGTAGAGGAGATCGGTGGCGTTTACGCCTTTCTAGCCGAGAAGATAGAGGTAAGTACGTCGTACAGGATGCCTAAGGTACAGTTTACTCCCACTTCCAGCAAGATTTCTATAGAGCAATATGCGTTCTACCGGGATCATTGGAAGGAAGATGCGCTGAGTATTGCCAAGGCTCGGGCAAAGCGAGGCCATATGGTTTATCAGAAACACGCAAGTAGAATAGGGGATGAGGCCTTCCTGGAGAAGAATTTCCAGGATTTGCTCGGTGATAAAGAGCAGTAGAAAATGGTGCAGGTCGTCGTTTTTTTTTTCACAAGCGATGCAACATTTTTAAGAGCCCATCCGTTCTATTTATAGAACATCATTCCGGAAGATGTGCATATCAAGTTTAACGTCCCCAAAAGCCAAACACCATGAAAGGATGTAAGGCAAAAGCAATGGCTGTATTGGCAGTATTGGCCTTGACCATCAGCGTACCGACACTGTCTTATGCAGCGGGTGACGGTGGTTGCACCACGACAACCACGACCACTACGGTTAGTACTGGTCATACTACTGTTACCACAACCACGACCATTACGGTTTGTCCGTAGGGTTGAGTGATTTCTCTTGGGGAGGGGAGGTAAACCCTCCCCTCTTTTTTACTAAATAGAACAAAAAGATATGAACCATGAAAGCTAGATTTACCCTCTCCATCACCCTTGCGCTCTTCACCCTTGTGGGGCTACAGGCTTCTGCGCAGAGCTCTGGGCGTGCGCACTACCGGGTGTACTGGTCGCCAAATGAGCCAGATTCCCACTACTCTGCCACGCTCGACTTCTCGCAGTCCGCTAGCATCTACACTGGCGCGGACTACACCGGCAAAACCCGGAGCGGAATCACCCGGAGCGAGTATGTGGACGAGAAGGGGAATCGGTTCATAAACCAGAGCCTGAAGATGTATGCCGGCGAGGTCTACGTGGTATCAGAGGTTCAGAAGCACCAGATGCAGACTTTTCAAGTGTTAAATCGTGGCAATAGTGGCACGCTCAACGAGTACGTGGTAGAAGAACCGCTAGGCGAGATCAGCTGGGAATTTGTGGATACCACGAGCGCATTCAGCGGCATTAAAGTGCAGGGCGCAAAGGGTTGGTTTAGAGGGCGCGAGTATTTCGCCTGGTATGCCCCCTTGATACCCGTGGGTTTTGGCCCGTGGAAGTTCAACGGATTGCCAGGCCTTATCCTCGACGTGCATGAGATAGATGGGGTATTCGCCTTCCGTTTTGATGGGATAGAGCTGGATGATAGGCACGCAATGCCCGAGGTGATATTCCCAAAGACCGCAGAGAAGATCTCGATAAAGGATTACGCATTCTACCGCGACAGGATGGGGGAAGACATGGCCAACCTCATCCGTGCCAGGTCGGCTCGGGGCGCCGAGGTGAATTACCACACGGTTAGAACGGGCGATGAGGCGCTGATCGAGAAGAATTTTGCGGATATATTCGGGACGCAGGAGTAAATGATGCGATGGTGTGGCGCATTGGCACGGAGCCTTTCGGGCTAGGCGTATTACGCACCGTCCAATAAGTTTGGGCTTATGCGGTATTTCTTACCACTATTACTCCCGCTTCTACTGCTGTGCGGCCTCGCCTCGGGGCAGCATCTCATCCGTGGCCGAGTATTAGATTCTGCGGGTGCACCGCTGCCGTTTGCGCAGGTGCAGCTCTACCGGCCTGAGGGTCGGTCGCCCGTAGCCTTCACGCAGAGCAACCCGAAAGGGCTTTTCACGCTGAAGGTAAAGGATCCGGGCACGTATAGACTCGAGGTGCGCTCACTAGGCCATGCCGAGCATCTGCAGGAGGTATTGCTCGGGAATGTGCCAGAAGTGCAGCTAGGCAGCATTCAGCTCCGTGCGCACTATGAGGAGATCCATGCAGTGCAGGTGCTGGGCGAAAGGCCTGTAGTTCGTAAGGGCGATTCGCTCATCTATCGGGTGGAGGCTTTTGCCAAGGGCAATGAGAAGAGCATCGGCGAGGTGATGAATAAGATGCCCGGGCTAAAGGTGGAGAGCGATGGGAGCGTGAGCTACCAGGGTAAACCCGTGGAGAGGATGATGGTGGGCGGGGCAGACCTTTTCGGGCGCGGCTACGGGGTGCTGACCAACAATCTGAACCCGAATTCCGTGAAGGAGGTGCAGGTGCTGGAGAACTTTGAGGAGAATCGTCTTCTCAAGCGAATGCGCAGCACGAGCGAAAGGGTAGCCATCAATCTGGAGATGAAGGATGGGGCTGGGCAGGTGGTAGGCTCTCTAGATGGCAGCTATGGCTACCGCTACATGCACAGGGCCAACGTGTCGCTAGTGGGTGTGAAGCATGGGCAGCAGTGGTCGTTCCTAGCCAATAGTAACACGGTGGGCGAAACCCCCGTTCAGAGCTGGGCAAATCCTCAGGGGCTGAATGATATTGGCAGCGGAGAGGAGCTTAAACTGCAAATTCCCAAGCCATTTCGGCTAGAACCTGTTACTAGCACGCAGGGGAGCAATGCCCCGCTGAGCGCAGCACGCAGACGGCGTAATCTCTCCCACATGCTAGGCTTTGGCACGGTGCTCACTCCTAGCCGACATCTCCAGTTGAAGGCCAACCTAGTAGGGCAGAAGGAAGATGATAAGTACACGAGTAGCTATATCAGCCAGGTGCAGATAGCTAGCCTGAGCTTTGCCCGCAATGAGCAGAGCCAGAAGGAGAGCGGGAATTACACTGCTGCAGGCCGGCTTACATTGGACTGGGCTGCACACGATAGGGCCGACCTTCGCTATGAGGGGGGCTACTCATTCCGCCAGGGGCGTAGCAATGGTTGGAACGATGAGCAGGAGAATCGCCTCAGCGAGAGGAGCTTTAGCAGGTGGCAACGCATGGACCACACGCTGCTCTACACCCAGAGCCTCGATTCGGCAGGTCTGATTCGTGGCGGTTTCGAATGGCAGAGCCAATGGCTTAAGGCAGACTATAGCGCATGGATATCAGGCACTACGCCCAGAGGGCTGGTGGGGGCCCAGGGACTCGCGGCCAGCTACCCGCAAACCATGCACACAGGCAAGACGCTTTGGCTCTACCTTGCCCCCATCATCAGAGGGTTTACGGGCGATGCGAGGCTCGGGGGGCTCTACCTCCAGCAGCAGCTCAGGGCGAGCGGCAACTTTAGCCAAGGGGGCTTAAGCGAACTGCGACAACTGGATCTCTTTGCTGGAGGCTCGGTTAGCTATAGGCGAGAGCCGTTCATGGTAAAGGTCGGGCTGCTGGGGCATACGGTCCGGCAAGAGCTGCAAACGGGCATTTCTACCGGCATACCCAGCACGAGGCTAAATTTCCTAGAGCCCCGAGTGTCATTCACGCTGACGAATGCCCTGCACTACGCGCTGTTGCAATTCTCGCGCAATTCCACCACCACCACCCTGCTCGATGTGCTACCCGAAACCGTGGTTACGAGCTACAGGGGCACGCGGCAAGGGGCTACCTCCTTTCGCCTTCACCATGGCAATACCTACCAGGCCTACTACAGCTATGGCAATATCCTCTCCCGCGCCGTGCTGCAGGCCCAGCTGTACTATAACCACAGCAGCCGTCCCATAGCGACCTCCGATGTGGTTACAGCCTCTCGTACCACCACTTACATCATTACGGGCAGGCGGAGCAGCACGCTCTACGCCATGGTGAATGCCGACTACTTCGTCGGCCGCCTTAACACCAATTTCCGGTTCGCCGTCAGCGGGCAGCGTTCGCGCTACACCCAGTACGTGAATGGCTTGCAGATACCCCTAACCAACGATCACCTCTCGGCGGAGATCAGCCTCCGTACCAATTTCCGCTCGGTGTTCGATATCAACATCGGGGCAGATTGGCGAACCAACCGACTGCAATCTAGCGCTGTGCAACTTCGGCATTCCACCTCGGCTTATGTGGATCTTGAGTTTACCTTTGGCCCTGTGCTGTGGACTACTACCGTCGATCGAATGGAACCCGGTGTGCTGAAGGGGAATCCTAATGCCGTCTACTTCCTGGATAGCAAGGTGCAGTGGTCATTGCTCAAAAAGAGGCTGACCCTCTATGCCGATGGGCAAAACCTGCTGAACACCAAAACCTACACCTACTACTCGGTGGGCAACCTCGAGGCCGCCCATCTGCAGTATGACATTGCCCCGCTCCGGGTGATGCTCGGGGTGAGGTGGCAGCTCTAACCGGGAGAGCCGGAGCGTGATGCGGGTGGTTTCGTTGGGGGCGACCACCCGTTTTTTTTATTACCGTAGGGTTGCTGAAATAATACGATTTGAAATCTCGGCAAAAGTCTAGGATGGGTTCTATAGGTGGACTTTCCCCCTTGCGGGTAAATAGCTTTTTAATCATGCGATTCAACCTATCGAAGACCGTAGCGGCGCATCGTTTATGTGGGTTTTGCAGAGGTCTTGATTTGGGTCTAGCAGTAGCCGCCGCACGGTACGATGGGCCTTTCCTGCGTTCTCAAATCCTCCCTCAACGGACTTTTTCAGCCTACTCCCATCCGCCTAGAGCTGCCATCGTCCACCCACCATTACCCGGATTGGGGCAATGTCATACCTGAGGTAGGCTGCCTCAAGATTGTCCACCGAATAGTAGATATAGGTATTGGAATTCAGCAGGTTATTACCGTTTATATACAATGTTAGCTTTTGCGGAAGAACCGTCCATTGCACTTCGCTATCGAGGAAGTATGCCGCATTCGGATTCCCCTTCTGCACCCCAGGCTCTAGCCGCTCTATGGTCGTTGTCCACAGCACAGGCCCAAAGGTGAATTGCAGATCGGCGTAGGCCGAGGAGGAGTGGCGAAGCTGGACAGGTCCGTCAGATTGCAGACGGTTAGTTCGCCAGTCCGCACCCACACTAATATCAAATATCGAATGGAAGTGCGTGCGAAGACTAACTTCTGCGGTGAGATAATCATCCACCAGCGGTATCTCCCATTCGTTCACATTCTGGGTATAGTAGGAACGCTGCGCGCTTGCGGCAGCACGGAAAGTGGTGTTGAGGAAACCCAGATAGTAGTCAGTATTCAGGCTGGCGTAAAGCGTGCTGCTCCGCCTGCCCGATATGATGTACGAGGTGGTGTGCGAGGCTGCTATCACGTCGTGCGTATCGATAGGGTGGCTGTTATGGTTGTAGTACAGCTGGGTTTGCAATGAATTGCGCGACAGCACATTCGCGTAGCTATAGTAGATCTGGTAGGTGTTACCATGATGGAGGCGAAACTCTGTGCTTCCCTGCTGGGTACTCCGGTAGCTTTTCACCAACGGCTCTGGGAGCACATCGAGCAGGGTGCTGGTGGTAGAGTTGCGCGAGTATTTCAGCAGCCCGTAGTGGCGCTCGGTGGAGGCAACTACGGCCAGACTGGGTTCTACCAGATATAGGCGCTTTCCTGGCAATTCTGAGGGGAGGGTAGCCTCCAGATCCTGCCTTACGGTGTGCGCAAGCAGTCCGGCCTTCACCAGAACCGGCCCAACCGTGTAGTTAACCGCACCGCCAGCAAAAAGATCAGATTGCTGTAGAGTAGCGGCCACACTGCGATTATGATTCCCCCGGGTTAGTAGCCTCTGCTGGAAATAGAGCCCACCCAGGCGCGCATCACCCGTGAATCCCTTGGCTATAGGGGCTAGGTACAGCCATAGCGTCTTACCAGTGTGCAGAGCCTGCGGATAGCTAGCCGTAAGCCCCTGCTTGCCCACTAGTCCACGGGGTACAGTACCAGAGATCGCCGCGCTGTAGTCTGCCGCTAGCCATTGGCTCTGCCACTCAAAGCCACCTCGTATTAAACCCGCCGAGTCAAAACTCTGGGTATAGAGAAGCGTGTGATCCATCCGCTGCCAACGGCTAAAGCCCATCTCACTCAAGCGGTTTTGCTGCCCCTCGTTCCATCCATTACTCTGGTTCTGCCGAAAAGAGTAGCCGCCCTCATAGCGAAGGTCTGCCTGGTCATAGGCCTCCCAGTCAAGAGTTACTCGCCCTACCGCCGTATAGCTGCCCACCTCCTTCTGGCTCTGCTCATCGCGGTCGAAGCTCAGATTACCGATTTTCACCTTACTCCTATAGCCGCTCGCGTACTGGTCATCCTCCTTCTGCCCTACCACGTTGGCCTTCAGCTGGAATCGATGGTTTGGGCTTAGCACGGTGCTGAACCCCACCATGTGCGACAGATTCCGTCGTCGCCGCGAGGCGCTCAGTGGGGCGCTACTCCCCTGGGTGCTGGTGACAGCTTCTATGCTGCCGGGCTTTGGAATCGGGAGGCTAAGCTCTTCGCCACTCCCGATATTGTTCAGCCCCTGGGGATCGGCCCAGCTATGCGCAGGCGTTTCACCCACGGTGTTGCTGTTCGCAAGGAGCGACCACTGTAGCCCTTGCCGCACGCCCACTAGCGATACATTGGCCCTGTGCATAAGCCGATACCCATAGCTGCCCTCCAGCGAACCTACTACCTGACCAGCCCCATCCTTCATTTCAAGGTTTATCGCCACCCGCTCGCTCTTCCTACGCACTCGTTTTAGGAGGCGGCTCTCCTCAAAATTCTCTAGCACCTGCACCTCTTTCACTGCGCTCGGATTCAGGTTATTGGTCAGCACTCCATAGCCTTGCCCGAAGAGATCTGTACCCCCCACCATCATCTTGCTCACGCTCCATCCCTGGTAGCTCGCGCTGCCGTCGCTGCTCACGTAAAGCCCTGGCATTCTATTCATAACCTCCCCTATGCTCCGCTCATTCCCCTTGGCAAAGGCCCCCACCTGGTAGACTACCGAATCGCCCTTGCGAACCACTGGGCGCTCCCCCTCCACCTGCACACTGCCGATCTCCTCGTAGCTCGGCGTGAGCTGTATTGTCGGAAGTTGGAGTTCCCCGGCATCACCTACCACCACCTCTTGCAGATACTCGGCATAGCCCAGAGAATGTACCTCTAGCCGGTAGATTCCCGTATCTGCCACCTCTAGGGTAAAGAGTCCGTTTGGATTGCTCTGCGTGGCAGCAAGCGGCATTTTCCCCTCGTGCGCGTAGAGCTGCACTTGGGCGAACGGGAGCGGTGCGCCCACAGAATCTAGGACCTTACCCCGGACCAATACCTGGGAAAAGGCAGAAATGTGCAGCGCTAAAAACATCATGCTCAATAGCGTAAGCCGAACTCCTCGCATAGTTCTCTCCCTTTTGATTCAAAACCGCCCCGTGCCATGATAACACCGCAGGGCATACCCTAACATAGCATGATACGAAATACGCTAGAAAAGGTTTCCCTCCCTGTGAGGGATTTCATTAGCCTCCCGTGGAGCTATCCTATCGAACCATTCCCGTTTTTAGGCCGGGTGTGGGCAGTAGGGATTGAGGGTTGGGAGGCGCATTGAAGGGAATCTTGGTAGAGAGGAGGATAAGGGGCAGCTGGCAGTGGTGGCGTGCTTGGGTGTAGGGTCATTGCTCGCCCAGTGTTCTCTCCTCCCGCTGCCGTTGCGCATTCTTTTTGGTCTCTACAAGCAGCGCGCGCCAAGGGGTCGAAATGCCAACTTCACGCACTAAAAGCTCAAAGTCCTCCACACCTCCCTCTAGGATCAGGCGCCCGAACGAGGCGTTGGTAAAAGCCGGGGTTACCAGCTCTAGCCCCTCGAATGAGACCTCCACTGTACGATTCTCTGCCGTGTGCAGGGCAAGGTGGCGGTAGAGAAGCTCACCATCGTTGGCATCGGTGGCGTAGGGCGAGCCTATCAGGGCTTTTATGCTGATCTCCTGGGGCTGCATGGCTATTGCGCTTTGAGGGTCTTTTGGATTAATCGCGAGTAACGGGTACTGTCCAGCGAATTGAGCTGCAGGGTGATTACGGTGCCGGGGAACGGGTGGGGTAGCGTTGCTAGCTGAAACCCAGAGGTGTCCCAGTGCAAGAATCCGCGCCCACTTACCATCTGGAGCTTTCCGTGGTTTAGCCGGAGCAGCTGGAGTATGAGGGGAAGCCCAATCCCGCCAGGTAGGTCTTTGCGCGATGTTGCACCTTGGCGTAGAGCCTCCAGTAGCCAGTCTGAGTGGTTTTCGGGTGTGCTAAGCTCTCCGCCTAGGGAGCTGTGGATTCCTACCCCATCGTCGGCAAGGGTGAACTCAAACCTCCCCTTTTCGGGGAAGAATAGCCCGCAGCTATACACCCAGGTTGCCTGGCTGTGCTGCTGCGTATTGGCGAAGAGCTCGGCTGTAGAGATGCGAATTGCGAGCAGGAGATCATCGCCCATAGGGCTTCCAGCTGCTGCATGTGCAGAGGCCAGGTCTTGGGCAAAGAGCAGGTTGAAGTATTTCGAGTCTGCTGGGCGCAGTTTGCGGTAGCTAATGGCTCTATTGTCTTCTCTGGACGTGTGTTCACGTTTATGCTGCCGTAGGAATCCATTG
Organism: Candidatus [Bacteroides] periocalifornicus; assembly: GCA_001421095.1. Taxonomy (GTDB): domain Bacteria; phylum Bacteroidota; class Bacteroidia; order Bacteroidales; family CAJPTX01; genus Bacteroides_D; species Bacteroides_D periocalifornicus. Next base: position 9,872 of record LIIK01000010.1, on the reverse strand, counting down.
CCAACCAGCGTGCGCACTACGGGATAGCGGTTTGAGGTGATGGAGAGCTCAGAGCCTATGGCCTCGAGATGGCTGCCCAGCAGTCCGAGTATTGCGCACATATTACCGCTGGCGAAGTCGGTGATGTGAAGTTCCACGGTTTGCCGCCCCAGCTCGCTGCTTATGTAGAAGAGATCGGCTAGGATGCAGTAGCTTAGGTAGGAGTTGTCCAGGGTGAAGAGTTGGAATCTGCTCATGGCTGTATGCCTGTAGGTAGCGCAGGGTAAGGCGTGGTGGAGGGGTAGGGATGAGGGTAGCCAATGGAGGCGAGGAAGAGTCCCTGTGGTTCGGCTGAGGGGCCTGCTAGGCTGCGGTCTTGCGCATCTATAGCCTGCTTAAAGCGTGCCAGCGACCAGTGTCCGCAGCTAACCTGTAGCATGCTGCCCACCAGGGCGCGTACCATATTCCGCAGGAATCGGTCTGCAGTAATGCTGAATTTCCATACCCCCCCCTCCTGGGTCCAGCGGGCGGTGGTTACCCTGCATATGGTAGTACCCTGGTCGCTCCCAGCCTTGCAGAAGCTCGCGAAGTCTGAGGTCTCCTCTAGCAGGCAGGCAGATGCCTCTAGCTTGGCGAAATCTAGTGCGGCTGTGTACTGGTAGGCTAAGGGGGCGAGAAAGGGATTCTTCTCTCGGCTGATGAGGTATATGTATTGCCGGCTGGTGGCACTGAAACGGGCGTGAAAATCACCATCCACCTCCGTTAGGCTATGAATGGCGATGCTACCAGGGAGGATACCATTTAGCGCATGGCAAAACTTGGCTGGGCTGTCTATAGCACCGTTGTAGTCAAAGTGGGCAGCATAGCCCAACGCATGGACCCCCGTATCGGTTCGCCCGGCTCCCACTAGATCCACGGGGCATCGGAGTAGGGTGCACAGTGCGTTTTCCACCTCGGCCTGCACGGTGTGCGCATTGGGCTGCCGCTGCCAGCCGTGGTAGTTTGTGCCAAGATACCCGAGGTCTAGCCGATACCGCATGGTAGTGTCGCGCAGCCGCTATTCCATCCGGTCGAATGGGAATCCAATCTCCTCTAGCTTGCCTTTCACTTTTTCTAGCGTCTCTTCGCGCCCATCGTAGCGGAATACAACCAGCCCGCTTGCGTGGTCTGCCGCGGCGCCGTGCACGCTTTCCACCTGCTCTATGGCTGTAGTCACGGTGCGCTCGCAGTTATTGCAGTGCATATTATTGACGTATAGGCGGCACTGTACGCCAGAGGACGTTGAGTCTGCCGATTTTTGGGGTGAGGGGCCTTGGGCGCTGCAACACCCGCAACCGCAGCCACCTTTCCCGCGTGCCATTTGCACTATGCGCCATACCACAAAGGCGATGGCTGCCACTATGATTACCCAGAGGATAACCGTGTAGGTCGTGTTCATATCCGTATCTATTTCTTGGGCAAAGGTACTAAAAAAGAGGAACAGATGAATATGTTGGAATGGTGAACCGCTCCCTTTTCACTCTCATTGGCAGCGTGGCGAGTGCGGTTTACAATTGGGCATCTCCTTTTACGATTTAGAAGGGTGGGAGGGCGAACACCGCTCGGGCTGTGCTGTATGCGCTTGCAGAGTGTGGGTACTCTACAGATTTACCCATAGCCGGGCAACAGGGGCAGTTCTCCTACAGCAGCCGCCCTATTTGGTACACCACTAGCGATACTATGTAGGCCAACCCTGTGGTGTAGAGCGCTGAGAATAGCGCCCACCGCCATGAACCCGATTCACGCTTAATGGCTGCGATAACCGCTATGCAGGGTACGTAGAGCGCCACGAACAGCAGGAGCGACAGGGTGGTAAGGGGGGTGAAGAGCTTTTCGCCAATGCGCTCTCCGCTATTGTAGGTTGCCCGTTCTATCCGCTCGGTAAGCAGGGTCTCATTGCCCTCGGGGTCGTTGCCAGCATCTATGAGAACCCCTAGCGTGCTTACCACCACCTCTTTAGCTGCTATTCCGCTTAGTAGCCCTATGCCGATTCTCCAGTCAAAGCCCAGAGGGTAGATGCCAGGTTCTATGAATTTACCCACCCGCCCGAGAAAGGAGTTCTGCTTGCGCACCTCTTCCCATTCATACTCCAGGGCTGTTTTCACCGAATCGAGCTCTTGGGGGCTTAGGGAATCGTAATGGCTAGCGGATGTTGCGAGAGTTCCATCATCTGGGGAATCTGCTGGGGGCGTGGTGCTGGAACTGCCGTTTTGTTCCGCGGTTAGGGCAGAATCTTTGAGGGGGTTGATAGTGGGAGCGGTGTGATATTCTGTGCCCATTCCATTTTGCCCTTCAGTGCTGGGGTTGTTGCCCTTTTGCGCGAGTAAAGCCTCCACTGCGGCCTGCTTTGTCTCAAATTCAGCACCGCGGCTAGTGCTTCGGGGGAAGTAGCCAAGTACCCAGATGAGGATAGCTGCCACAAGGATCACCGTTCCCATCTTGCGCAGGTACTGCGACCCCTTATCCCACATGTGGATTAGCACCGACCTGGCAGTGGGTAGTCGATAGGGAGGGATCTCCATGACAAATGGGGAGTCATTTCCCCGAAAGAGGGTTTTGCGGAAGAGTAGCGCCATGCCCACAGCCGCTATGATACCGAAGAGGTAGAGCCCTAGCAGCATGACTACCGGGTGGCTCGGCAGGGCGAATCCCGCCAGTAGCACGTACACCTGTAGGCGTGCGCTGCACTGCATAAAGGGGTTTACTAGCATTGTCACCATCCGGACCTTGCGGTCGCCTATGGTGCGGGTGGCCATTATGGAGGGCACATTGCAACCAAACCCCATAACCATGGGGATGAATGAGCGTCCGTGTAGGCCGATACCCCGCATGGCGCGGTCCATCACGAACACTGCGCGCGCCATGTACCCGCTGTCCTCCAGCAGCGCGATGAAGAGGAAGAGTATGAGGATCTGGGGAAGAAAAACGATTACTGCCCCCACGCCGTTTATCACCCCATCGGTTAGCAGATCTGTGAGTGGGCTTGGGGGCATAGCGCCGTTCACCCAGCTGGCGAGCGTTGCCACCCCGTCTTCCATCCACCCCTTAGGGTACTCGCCCACGGTGAAGGTAACCCAGAACATGAACCACATCACCCCGAGGAATATGGGGATACCCCAAACCCTGTGGGTTACTACCCGGTCTATCCTATCCCACCAGGAGGTGTTGACCTGCTGGGGGGCGTGGACAAAGGTGCGCTGGAGTATACGCCCTAGGTAGGAGTACCGCGCATCGGTGGCGTAGGTCTCGAAGTCCTTACCTGTAGCATTTTCCACCTCTTGGGAGAGAACTTTGATGGCGTTTTCTACTTGGGCGGAATTGGGCTGCAGGGTGAGTTTTCGCCGGGCATCTGCATCGTTTTCCAGCAGCCTTAGGGCGAAGTAGGAGGTGTGCAGATCGTCAATGTGCGGGTAGGTTTGGCGTAGCGTACTTTGCAGCTGGCTTACCGAGCTCTGTACAGTGCTACCGTATGCCTCCACCAGATTCTTCTGTGTTGTCCATCGGCCTTCGTACACCTCGGCCACAGTGTGGAGCAGGCGATCTAGCCCCTGCCCAGTACGCCCGACGGTGGGCACGCATGGCGCACCGAGCAGCTCCGAGAGCAGGGGGCGGTTCAAGTGATGCTTGGCGCTGGTGAATTCATCCCACATATTCAGTGCTACCACCACCCTAGGGGTCTGTTCTAGTAGCTGGAGCGTAAGGTAGAGATTCCGTTCTAGGTTGGTAGCATCCACCACATTTACAATGACATCGGGCTTGAATTCAGCGATGAAATTGCGTACATAGAGCTCCTCTGGCGAGTAGGCCGAGAGGCTGTAGGTACCCGGGAGATCGGTCAGCTCAAAAAGGTAGTCGCCCCGTTGAACGTGGGCAGTTTTAGAATCCACGGTAACCCCACTGTAGTTCCCGGTATGTTCGCGAGCGCCCGAGGCAAGGTTGAATACGCTGGTCTTGCCACTGTTCGGATTTCCCACCAGGGCTATACGGATTACCTTTTGCGGGGTGGTTTTCCCCTTGTGTGGGGAGGTATCTCTGTGGGTAGCGGTGTCGGAAAAGGGCAAATCGTCCTCATGGGGTTGCTCGGCAGCCAGTATGGTAGAATCGGGTAGCTCTTGCTGTGGGGGCTGCTGCGCATCTGTACAGCTTGCCACTGGGGTTACGTCTACCAGGAGCGCCTCGTCTCGTCTGAGAGAGACTTCGTAGTCCATAATCCGGTAGCGTGTGGGATCCCCCAATGGGGCGCGCCCTAGCACCTCTACGGTTTTCCCCTCTACGAACCCCATCTCTAGGATTCGTTTCCGGAAGGCGCCTTGCCCACGAACACCGACTATTTGGGCCTTTTGCCCAACCTGTAAATCAGACAGCTGCATCCGACTCTACCCCTATCTTATACTTCTAAACGGATCTTAAGAAAAAGACAAACTCCCCGAAGATAACGGCGCGAATTTCGCCATTATCCTTCGGGGAGGCAATCGTCAATTGTGGGGATTTTTCGCCCCGGTGTGCAGCAGTGAACTGTAGCTCGGGGAGTGTGGGTTAGCAGCTAGAGGGCTGTTGTTACAGTTCCCATTGCAGCGTGATACCCCCGCCTCCGGAGTTAAGCCAGGGGGTTGCCATCAGCCGGTTTCGTTCGCGATCCTCTTGGAGCGTCTGGGTGAACAGCGCTACGCACTCTTGGGTAAAGTAGTCTATCCAGGGTTGGGCAGCCCACCCCAGCCATGCTGCGGCTATTCCGATTCCGGCCCCAGCCGTCACATCGCCTATCCAGTGGCGATTATGGTAGGTGCGCATGAAACCGGTGGTGATGGCAATGGTGTAGCCCGCTGCCGCAAGCCAGGGGTAGCGACTTCCGTACTCTAGCCTCAGGATCTCAGCCCCCATGAATGCCGTGGCCGTGTGTCCGCTTGGGAAGCTGTTGGAGTTCGAGAAGTCTGGCCTTAGCGAGAGTTCCTGGAATTTTATCCAGTTTACTATGGTGAGGGCAAGGATACCCGCCCCGGCGGCCGATTCGTAGAAGTCGCTCCCGGTGGTGCGTCCGGGCACATCGGCCAATTTCATTATCACCGCGCAGGCAATGGGGAGGTACTGCATGGCATCGTCCACCCCTCTGAGGTGATGCCTAGGCTTGGGGCGTTTGACCCCGGGGATTACGGGAAGGTCGTGCACCGGATCCCCCTCCCGGTACTTTTTCCGCCAGTTGGCATTGGCGCGTGAGAGCCCCCAGCGGTCCGCTAGTATAAAGCCGGATACGGCGAGCCCGATGGGTATTCCCCACGCTTCTGTGAAGGCCTGGGATTGTGGGGGTTGAGCTGCCTGCCGAGGGAGTGCCGTGGATGGGGCATTGCGCCCTATGGGCCAGGTGGCGATATAGTCTGTACGTAGCTGTGCCACCGAATCATACCTTGCAAGCTGGGCATGCGAGTATCCGCAGCATAGCAGGAGGATGATTGTAGGGAGTAACGCGCTAACGAGTAGGCGCCACCCCGCGGGCTGGCCTTCCATGGGCTTAGCGGTGTGCAGGGCTTACAAGGATGCCCTCATCTTCTGTAGGCCTCCATGAGTCGGGCGATGTACTTCCCAATGATGTCAAACTCAAGGTTCACCTTTGTACCCACTTTAAAGGTGTGGAAATTGGTACGGCTGTGGGTGTAGGGGATTATCGCCACTTGGAATCCGTCGGGGCGAGAATTCACCACCGTAAGGCTAACCCCATTCACGGTGATAGAGCCCTTCTCTACCGTAATAGCGCCTTCCCGTGCCGGGTAGCTGAAGGTGTAGACCCAGCTGCCGTCAGCCTCCTCTACCCCTGTGCAGGTGGCGGTTTGGTCTACGTGCCCCTGTACTATGTGCCCATCCAGGCGTCCGTCCAGCCTCATGCTACGCTCCAGGTTCACCTCGCTGCCTACTATGAGGTCGCCGAGGTTAGATTTCTTCAGCGTTTCGTCTATGGCTGTCACCGTGTACTCGCCGGCCTTTGGGAATGCCACCACCGTGAGGCAGACGCCATTGTGCGCAACGCTTTGGTCTACCTTAAGCTCTTGGGTAAACGGACAGCTGAGCGTAATATGCCGGTTGCCCCCCTCGCGTACCAGGTTGGTTACACGCCCCAGCCCCTCTATGATTCCAGAGAACATGGCTATCTACTTTAGTTCAACGTGTGTGGTTTACAGGAATTCGTCTATCCACAGAATCCTTACCCCTCCCAGGATATTCATCGTCGGTAGAAATCCTCCCGGTGGCTAGCAGCTGGTGGTGCGCAAAATTCCGCAGGATGGATAGAAATGGAAAAGGAACACTCTGAAAATTCGAGCGCTTAGCGGGCATGGGTTACCGGGTGAACAGGGATTCGCTCCTGAAAGCCGTCGGGTACACCATTGCGAAAAAGGCCTAAACGCCCTTTCTGGAGGCATCTAGGCCCTCTGGATTGCTCTATCTGGTTGGCTTAGGAGGGGATTCTACGCTACTTTATCCCCATCGTAGGCCCATTTTAGGTAGATGGCCCCCCAGGTGAAGCCAGCGCCAAAGGTTGCAAGGATTAGCCTATCCCCACGTTTCAGCCGTTTTTCGTAGTCCCAAAGGCAGAGTGGCAATGTGGCGCTCGTGGTGTTGCCGTAGCGCTCGATATTCACCATCACCTTCTCTGGTGGAAGTCCCATGCGCTTGCCCACGGCCTCTATGATACGCACATTGGCCTGGTGGGGTACCAGCCAGTCGATGCTCTCCCCGGTGAGGCCGTTCCGCTCCATTATCTCAACCGCGGTGTCTGCCATGTGCGAAACCGCCGCTTTGAATACCGGTTGGCCCTCTTGGTAGATGTAGTGCTGCCGTTTCGCCACGGTTTCCATAGTGGCGGGGTAGCATGATCCTCCGGCCACCTGGTGCAGATGCTTTCGCCCGCTGCCATCTACCATCAGTTTGGCATCAATCACGCCATATCCGTCGGTGTCAGGCTCCAGCATTACGGCCGCCGCACCATCACCGAAGATTGGGCAGGTGCTGCGATCCTGGTAGTCTGTGATGCTGCTCATCTTGTCGGCGCCCACCACCACCACCTTTTTGTACTTGCCGCTCTCCACGAATTTGGCCCCGGTTTCGAGGGCGAAGAGGAAGCTGCTGCACCCGGCAGCCATGTCGAAGCCGAACCCATTGAGAATCCCCGCCTTATCGGCCAGCACATTGGCCGTTGCTGGGAATTGCATATCGGGGGTTACCGTAGCGCAGATGAGCAGCTCCACCTCCTCGGGCGCGGTGTGGGTTTTCCGCAGGAGTTCGCGTAGCGCCACTATGGCCATATCGCTCGTGCCCAGCCCCTCGCCCTTCAGGATATGGCGTCCCTTGATTCCTATACGGGTCATAATCCACTCGTCGGTGGTATCCACCATCCGGCTGAGTTCCTCATTAGTGAGGATGTAGTCTGGCACGTAACCAGCTACCCCCGTTATCGCGGCTTGTATGCTAGCCATTTGCGAAAGCGCGTTTAAATTTATCGCACAGCTGGGTGCGTATTACGTTTGCCGTCTGGTGGATCATCTGGTTGATAGCGCGGCCGGTAGATATCCCGTGCCCGATGATCACGGGGGCGTTGACCCCAAGCACCGGGGTGCCACCGTAGTTCTCAAAGTTGAAGCGGTCGAGTACGGGATCTTTGATCCCACGTTCGCGGGTGAGTACGTAGAGCGCCTCGGCCTCCTTTAGCACCACATTGCCCACGAAGCCGTCGCACACTATCACGTCGGTGCGCTGGTTCGATATTACCTCGCCACCCTCCACGTTGCCAATGAAGTTGAAGTCCGTGCTGGCGCGCATCAGCTCGTGGGTCTGCTTGGTGAGGAGATTGCCCTTTTCGGGTTCGGCCCCGATGTTCAGAAGTCCTACACGCGGCTTCTCTATCCCAAAGATGAATTGCGCGTAGAGGGAACCGAGCAGGGCGTACTGCACCAGTACCTCAGGCTTGCAGTCTGAGTTCAGCCCCACATCGAGCAGGAGGTTATACCCCTTTTCGCCCGTGGGGACATAGGCCGCGATACCCGGGCGGAGAATGCCCGGTACGGCCTTTATCATCCCCATGGTGGCAGCCATCATGGCCCCGGTGTTGCCGGCACTCGCGTAGCCATCTATCTTGCCTTGGGCTAGGTGCTGAAAGCCCACCGTGATACTGCTATCCGTTTTGGTGCTGACAGCCTTTACGGGGTGGTCGTGCATGTCGATAACCTCGGTGCAATGCACCACTTCGAAGTCGTCGATCCTACCGCCTAGCCGGTCGAACTCGGCAGCTAGCGCATCCCTATGCCCGTAAAGCACCACCCGCGTGTTGGCATCGATCCACTCTTTGGCCAAGAGTACGCCTTCTACCACCGCAGCAGGGGCGAAATCGCCCCCCATCGCATCAACTCCTATTCTCATCGTTCCCGAACGTTGGAATATACCACGAACCCAGCGAGCAATGGTTGCCCATGCTCCGTCACTAAAAGCAAGCCCGCCCACCGCGAGGAATACTGCGCAGCCTCTCGGTCTTCTACCCGCCCGCTAGGAGAGCCAGCAGTTGGCCTACGCCAGCCGGGTCGGCTCCCTGCGGTGTAGGGTGGGGCTACGGGGAGGGAAGCGTTGTGTGTGCTCGTTTTTGTATCGTTGAATCCTAGGCCTCTTTCTTGGCTATCAGCTGCTTGCCGCGGTAGTAGCCGCACTCTGGGCATACGTGATGCCGCTCTACAAAGCTCCCGCAGTTCGAGCAGGTGCTCAGCGTTACAGGGCTGATGGCATCGTGCGAGCGACGTTTATCGCGACGTTGCTTCGATATTTTAGATTTTGGATGTGCCATGATTCTCTCCTGTTCCTAAGTTCCTTATGTCAATTCTAATATCCTGCGCGCTTAGCGCAGGCTGTTTTTCCCTATCGTGCAGAGACCCCGTGCGCTTACGGTCGTCTCCTAGTGGCCGCTATCGTTAGCCTCTTTCCCCCCGAGGGCCTCTCGCAGTTGCGCAGCTAGTGTTCCCTCGCTTCCCCCATCCTCCATCCCATCGTGGTGGGCATGCCCAAGTTCGTCTGAGCCAATCAACTCCAGCACGCTTGGGTTGCAGTCCCCCTCGCTCGTGCCCCTCAGCCCGTGGTAGTGGCGCATAGGTATCGACAGGTAGATGCTCTCGCGAATCCAGGGCCCGATATCTACCCGCTCGGCCTCCTGCGGTATCATCCAGTCGTCTTCCTCCATCTGCACCTCGCCCACCTTGGCCCGTTGCAGCACCAGCACTCCGCTAAATACTAGCGGGAAATCCATCCGTTGCAGGCATCGGTCGCACTCTAGCGTTACGCTCCCCTCCATCGTTACCTCTACGGGGTATCGCGGCGAATCGCACCCCACCCGTAGCCGGAGAGTCAGCCGTGCGCCGTATACGCCCCAGTCTGCCCCATCGGGAAAGAAATCATCCCCTAGCTCGCGGGTAAGCTCCTCGCTATCACCACGATGTTTGGGTAGGTCTACGTAGTAACGTCCTAGCTCTTCCAACGCAACAAAGAACTTTTCAGACCGCAAAGGTAGTAATTATTCTCAAATGCAAAAACACGTAAGCACGTGCCGAGGGGTGGTATGAAGGCCAGATACCGACGCGGCACGCCGCGTCGCTACGTCCTTCGGAGAACGGGAGAATAGGTTTTAAACCACCGTATTCCAAAGGGAGACCGCTGCAAAAATCCTGTATGGGGTCAATCTTTATGGGGGCTTTCCCCCTCTTGCGGGTAAACAGGTTTCAATCAAGCAATCCCATTTCTCGGAGACCGTAGCGACGCGGCGTGCCGCGTCGTTTACGTGGGAGCTACAGATAATCCCATTTCAATCAATTGTCGAGATTTGCCATCAC